>NZ_JACJPX010000028.1 GCF_014696315.1 Calothrix membranacea FACHB-236
CAATTAGTACTGTTACTTCTTTTACAAGACATTGAACGTCTGAGAGACTTGGCACTTAGTCATGGAATTGACATTCAAATTTCCAGGTGCAAGATATAAGTCTTGTAAGCTCAAGGCTTATGTATTAGTCCTTTTGCCATTTTTGCCAAAATTTTTTTACCCTCTTATTTTGGCTAAGGTATTGACAGAGATAAGAGATTAATTTGCAATATTTAATTTTGAAAACCTAATAATTAGGATATCATATTATCTGAAATCATATGTTTATCTATACTGTTTGAACTTGCTTGCCGACTTACGCAACCAAACAACATGAATTCAACCCCCCAGACTCATCTGCGGGGTTATTAATTTTGAATTCCCCAAACAGGGTGCAACTACCAACAAGGAGGAAAAACAATTGCTCACAGTCGATAGCGAAACAGAACTCCAACTAACCGCCGATGTGCTGGTAATTGGTGGTGGGCCCGCCGCAGCATGGGCCGCATCAGCAGCAGTCGCCCAAGGCGTAAAAGTCATCATTGCAGATAAAGGTTTTCTAGGTACAAGCGGTGCAGCAGCAGCCAGTGGTAATGGCATCATGGCACCTTCTCCAGAAAATTGGGAGAAAGTTGTATCGGAACGTTACCGCATTGGAAAAAACCTCGCTAACATACGTTGGATTGAACGTGTCATTGAAAAAACTTGGCTAAGTTTGCCCCTAGTGGAAGATTGGGGCTATCGTTTCCCCAAAGAAAATGGGGAATCTGTGCGCCAAAGTTATTATGGCCCCGAATATATGCGAGTACTTCGCAAACACCTGTTGCGTGTGGGCGTGCAAATTCTCGACCAAAGCCCAGCCCTAGAACTGTTATTAGCTGAAGATGGCTCTGTGGCTGGCGCTAGAGGCGTACAGCGACAAAATAATCGCACCTATACCGTTCGTGCTGGTGCAGTAGTTTTAGCAAATGGTGGTTGTGCATATTTGAGTAAAGCTTTAGGTTGCAATACCAATACAGGTGATGGACTGCTGATGGCTGTGGAAGCTGGCGGTGAACTCTCTAGTATGGAGGCTTCTAATCACTATGCTATCTCAACCGCTTTTAATGCCACAGTTACAAGGGGTGTTCCTTTTGGGTGGGCTAGTTACAGCGATGAAGCAGGTAACGATTTAGGCGGTTATATCAATGGTCGTCGCGATCCCGCATTCCTTCCCAACGCCCTCTTAAAAGGCCCCGTTTATGCTCGTTTGGATCGAGCCACACCTGAAGTCAAAGCAGTAATTGAGAAGTCTCATTTCATCGCGTATTTACCTTATAAAAAAGCTGGTATTGACCCCTATACAGAACGAGTACCTGTAACTTTGGTTCTAGAAGGTACAGTCAGGGGTACAGGTGGAATTCGGATTATCAATGATAGTTGCGGGACAAAAGTACCCGGACTCTACGCCGCCGGTGATGCAGCATCGCGAGAATTTTTGGCTGGTTTAGCTTCTGGGGGTGGTGGCCCTAATGCTGCTTGGGCAATTTCTACAGGACAATGGGCGGGAGAAGGTGCAGCCGCCTTTGCGAAGAGTTTGGGCGATCGCGCTCATGAAAGAGTTGTGCATCCTACTGGACAAGCGGGAATGCGTTCGCCGAAGGCGGAGCGTAGCGCCTCGCAATCCCCCACATCTGAAACATTCGATAGTAACGCGATCGTGCGTGGTGTTCAAGCTGAAGTATTCCCCTTAGAAAAGAATTACTTGCGTTCTGAGCAGAAACTTCTAGATTCTCTCGCCAAATTAGAAACTTTGTGGCAGCAAGTACAAGGAAACCCGAAACAAGATACTGTGCGCGATATCGAATTTTCTCGCAGAGCTGCTGCGCTGACGGCTGTAGCACGATGGGGATATTTTAGCGCTTTACATCGCAAAGAAACCCGCAGCGAACATATTCGCATAGACTATCCCGAAACTGATCCCAATCAGCGTTATTACCAAGCCACAGGCGGCTTAGATAAGCTTTGGGTAAGACGGGATTGGATTACAGATGAGACTACGACATCACCAGTATTAACAACTCAAACTATAGCTTCAGTATCATGATCGAGCTTGTCAGTCATCAACTCTGCATTAATTGTAATGTCTGCGTTCAAGTCTGCCCTACCAATGTCTTTGACGCAGTTCCTAACCAACCACCTGCGATCGCGCGTCAGGAAGACTGTCAAACTTGTTTTATGTGTGAAGCATACTGTCCAGCAGATGCGCTTTATGTTGCACCCCAATCTCATACCAATGTTGCAGTCAACGAGGATGAGTTAATTGACAGTGGGATTATGGGTGAATATCGTCGCATCTTAGGTTGGGGATATGGCAGAAAAAATAACAGTGAATTAGATACTGCTCATAAATTGCGCCAACTACCACGCCCTTATCAAAGTTAGTTCGCTGTTGACGGTTGACTGTTAACTGTTAACCGTCAACGATTTGAAACGGAATAATTTTTGTTTTTATTTTTCATAAATGAAGCATCTTTGTATCATTTTTGATTTAGATGGAACATTAGTTGATAGTGAGAGGCTTTGTAACCAAGCATTTATCGATTTACTACCTTTTATAAATGAATCAATTGAAAGTCTAATTTGTCGATATCGTGGCAGAAAATTGGCTTTAATTTTAGCGGATATAGAAATAAGATATAGCGTAAAGCTACTTATTAATTTTGAAAGAGCATATCGTCAAAAAGTGAATGAATTATTTGAATTTTATTTGCAGCCAGTAACAGGTGTTCCAGAGATGCTCAAAACTCTGAAATATCCTGTTTGTATTGCTTCAAGTGCGCCTATAGCTAAAATTCGTAAGGCTTTAAATGTCACAAATCTATCGCATTATTTTGGCGATAGCTTGTTTAGTTCTTATGATATAGGCTCGTGGAAACCTGAACCCGGTTTATTTTTACACGCAGCCAATAAAATGGGATTTACGCCGGAATCTTGTGTTGTTATTGAAGATAGCGATGTCGGAATTCAAGCTGCACATTCAGCCGGAATCTATGCTTTGAAATATTCAACAGAGGAGAAAGCAGAGACACAAAATAATGTGTTTTCTAATATGAAATCTCTTGCAAAACGGCTTGATAATATTTACGCGATGAAATGCGATCGCTCATAAAATAGCACAGTATATATAATAATTTAATGACTTTTGATGGCAGGGGATATCGATAAGCGTTGCCTGAATCAGGAATTCTTCTATCGTGATACTGGAGGATTTGTCAGGCTATATCAATGCCATCAAACAAAGTTCTTGACTTATTTTTGCTTAAGAGGTAGGTTATCAATATTGTCTTAAGTACGGTAAATCTATCAACATAAAGTATGATTTGAGTATAAAACAATATAAATTTTTTTAAATTAGTGCAAATTCATGGCAATTTTTCATTCGTCAAAAATTGCTGATTTTTTGCATATTAATAGACTGATGAATATTTATCAGCAATATTGTGTCTGAATTTTGATTTCTTCTTGTTAACAATCAACACCACTGTGTTAAGGAAAAGTTTTTTAGCGCTGTTATTGGTTATGGGTGTAGCGATGTCTACGGCGGGCTACACCTACATTCCTCCCACTTTTGCTGCTACGGCTAATCCCTGTCCTCCAGAAATGGTAATGATTCCTGGTGGGATATTTACGATGGGATCGGATAATTCCGGTTATATAGAAGAACTCTCAGCACAAGAGGTAAGAGTTAGTTCATTTTGTATAGATAAATACGAGGTGACAAATTCTCAATTTGCAGAGTTTGTCAAAGCGACAGGTTATGTCACAGTTGCAGAGAGACCTTTATCAAAAGAACAGTTTCCCGACTTACCAGATGAGCAGAGATTACCCGGTTCTTTAGTGTTTGCAATAGTACAACCAGAAGCAAAACTACTGAATTGGTGGCATTGGCAGACTGGAGCGAATTGGCGACATCCCTTTGGCGAAGAAAGCGGAATTGCTCATCAAGATAACTATCCAGTTGTTCATATTGCTTACGAAGATGCTGTAGCTTACGCCCAATGGGCAGGAAAATCACTACCTACAGAAGCCCAATGGGAATACGCCGCCCGTGGTGGGTTAGATGCTGCAACTTATGCTTGGGGCGATGAATACTCGGATAAAAAAGCTAACACTTGGCAAGGAATCTTTCCTTTTTTTAATACTCAAAAAGATGGTTACACAGGTATTGCCCCGGTTGGTTCCTTTCCATCCAACGGTTATGGGCTTTATGACATGACTGGTAATGTTTGGGAATTAACATCCGATTGGTTTATGCCAGGACATAACCACAAAACCCACAGTGTTAATCCTACAGGCCCGGAACAAAGTTTTGACCCTAATAAACCTAGCGAGAAAGCCCTACATGTAATTAAAGGTGGTTCTTATCTGTGTGCGCCTAACTATTGCAGCCGCTTTCGTCCTGCAGCGCGAGAATCTCAAGCGCCAGATACGGGAACAACTCATATCGGATTTCGCTTAGTAAAGAACCTGACTACAGAAAGGATAAAGAATGAAGTTTGAATCCCAGCCCTGGAATGTATTGCCAAAAATTGCCAAGGCGATCGCTTTATCATTATTGATAGTTTTGTTAACGATCAATGGCCGCGCCTTAGCTGCTACATCTGAGGTTTTACCTGTGCCCTTACCAGAGTTTAAGGGTAAAATCGGCCTCACCTATAAAGAATCACAACCAGACTTTCCCCCAACCATCACCGCCCCAGCCAAAGCTCCCAATGTCTTGCTAGTCATATTGGATGATGTGGGCTTTGGACAAGCCAGTACCTTTGGCGGCCCGGTGGATACTCCCAACTTAACGCGCCTAGCCGAAACAGGATTACGCTACAACCAATTTCACACCACCGCCCTGTGTTCGCCTACTAGAGCAGCTTTGTTAACTGGACGCAATCACCATTCAGTTAATACAGGGGTAGTTGAGGAATTAGCCACAGGTTATCCTGGCTACACAACGATTTTGCCCAAGAGTGCTGCTACCGTTGCCGAAATCCTGCGACAAAATGGCTATAATACAGCGGCTTTTGGTAAATGGCATAACACACCAGACTTTGAAACTAGCGCCGCCGGGCCTTTCGATCGCTGGCCTACAGGGTTAGGGTTTGAGTATTTTTACGGCTTTCTTGGTGGTGATACTAATCAGTGGAGTCCGGCTTTAGTGGAAAACACTAAACGGATAGATAAACCCAACAAACCAGATTATCACCTAACACCTGACTTAGTAGACCATGCGATCGCCTGGGTTCGCAACCAACAATCTATTGCACCAGAAAAACCGTTTTTCGCCTATCTCGCCACCGGTGCTACCCACGCACCCCACCACGCCCCTAAAGAATGGATTGACAAATATAAAGGCAAATTTGACCAAGGCTGGGATAAATTACGCGAAGAAACCTTTGCCCGACAAAAGCAACAGGGTGTAATTCCTGCTAATGCCCAACTCACCCCTCGCCCCCAAGAATTACCAGCTTGGGATTCCCTCTCAGCAGAACAGCAAAAACTCTATGCCCACATGGCAGAGGTATTTGCTGGATTTTTAGGTCATACAGATTATGAAGTCGGCAGGTTAATTAATGCTGTTGACCAACTGGGAGAACTGGATAACACCTTAGTAATCTATGTTGTGGGAGATAACGGTGCTAGTGCCGAAGGTGGTTTAACAGGTAGTGTCAACGAACTCCAAGTTTTCAACGCCGTACCCGAAAATCTTCAACAACTGCTAGCTGCCTATGATGATTTGGGTAGCCCCAAAACATTCAACCATTTTCCGGCTGCTTGGGCATGGGCAGTCAATACTCCCTTTCAATGGACAAAGCAAATCGCCTCTCACTTTGGCGGTACTCGTAACCCCTTAGTGATTTCCTGGGGCGCAAATATCAAAGACCAAGGTAGCATTCGCAGTCAATTCCATCATGTAATTGATATCACGCCCACGATTTTAGAAGTAGCGGGAATTACTGTACCAAAAGAAGTGAATGGTGTGAAGCAACAACCAATAGAAGGTACTAGCCTCGCATATACGTTTAATAATCCTAATGCGTCCTCTCATCGGGAAACTCAGTATTTCGAGATGCTAGGCAACCGAGCCATTTACGATGAAGGTTGGGTAGCTGCAGCGCGTCATGGTCGCTTACCTTGGGAACGAACTGTAAAAGGTAGCTTTGATACAGATGAGTGGGAACTGTACAACATTGCCGAAGATTTCAGCGAGGCAAATAATCTAGCTAAGAAAAACCCCCAGAAGCTAGAAAAACTGCAAAAGTTGTTTTTAAAAGAAGCTAAAAAGCATAACGTCTTACCACTAGACGATCGCATTGCGGAAAGATTTGATGTCAAAATTCGTCCCAGCCTCACCAAAGGACGCACAACATTCACCTACTATCCTGGTACAGTTGGCATTCCAGAAGGTAGCGCCCCAAATTTGAAAAATCGCTCCTTCACTATTACGGCTAATGTAGAAATTCCGGAAAAAGGGGCAGAAGGTGTAATTTTAACCCAAGGCGGTCGCTTTGCTGGTTGGAGCTTTTTCCTTGAGGATGGTAAGCCCACATATATCTACAACTATGCCAATACCGCCCGCTACACCATTCAATCACCAGAAAAATTACCCTCTGGTAAATCTACAATCCGGTTCAACTTTGATTATGACGGTGGTGTAGGTGCAGGTGGCATTGGGAAATTATTCATCAATGACCAACAGGTAGCTGAAGGTCGAGTGGATAAAACCATCGCTTACCGTTTAGCCCTAGACGAAACCTTTGATGTAGGCAGAGATACAGGTACTCCTGTAGTTGACACCTACCAAGTACCCTTTAACTTCACTGGTAACTTACAACAAGTCAGCCTGGAGTTGAAGTAATCAATATTGGGGCATGGAAATGAGCAAGCAGAGGAGAAATAACTATGCCCCATGCCCAATGCCCCATGCCCCATACCCTATAAATCATGAATGAAATATTAGTAATAATCGACAAACTTGCACTATTCACATTCATTGTATTCACTATGTTAGGTGCAGGTTTAGGTCTAACTATTAAACAAATTTGGGAACCACTCCGCAGCCCCAGACTTGTCATATTGTCTTTGCTGACCAATTTTATATTGGTGCCAAGTTTTGTTTATCTGCTAGTACAAATAGTACCTTTGAGTGAAGCATTAAAAGATGGTTTACTCATCATGGCACTAGCATCAGGCCCCCCAGCTTTGCCTAAACTTGCTCAAATAGTGAAGGGCAATATAGCCTTTTCTGTGGGATTAATGATGTTGCTGATGCTTGGCACGATTTTTTATATGCCGTTAGTACTACCCTTAGTGGTGCAAGGAGTGAAAATCAATTCTTGGGATATTGGCAAACCTTTATTATTGATGATGATTAGCCCGTTAGTAATTGGACTATTTATCAAAGCCAAATTTGCTGCGATCGCTCCTGTTATTCAGCCTATTTTCTTCAAATTATCTAGTAATGGATTACTTTTAGGTTTAGTAGTCAGATTAATAATTCACACCAACGATATTATTGGGTTATTAAAAACAGGTGCAATCTTTGTTTGTGCAGTATTTATTATCTTTTCCTTTAGCGTTGGTTATCTCTTAGGTGGGCCTGGTGTTGACACTCAACGGGTGTTAGGAGTAGGAACAGCCCAACGCAATTTTGCCGCAGCATTATTAGTAGGTACAAGTAATTTTGACGACCCCAACGTCGTGAGCATCATCATGGTGACAAGTCTATTAATGATGGTGACAGTTCTGATTGTCGGGCCAAAATTTATCGAAATAGACCAACCAAAAGATGGAGATATCAAACAGTTAGACAGGGCGAACGCATCTAAAGTATACTTGGTGACTACTGAAATTGAGAATCAACGGAAAAATCAGCATTTATCATTTGAACCACTGTCCAAACCTCAAAGCGATCGCTAAAATCTTTGTCAATAAGCATGGCTTAATGCGATTATTTTTGAGCCTATTGAGAATGGTCTAGCCTTATTGACATGATGCGGCCGCCCTAAACAGTTAGAGATATCAGGGTAAATGCATTTGATTTACCAAGCAAAAATCAATGATATGCAAATAAAATCTCGTTTTTTAAATAAAATTTTAATAAAAGTAGTTAACAAAAATTGTCTTGTAGTTTAGAAAAATCCTTGGCGATCGCTCCTCAAAAGTAAAGGATAAATAATTATTAATCTTATGATAAAATCCTAAATTTGAGGCAAAAATATGGGTCAAAATCAATTCGAGCTTGTGATTTTTGATTGTGATGGAGTTTTGGTTGATAGCGAACCAATTATTAATCGCGTTTTTGCAGAAACGCTCACTGAGGCTGGCTTTCCTATTACCTATGCAGAAGTAACTCAAAAATTTATTGGCAAGTCTTTAAAAACCTGTTTAGAGATTATCGAGACATCTTACAACAAACCATTACCCAAAAACTTTATGGAACTTTGTAAGGAGCGAGAAATGGCTCCCTTAGAGCAAGAACTAAAACCAGTTCCAGGCATTAGCGAAGTATTGGAGCAGATGACATTACCAAAATGTGTGGCATCAAATAGTAGCCACCGCCATATTCAAATGGTATTGAAATTAACGGGGCTGCTGCATCAATTTGATGGACAAATATATAGCGCTAATGATGTTTCACGCCCCAAACCTTTTCCCGATGTGTATCTCTATGCAGCCGAGCAAATGAATACAAATCCAAAAGATTGTGCTGTAATTGAGGATTCTGTACCGGGCGTACAAGCAGCATCCGCAGCAGGAATGACTGTTTTTGGCTATGCCCATCACAGCGATGTCTCACGAAAAGCCGCTGCGAGTCTACGCACTGCTCTTTTTGAGGCTGGAGCCAAGATAGTTTTTCACGATATGCGCCGGCTGTCTCAATTGCTATAGGTGGGGTATTGGGCATGAGGTATTGGGGAGGCAGTGCCTTGCAGGGGGAACCCCCGTTGTAGCAACTGCCGTCATCGGGTATGGTTATTTCTCCTCTGCTTCCTCTGCCCCTCTGCCCTAAAAAAACCCTCTCTCCGGTAATGCTTTCCCGTTGATTTCATAGTCTCCGATCGCACGGGCTTTGAAGTGGCTGGGATTGTGTGATGCTAGAGTGCGGGCGTTGCGCCAATGACGATCCAAGTTGGAGCTTTTTTTAGTTGTAGATGCTCCACCAACTTCAAATAATAGGGTGGTTGAACGTAGCACTAACTCATCGACAATCAATTTTGCTTTAGATGCACTTAAAGAAGCTGCCAGTGCTGCCGCTGTTTCTGCCTCTTCACCCTGGGCTTTGGCAGATGGGAGGCGATCAAGAGCATCAGCTGCGGTTAAGACAACCGCTTCAGCAGCAAAGGCATTGGCCGAGATTTGACCGACGGTTTGCTGCAATAAAGGATCATCCGCAGCTTGCTCGGCTACGGCATGATAGAAGGTTCGAGGGCGTTTGTGGATGAGGTTTTTTGCCTCGCGTAGCACACTGCGAATAATCCCTGCGTTAATTGCTGTTAGGAACAATTGTGGGACAATGTTGTAGGGCAGGTTGTCTCTATCTGTATCTGTATCAAGAATGACTTCATCAGCCTCGACGCGGACATTGGTAAAGGTAGTAGTTCCTGTACCTGTTAGCCTTTGTCCAAAGCCATCCCAATCATCTACAAGTTCAATACCCTCGCGCTTGGTAGGAATGAGTGTGAAGGCTGTAGTATTATCTGGTGCTAACACGCGCACGAAAACTAAGTCTGCATAAATACTACCTGTGCTGTAATACTTTTTACCATTCAGACGATAGCCGTCACCATCGGGTGTTAATTTTGTATTCACGACTTGACCACCACCAGAGCGCTTGGCTTCTAATTCGGTTGCAGCGAGTCCAATAATTGCACCATCAACAACGGCTTTGAGCCAACGGCGATTTCTCTGGGTACGTTCAGAACGCAAAATTCTCTCTGTAACAGAGAAGTGATTCCGCACAATGTGAGCGACGTTCGGATCAGCATCTCCTAGGCGAATCACAACTTCAAATAGCTCCCGTGCAGTACTACCAGCGCCACCTTCAGCAACAGGGATACGTAATGCACCTAATCTGGAACGCCGGATCAAGTCGATAATATCAAAAGGGAGGATGCGATCGCGATCGCGCTCACTTGCTCCTAAAGCAATAAAATCGAACAGCGTTTGCAGTTCCGGAGAACTGGCGGTTACAGGAGCCGAAAAGTTAAAGGTAGAATCTAAAGCTTTTTCTTCAATTTGAGTCATTGTTTTTCTCTTTAATATGTTGGCAATGACCGCATCTAGCTTACAGAGGCGGTTGCAGTCTCAAAGAAGTGGTTAGCGGGGCGCGCCAGTCCCAAATTCTCGCGCAGCGTCTTCCCCTCATACTCTTTGCGGAAGATGCCACGTCGTTGCAGTTCTGGCACAACCTGGTCTACAAAATCGTTCAACCCTTCAGGTAGAAAAGGGAACATGACGTTGAAGCCGTCAGACCCTTCTTCAGTCAGCCATTGCTCCATCTCATCAGCGATGGTTTGGGGCGTACCGACAAATGCTAGTCCGCCATAACTACCAACGCGTTGCGCTAGCTGGCGAATTGTCAGATTCTCTTTTTGTGCCATTGCTATGACTCGTTCTCGTGAGCTGCGACCAGCATTAGTCTCGGGTATTTCTGGCAAGGGGCCGTCTGGATCGAAGTCTGAAACATCGTAGCCCAGGGCACTATTTAAACTAGCAATGCCGCTGTCATAATGTACCAAGCTATCCAAATAGGCACGTTTGGCGTATGCAGCTGCTACAGTTTCACCCACAATCACTAAAGCACCGGGAAGAATTTTGATGCTGTCTGGATCTCGTCCAATCGCTCGTGTCCGTCCTTTTATGTCAGCAAAGAAAGCTTTGCCGGACTCCAAATTAGTAGCAGCGGCAAATACGACCTCTGCAGTTTCGGCAGCTAATTGTCTTCCTGCTTCCGAAGCTCCCGCCTGAACTATCACAGGCCAACCTTGCACAGGCCTAGCAATGTTCAACGGCCCCCGCACCGAGAGATATTTTCCTTGATGAGCCAGAATATGAACTTTGTCGGGATCGAAATAAATTCCAGATTCTACGTCTCTGATAAATGCATCGTCAGCGAAGGAATCCCAAAGACCAGTAACGACATCATAAAATTCCCTCGCCCGCGCGTAACGTTCGTCATGCTCTACCTCTTCTTTTAAGCCAAAGTTGAGAGCTGCATGGGGATTTGCTGTGGTGACAATGTTCCAGCCAGCACGACCGCCACTGATATGGTCGAGAGATGCAAAACGACGAGCTATGTGGAAAGGTGCGTCATAGGTCGTGGAAGCTGTAGCTACTAGCCCGATATGTTCGGTGACGCTAGCGAGGGCAGACAGTAGGGTAAAAGGTTCAAAGGAAGTGACGGTATGACTGCGCTTGAGGGCGTTGATGGGCATATTCAGCAGCGCCAAGTGATCAGCCATGAAGAATGCATCGAACTTCCCCTGCTCTAGCTTCTGGATGAATTGTTTCAGTGCGGGGAAGTTAAAATTGGCATCAGGCAAAGCTCCAGGATAGCGCCAAGCACCAGTATGTATGCTGACCGGGCGCATGAATGCACCTAATTTCAATTGTTTTGCTTTGCTCATTAGCCCTCCAGCAAACAACTTTGGATTTTTGTTGAAATGGTATCAGATGCAGAATAAGGCCAATGAACGAGCAACTGAAATAATTTATTAGTGACAAAAGGCAAAAACTGACTTATGGTTTCTAAAACTGGTTTTACAATTTGGTTCATTGCTTTTTCCCTGATATTAAGTGTTGAAAGTTGATATTTAAAAACCAATATCGCCTGTTGTAGAATATCCGTTTTTGGGTGATTGCAAAACCGAGTTAATTTGATTGATTAAAAAGCCTAGAAAATGTAAGGAATGAATAATTTTGTAGAATTGGAACTTACTGATAAGAGGCGATCGCCAATTTTTCTAAGCTCTATATTAGGTTTTATTTAAAAACCTTTATTATAAAATAATAGCTAATTTTAATAAATTTTTATAGCAGATATATTTAGCAAAATTAAGTATCGATAATGACAATTTAGCAGATATTTTCAGCCTTAAATTATTTTTCGGCTGCTACAGTTTATCCACTATACATTAGTATATGAGTCCTGAGCTTGGATCTTATATGTATTTCAGTTACTATTATGACATAAAACAACTAAAAGTCAATCGATAATACGTATTTAATTTATTGCAAGTGCCATAACCTTGTACAGAAGACACCTGCAAAGGATACTTTTACTAGTACTAAGAATTGAAAAGTTCACTCATAGAATTAAAATTCTGTTGAATTGCTTTAGCTAAATAATTCCCGATCGCATTAATATTTTCTAGAGGTAAATTACCTCCTAGAAATACAAAAGCCAAACTAGCGACCCCTAGAAACAACGCTAATGTTCTGCCGAAACAACCAGGATTAATTTCGATAAAGCCTATTTTTGAGCTTCCTAAAACAGCAATTAGCAAAAAAACAATACCTAGGATGAAAAAGATATTTGTTAAAGGTAAGGTAGTCATTATAATGGAGTAAAATCTTGCTGGTAAGAACATTTATATTATAGCTATTCTCAATTTAAACTTTTGTTATTAATATTTACAACAGTAAAAATTAGCCTTCTCTGCTCCTAAAGGAAACGCTACGCGTTGTCTGGGAAACATGACGCGTAGCTTATTTAATCTGAGGGATTCGCTAACGCTGAGAGTGAGTTAAAACATCACTCGAAAAGCTTAGGGACTTGCGGAATCATCTTTGGTTTTTGCAAACAACTCGCTTTCTTCTCTGTTCCCTGATAAACAGATGAACTTGCTTAACCGAAGCGTCCGCTAATATAGTCTTCGGCTTCTTTTGTTTGCGGCGAACTGAACATTTGCTCTGTAGGACTAAACTCGACTAATTTTCCGCGACGTTTGCTGTGTTCGTCTATTTCTGTATTAAAGAAAGCTGTCCAATCTGCAACTCTAGCAGCTTGTTGCATATTATGGGTAACCATAATTATGGTGTATTGCTCCTTAAGTTCTAAGCAGAGTTCTTCTACTTGACGGCTAGAAATGGGATCTAGCGCTGAGCATGGTTCATCCATTAATAATACATCTGGCTTCATGGCGATCGCTCTGGCAATGCAGAGTCGTTGCTGTTGTCCTCCAGATAACGCTGTACCCTTTTCTTTAAGTTTGTCTTTAACTTCGCTCCAAATCGCAGCGCGTCTGAGAGAATCTTCCACTAATTCATCCAGATTACCCTTATAACCATTAGAACGGGGGCCAAAAGCAATATTTTCGTAGATTGATTTGGGAAAAGGATTCGGCCTTTGAAACACCATCCCAACTTGACGGCGTAATTTTACAGAATTAATTTTGGGATCGTAAATATTGCGATCGCGGTAATTTAACCTACCCTGCACTTTAGCACCCGGAATCAAATCATTCATGCGGTTGAAGCAACGTAGTAGGGTACTTTTCCCGCATCCTGAAGGGCCAATAAACGCTACTATTTGTTGTTCAGGAATCTGCAAATAGACATCTAGAAGTGCTAAAAATCCCCCATAGTAGACTTTCACACCTTCAACATTGAATACTGTATTGCTTTGATCTAGTGTGGCAGTATCTAATGGGCTTCTATTGTTTCTGGGATATGATGGCATTTGGCGAATCTCCTAGTATCTATGCAATACCTGATTAATAAAATCAAAAATTCAGTTGATTACCTGATTAATTAATAGTGAAGCGTTGTCTAATATAAATGGCTATACCATTTAAAACTAAAATCAAGATTAACAACGCAATAATCGTGGCTGCTGCTGCACTAGCAAAACCTGGTTCAGGACGAGTTATATAACTGTAAATTTGAATGGGTAATGCCATAAATCTCTGAAACAAACCAGGGTTGAACGTGAGAAAACCTACAGCACCTACAACAATTAGAGATGCTGCATCACCAATGGCACGAGATACAGAGATAATCACCCCCGTCAGAATACCAGGAACAGCATATGGTAAAACGTGACTGCTGATAGTTTTCCATTTGGTGATACCTAAGCCGTAGGAAGCATTTCTCAGCGAATCCGGGACAGCGCGAATTGCTTCTCTAGAGGTGACAATAATGACTGGTAAAGATAGCAAAGATAAAGTCAATGCTCCAGAAATCAAAGCAGGGCCAAATCCAAGCAAATAATTGAAAACTCCTAAACCCAGCAATCCATAGACGATAGAAGGTACACCTGCCAGATTACTGATATTAATCTCAATAACTGCTGTCCACCAAACTTTTGGTGCATACTCTTCGAGATATAAAGCTGCCCCTACACCAATTGGGACAGTGACAAAAATCACAACAAGTCCCAAAAGAATGCTGCTAACAATAGCAGGACGAATACCACCTTGATCGGGAAACCGAGAAGGGGTTTCTGTCAGAAATCCTGGGGACAAAAATCTGCCTAATCCATCTCCCAAAATATCAAAAAGTAGCAATGCTAGGACAAATATACCAATCAGCAACCCAATCAAAAAAATTATCTCAAATACTTTTCCTAAAGTCTCTCTTTTGTCAACATTATCAGCAAATTCTGCCGCAGATGTAAAGGAATCATTGTCTTGATAACTAGTAGCCATAGCTATTACTCGTACTTTTCCTTATAACGATTAGCAACCCAGTAACTCACAATATTCAAAGATAGGGTAAGCACAAACAAAACTGCACCAACAGCATATAAAGTCTTGAAATTGAGACTTCCACGCGGACTATCTCCGCCAGAAATTTGTGCCATGTAAGCTGTCATTGTTGCTATTGATTCCGCAAAACTCACAGTCAGCTTTGGCTGTAGTCCGGCGGCGATGAGGACAGTCATTGTTTCACCCACAGCACGAGAAATGCCCAAAATAATCGAGGCGATAATTCCCGAAAGTGCGGCTGGGAGAACTACTTTAAAAATGGTCTCCAGTTTTGTAATACCTAAAGCATAAGCTCCTTCTCGCAAAGAACGTGGAACTGAGCGAATAGCATCTAAGCTAATAGAGCCAACAGTGGGCGTAATCATTACTCCCATCATTAACCCAGCGCTTAAGGAATTGAATATTTCCAGAGGGATGATATGACGCAGTAATGGTGTCAGAAATAATAATGCAAAGTAACCATATACTACAGTTGGTATCCCTGCTAAAAGTTCCACTGCTGGGCGTAAAACGGCAGCTACTTTGGGTTGAGCATATTCACTTAAGTAAATGGCAGAAGATAAACCCAAAGGAATAGCAACTGACATCGCAATAGCTGTAGTCAAGAAAGTGCCATTAATTAAAGGCCAAATGCCAAAATGTCTCTCTGCAAACAGAGGTGTCCATTTAGTATCAAGGAAGAATTGGGCAAAGGAAACTTCTTGGAAAAACCCAAATGTTTCCTGAAAGATAATGAATACAATACCAAAGGTAGTCAAAACAGAAACTAAAGCACAAGCAAATAAAATTGCTCCCACAATCCTTTCTGAGATATCTTCAGATATATCTTTATCTAGTGATTGTCTCGGTGGTAAATAAGGATTGTCCTGAGAAATGGTATTTTGCATAAACAGTTAAATTCTGGCTACAAATATTGTTTGAATTGCTCTACCCGGAGATTTGTCTAAAGAAAGTTTGTAATTGGCTCACCAGGCTTGGCTTTTTGAAATTTTGTTCCAGTTTCTCCAGCCGCAAATTTTTGTTTTACCTTGGCATAAGCTTCATCAGGTAGTGCGACATATCCAGCACCATCTACCCACTTCCAAGAATTTTCTAGATAAAAATCGACAAATTCTTTGACTGCTGGCTTGTTATCTAAAGATATCTTGCTGACATAGATGAAGAGGGGACGAGACAAAGGTGTGTAGGTGTTTTTGAGGACATTATCCAAAGGAACTGGTTTTTGACATTCACCTTTAAGGTTTTCGATAGCAACTAAGTTAAGTTTGTCTTGGTTTTGAATGTAGTAAGATATCCCCACATAGGCCAATGCTGATTCATCCCCGGAAACACCTTGCACTAAGAGGTTTTGATTATGACTCGGAGTGTAGTCAGTACGTCCATTTTTGGCTTTACCAGTAACAGCTTGAGTTAAATAATCAAAGGTTCCCGTATCAGAAGCCGGTGCATAGAGTTTCAGTGGTAGCTTAGGAAACTTAGGATTAACTTGATCCCAAGTCAATATTTTCCCATCTGATTTACCACTCCAAATTGTATTCATTTCTTTAATAGTTAGACATTTAGCAAAGTCGTTTTTACGATTTGCAATTACAGCTACGCCGTCTAACCCTATGGGTAATTCTACAAACTCAATCTTCTTACTTTGACATTTTTTGATTTCCTCATTCCTGATGGTACGAGAAGCACCAACAATATCAATATCACCATTACAAAATTTACTGAAACCGCCACCTGTACCACTAGAAGCGACGCTAACTTTCGCGCTAGCTTTCACCTTTTGGTATTCTTCTGCTACTGCGAGGGAAATAGGAAAACCCACGGCTGCGCCATCAATACTTACCTGACTTTTTAATTCTTGCCCGCTACCACAAGCAGTAATACCGCTGACAAGAACCATTAGAGATGCGAGGAAAAAATTATCCTTCGATAGGCTACGAAAAATCATAATAATTATTAATTGAAAACAAGTGGTGAATAATTCTTGTTCTTTTATTAAAAAACAAGGATGCTGGATGAAAAATTACAAGTTATGATTTGCTGGCAGCATGAACTTTATCAAAAATTGCCCCATCTGCAAAAAACTTTTTCTGGATAAGCTCCCAACCACCTAAATCTTGAGATGTAAACAAAGTTTGAATTGGCGGTTGTTTTGATGCCACTTCTTGGGTAACGGTGGGGTTAACAGGACGATACTGTAATTTGGCAAATTCCCGTTGCGCTTCTGTTGAGTACAGAAAATTCACAAATGCTTGTGCAACTTCTCTTGTACGGTGTTTATCAACGTTTTTGTCAACTAGAGCCACGGGATTATCAATGGAAATATTCACTTGAGGGACAACATAAGGCTGTTTCAACCCACCTATTTGTGCCAAAATTACCTCGTTTTCGTAGTTAATTAAGACATCTCCCTCGCCTTTTTGGAAGAATGAATCGCTGGCTTCACGGGCATCTTTGGTTAGTACAGGGATGTTCTTATAAACTTTAGTGACATAATCTAATGCTGCTGTTTCATCGCCGCCTGTTAGACTCACAGAACTCCAGAAAGCTAAGAATTCCCAAATAGCAATACCAGAAGTTTTTGGATTAGCTGCAATTATTTTTACATCATCTTTTGCCAAGTCTGCCCAAGTTTGAATGTTTTTGGGATTACCTTCACGAGTAACGATCGCAGCTACAGATTTACTGACAATACCATTTCTAGGATATCTGGTTTCCCAACCTGCTTTAATCAAACCTGCTTGCTGAATTTTGATGACATCTAGGGGAAGTGCCAAATGTACTATGTCTGCTTCTTGCGAACCTGCAATAATTTCTGCCGTTTGAGCGCCAGAACCGCCATAAGTCGCTTCAATAGTCACATTTTGGTTGTGTTCTTTCTTCCAGCTTTCGACAAATTTGGGAATTATCTGGTCATGAGCCGCTTTGGTGACAGAGAAGGAAACAAGCTTGAGCTTAACATCTTGATTGCTAGCGAAACTATTTCCAGAGCAGGAAGCGATCGCTATACTAAAAATAGCTCCTACTAACAACAAACTCACAAAACTGCCAACATTACGTACCTTCAACCACCTTTTAACTATATGTTGGTGACGCTGTATAGTCCGCAAAAATTTATCCACAATTAGATATTCTAATTGCGCTAGATGCCGCAACTTGCTCATCAGCATTTGCTCCTTCATTTACGGTATATCGGGCGGGATACCGTTGTTCAAAGTATTATACACACTATAAAGTTAGATCTATCATTTAGATTTATTTTTTGTTACTGAGTCAGCAAATTACTATAAGCATGGATAAAATTTAGGCGATAAAAGGAGAATGAAGCGTAAACCATCGGAAAAAAATAGTTTTTTAGAGATATTTCAGTAAAACCTCATATAAATCTCGAATCTGCACAACGTTTAGCTACTGAGTATTAACAGTCAACAAACCTCATATTAATTCTGTGTAGTCTACTTAATAAAAAATCCCTCCTAGGAAGGAGAGACTAAAGTATTATTTGGTGTAAAGAGAATTGATGCTGCCTAAAAGCATTAGTCAATAAGTTGTGGACTAGGAACTTGCGCGTCAATATCTAATTGAGATAACGTTGGTAGTAACCAGTTGCCTTCACCAGCCTTGAAAACATTGGCAGGGGCAACATTCAATTCAATTGCACCAGTGACTGGATTTGTTCTAGCAATTGATTGTGTACCATCGACAAACTTCACCGCGATTGGTTCCGTCAACTGTTGGACTTCAGTATTGGGAGTTAAAACTACCTGTGTACCTGCAGGAAAGTAAATACCATCACAATCCCAATCATCATCTGTAATTTGCCCAGCTGCTAAAAAGTATAGTTGCGTTGGAGATTTTTTTGGTTTATTGGCATAGACACCCAAAGTTCTACCAGTTTGATTAAAGCACTGCGCCCGTTTTCTTGCTGTTTCCATTACATACTTCTGAGACTGTAATTGTGAAAGTCGTTCCTGAAATTGTTCAGGTGTATAACCAGCTTGTTCAGGATTAGCTTTCGCAGTTAGAAGTTGGTTAAGTTCCTGTGTTACCTCCGCATAGTCAGCCCCTTTAGTAAAATCCTTACCAGCCCAAGAAGGTTGAGCAAAAGTTAGATTTAAGATAAATACAAGAGCGACAAGAACTATTTTGATGAACTGCATATTTTTCTCCTTAGTTTGAGATTCCTAATAATTAGTTAAGGAAGTTATTAGCTAGGCTGGGGAAGCTTTTTTAAGATGTTTGCATCAGTCTTGATTTAGCGTAATGCTGAGTCTTGAATCTTAGGAAAACTTTCCAGCCTGTTAGGATTCACCCATCGATTAATAACTTCGCTATTTTTTTTGCGGACTTGAATTTGCACTTGCTTAGGGCTTAACTTAACTACTTCAGCCGGGATTTTTTGGACTTCAGCAGAGTCAGGACGAGATTTGTACAGCCAAATAACTTTTTGTCCTACTTCAAAATGCTGAGGATGATCGACTAAAGATAGATGAGTTACCGCCCAAGATGGGTAAGCTACTACTAAGTTGATCAGAAACACTAAGATTGCAAAAGCGAGAGGAAACTTTTTCATATATTTCTATAGTTATAAACTTTGAGTTTTGAGTTTGGAAGTTTGAATGATTTTGATTAATCCCATTAAACAGAGACAAGCTACTGTTAAGGCAATTGGAGTCAGCGCCGCACTATCTAAGATAATAAACACACCTAAGCCTATCAAGACAAAGGGAACAAAATTATTACCATAGCGCGTGAGTAAAGTTGCGATCGCACTCTGACAGGTTAGTTTATAAGTGACATAACACCAGACACCAACCAGTAGTAAGAACACAGCAATGATTACTAGTAACTCAGAAATAGCACTATTAGCAAATAATGGCATATAAATTCCTACATTATCACTACCGTTAGCAATAGTAATAGCAGCCACACTGTAAGCTTGGGGAGATAAAAAACTACTGAAAATAGAAGAATTAGAAAATTCTAGTCCTGATTCTGTATCAGAAGATTCATCATTATCTGTATTTATCAAACGATTAAATCCAATGGTAATTGGCACTAAACCTAACAGCCCAATCCAATGAGATGGTAATATTAAACCGCCGAGAAAACCAAATAGGCTGGCAATCACCAAAGTACAAAATCCCAGGTATTGACCTATTACGATATGACGATGACGGAAAGTAGCATTTGCTTGAGCAAATAACAGTGTGAGAATGACTAAATCATCTAGGTTTGTAGCTACAAAAGCTGTGATTCCGGTGGGTATAGCTGTAATCAGTTCGTTCATTTTACTTCTCTCTCAATTTGATAGCTGATACTTTTCAGTTGGTGTGACTTGATATCTGTAAAAGCTGGGTAAATGGCTATTTAATGAAGTGTGCAGATATAGCATCTCCAATTCAATTGTTAAGCTGCGTCTACTGGTAGTGAAGTCAAAAGATGAGCATTTTACTTGATGAACTCACTCAGAGCCAATATTCTTTTTTCAAAAACTTCAAGATTTGATTAAACCTACAAATGTATCGAGTTAAGTAGAATGTAGGTAATTATCTAGTAAACCAAAAATTGCTAAGGGCTAATTTATCTTAGTGAATTAACTTTTCTACAACTTTGCTATTATCACCTAATTGCTGAGTAACAGTAAAAGATTTATTGCTAGAAGGTTGTTTTGTAAATTTACTGTTGGTTTGAACATGTAAGCCTGGCAATCCAGCCACTCTAACTTCTTTATTTTCTTTTGGAGTATGGACTAAAGTTATTTTAAGCTCGTGGATTACTTGTTGCTGCTCTTTGATAATTTGAGTTAGTTCATTGAGCTTTTGAGAGTGTAATTCATCCAATTTTTGATGTAGCAGTTCAATATTTTGACTAGCCCTCAAATTCACTTGATGGTCGATATCCGCATTTCTGCGATCGGTGTCAGATTGACGATTCTGACTCATCAATACAATGGGTGCTGTATAGGCGGAAGCAAATGAAAACACTAAGTTGAGCATGATGAACGGTGACTCATCCCAGTGAGGAACCCCTGGTGCTAAGTTCATTCCTACCCATCCGGCCAAAATTGTGCTTTGACAAATCAGGAACTTCCAAGAACCTACTTGACTAGCTAATTTATCCGCCAGCCGTTGTCCTTGTGTTAATTGTTCTGTGGATGTCTGCGGCGCTGTTTCTACAACTTGAGTATTTTGAACGATTTGGGCATCAACGCTATTTGATAATGTTTTTGTAGCGGTCTTCATACTGCACCTGCTTGGGTAACTCAGTTGGCTTTTGCTTTATGAGTTTCAATTTACGTCTTTCCCAAGATAGGAGCAAATACTCTTTTTTTTTAAAACGATAAATAAAAGTGATTAATTATAAAAATATTTTGCTCTGACTTTCTCAGCAAGCCTTAATACTTTTCGGTTAAGGGGGAAAAGGGGAATGGGAAAAGGGAAAGAAACAGCCTTTAACCGTTCGGCTGACGCTCACGGCGTTCGCGAACAGCGTCCCGCAGGGAAGCCTTTTTCCCAAAAGCTATCCCTTGTAGTATTGCAGCAAGCCCTACTTATTTTCTTAGTTATCGGACAATACAGTTCAGTTAAAACAATAAATTGACAACAAAATAATCATTTTATTTTGGAGGGGGTTTGGGGGACGCAACCGTCCCCCAATCGGGGGTTTGGGGGAGAATCCCCCAATTGAGCTAGCTGTTTCCACAAGTGACAAATCAATCACTAATGATCTTTTCTAAACTGTATTAAGTTATCGAATAATTTATTATTCTCAGCACTCTTCATTTTCTGGAATTAGCCGATTCTCCAACCTTTGACTCTTGACTCCTAAAGCTTCTTGGGAAAGAGTGGTAATGATATCTGCGATCGCGCGATCGCTTTTGCTGTCTTCTGGTGTTTCTTGACGTAAAGAGGTTTCTTTAACCAAGCGGTAAACATCAGCTGCACCTTGGAAAATTGGTTCTTCAGGACTTGTTATGCTAAACTAACAGCTAAAATGCCAACTTAATAAGCACCTAATTCGGAAATTTTCAAAGTTTCTAAAACCGTAACCAGAGCGTTTAATGAGCTTGAGTTTATTATTAACACCTTCCACAGCACCACTGGTTGTACCATTGTCAAAATAAGCAATTATCTCATCCAACCAACGAATAATAGTATTGTTGCTACTTGGAAAATATTTTTTAGCTTTCGATAACCACATACCTAATTTAAATACTCCAGTATACCAATCATCTGTTCGATTAAAAATTTTTCTAATCTTTTCTTTGAGTTCATGCATTACTTTTAGAATAGGAGATACATTTTTAACTTGAATAAGTTTATTAGCTTGTTCTTCAGTTAAGTTATCTTCATTTTTTAAAAGTGGATATTTACTATTCTTCAATCCTGACATTATTTTTTCGTATTCTGCTTTATCATCAGCTGATTCTGCTTTTTTGATTAATTCTTCTAGATTTCGTTTTTCGGTTTTTCTTTGTTTATCTAGCTCTTGATTTATCTGTGTCATTACATGAAATCTATCTGCGACTACTTGAGCATTCGGCATTAATTCTGTTACTAAATTTTTATAGCCCTGCCACAAATCTATACTTACTTCTTCTATTTGTTCTAAGACCTCATTTCCCCATACTATCAAGGTTTCCTTTATTATCTCTTGTGTACGTCCGCTTAAAATTGCAATTAGCTTAGACGTATCTAAATCTATTAACACAGCACAGTAATTTCCCTTTCCTTTAACTATCTGACTTTTTGTACCACAGTGAGGACAAATACTGTATGATTTGGTTGATTCAGTTTGGAAAATAATTCCAATTCCACCATGAATCCGCTGCGATATTACTTTTACATCTTTCAAATCCAGAAGTTCTGTTAGATTTTTAATGCCTCTTTTCTTGTTCATACCTGTAAATAGACCAAAAATTTTTATTTTTATATTTACAGCAAACAAGAAAAATTGTTTCAATGTCAACTATATCAAGCTATTCAGTCATATTTTTATACATTTATTGATTACTTTAAACTTGGATAACTAATTATTTAGCATAACAAGTCCTGAAGAACCGGAAAATTAGCTCTGTCAATTCTAAGGCTTCAAAGGTGTCTGCAATCTCTTCCATTTCCCCAATCCATCGATGTGCTTTTGGTGTCATGGATGGCAGAGAACGAGTCAGTATTTTTGCTAGTTCTGGTTGGCTAGTCGTTACTTCATCCCACAATTCTTGATCTAAGTTGAGGCGATGGGCAGCAATTAGTAATTCTGTGCCAATTGCTGTCAGTCCTTTTGTGAGGGCTGCGTAGGACATCTTTAACCCAGAAGCTTTACCAATTTCATCACCAATTACCCTAATATCTAATCCATAATCCCGCAGCTGTTGCAGTTCTACAGCCTGTTTTCCTGATGCATAGATGCGGGTGCGATTGGGCACTCGTGGCGGCGGACCAATGATTGATGCATCGACAAATTGTCCGCCCTTGGATTCGATGAGTTGGGCAATATTTTTTACTTTCTGAGGTGATATGGCGTTGGCATCAACATATAAAATACTCTTACCAACATTGCCTATGACTTCAGCAACTTGTGCTGCGGCTTCAGTAGCGGCGGCAGGAACTAGAACTGATAGC
This sequence comes from Calothrix membranacea FACHB-236, assembly GCF_014696315.1. Lineage (GTDB taxonomy): Bacteria > Cyanobacteriota > Cyanobacteriia > Cyanobacteriales > Nostocaceae > Aulosira > Aulosira membranacea. Next base: position 23,345 of record NZ_JACJPX010000028.1, read on the forward strand.
ACTACATCGGATTCAATCACTAGTTGTTTAATTGAACCAACATCTTGAACATTGGCTGCGGCGGCTAATTGACGAGTGCGTAGGCGTAGCCCGTCGTAGACATCGCTTCTTTCGTCTAAAGCAGCGATTGTCTTTAATCCATTACGATTGAGTACAGATGCGTAGACGCGAAGCGGCTTGTCGTCAGACATCGCCTGTCCCATATCGCCAGGACTTAAAATACCAACAGTTTGTATTTGCATGGAAGCTTAATTCCACAATGCTGAACAAAGAGTACTGATGCGCGTATTTCGCAACCAGTACTCTTTGTTCAGCATTGGTTTGGAGATTGAGTTATGAAATAAAGTACGATAATCTGATAGACATACCGTACTATAGCTCAATAGCAACTTACCACAAATCTATCTCAGGAAGCAAGTAAATTAAATGGCTCAAAAAGCAGAAGTATCTCGATTTATCTGGGCTTTTGTGGCTGGCTTTCTCGCAGTGCTGATATTTCATCAAGGTTTACTCGCACTGCTAAACGCCGTTAATTTTGCTCAACGTCCAGCCTATCAAACTACACCCACACAGCCTTTTGGCATACCGCAATTGCTATCAAGTGCTTTCTGGGGAGGAATTTGGGGTTTAGTTTGGGCAACTATCACAGTACGCTGGCGAATAAACAAAAATTATTGGTTAGCAGCTTTAATTTTTGGTGCAGTTGCACCGACATTGATTGCTTGGTTCATTGTTGCACCATTGAAAGGTTTGCCTATAGCTGGAGGTTGGAAACTACCAGCGATAATTACAGCTTTATTAGTCAACGGTGCTTGGGGGCTTGGAACCGCTTTATTATTTAATTGGTTTGCCAGAAGACAAGTATTGTAGTGAAAGCCATAATTCAGACTAGCCAATGAAAACGATGCATCACAAATGCTGGCAATTTACGCCCCAATTGTCCGCGAAACGACAATTTCCTTTGAGCTAGAACCACCCAGCGAAGTTGAGTTTCAACAGAGGATCGAGAACTACCAACAGCAAATGCCTTGGTTAGTTTGCGAAATTAATGGTGAGATTGTCGGCTATGCTTACGCTAGTCCATATCGTACCCGTGCAGCTTATCAATGGTCTGTAGAATCTTCCGTATACGTCGGTGAGAAATATCGCCGCCAAGGAATTGCCAAAGCCTTATATACGGCACTGTTGAAGTTACTACAACTACAAGGATTTTATAACGTTGTTGCTGCGATCGCTTTACCTAATCCAGCCAGTGTAGCTTTACATGAAGCTGTTGGTTTTGTGTCTGTTGGAGTCTTTCAGCGAGTTGGGTTTAAATTTGGTAAGTGGCTTGATATCGGATTTTGGCAATTATCTCTCCAATCAGAGCCATCTTTCTTAATTAATCACCACAATACACTACCTATTAATCCACCACTTCCCCTATCAGCAATCCAAAAATCGCCTTTGTGGGATGAAGCATTAACAACTGGACTATTGCAACTGCGAATTTAACTCAGTAAAACTCTGCGGATCTCTGCGCGAACTTTGCGTTCCTCCGCGTTAAAAAACCTTGCTTTCAAAAAACACCTAAAATATGTCAGAAATCACCAACCTCTCTGCATCCCAACTAATTTCACTATACCGCGATCGCCAATTATCACCCGTTGAAGTCACCAAAGTTGCCCTAGGAAGAATTGATACTTACAATAACTTAGTTAACGCTTTTGCGATCGTAGATGAAAACACAGCTCTTGCTGAAGCTCAAGCCTCAGAAGTGCGTTGGTTAAACGGTAATCCTTTGGGCTTATTCGATGGAATACCCTTTACAGCTAAAGATTTACTCTTAACAAAAGGTTTACCCACACGCCGAGGAAGTAAAGCAATTAACGCCAATCAACCTTGGGAAGAAGATGCACCAGCAGTAGCCCGGTTACGGGAACAGGGTGCAGTATTACTGGGAAAAACTACAACCTCAGAATTTGGTTGGAAAGGTGTCACCGATAGCCCTTTGACTGGTATCACCCGTAATCCTTGGAATACAGAACTTACCCCCGGAGGTAGTAGCGGCGGTGCGGCTGTGGCGGCTGCATTGGGCTTGGGAACAATCCACCTGGGTACAGATGGTGGCGGCTCTTCCCGAACACCGGCAGCGTTAACAGGGGTATTTGGATTCAAACCGACTTTTGGGCGTGTCGCTGGCTATCCCTCAGCCCATACAAGTACTTTATTTCATATTGGCGTTTTGACTCGCACTGTTAACGATGCAGCCGTCACCTTAAATGCGATCGCTCATCCGGATGTGCGTGATTGGTATGCTTTATCAGATGTACAACAAGACTATACTCTAGATTCAGATCAAGGTGTAGCGGGATTGCGAATCGCCTACAGTCCTAACTTTGGATACGCCGATGTCGATCCAGAAGTCGCCGCCTTAGTCAAAGTTGCAGTGGATGTATTTGCCAAATTCGGTGCTGTTGTTGAAGAGGTAGATCCTGGTTTTACCAATCCCCGCAGTATTTTTCAAACATTATGGCAAGCGGGTGCAGCTAAGTTACTACGTGGTTTTAGTGCAGAACAGCAAGCTGTAATTGAAGAAGGTTTGCGGAATATAGCTCAAGAAGGCGATAGGATTACACTAGCAGAATATATCAGCGCCCAAGATGCTCGCGAAGCTTTAGGAAGACATCTGCAACAATTTCACCAAAACTATGATTTATTAATTACTCCCACCTTATCTGTAGTGGCTTTTCCCGTCGGACAAAATCGTCCCCCATCATATATTGACAATCCCCAGCGCGATTGGTCACCGTTTACATATCCGTTTAACCTGACACAACAACCTGCGGCTTCTGTACCTTGCGGCTTCACCAGTAATGGCTTACCTGTAGGTATACAAATTGTCGCTGCTAAATACCGAGATTTACTAGTATTGCAAGCCGCTAAAGCTTATGAAACGGTTGCACCTTTCGTTATGCCGTTAGACTTGTTTAAGGCAAGCAAAAAACTCTCGTAGTCATTGTAGTTAGGAAAAATATCAGTCGCACCTTCGTTAAATAATGCTTGGGCTGCATTGTCTGAAGCGATACCAATAAATGCATATCCTAACTTACGTGCTGAACGAATATCCCAAACACCATCGCCAATGTAAACAACTTCTGGGAAACTTTGATTGTAATAAATTTCAGCGCGAGAAAGTGTGAGCGCCATTATGCCCTCGCGCGAATCGTCATCATCCGAAAATGCATAGGGAATATTATCAATAGGAAGGTGAGCCGATTTTAACTTGAATATTGCTGATGCAGCCCAACCGCCTCCCGCATAGGCTACTTGATAGTCATCAGACGCGAGTAGCCTATGCAACATATCAAATGCACCTGGTATTGCTTTGACTCCACCACTTGCTTGTGCGCCATCAACGAGTAATTCTAAAAAGCGCTGTTGAAATACTTCAACCTCTCTAGATGTAGGAATACGTCCAAGTTTACTCTGGCAAACTTCTTTTACAATGCAAGCATCTGTTACATGAGTATATGATGTCCAGTCGCTTGATATTTCAGAAACAGCAAATACTTCAGACAACGCCTGTAAATATGATTCATCATCCAAGTGATTGGACTCAGTCAGAGTACCATCAATATCAAAAATTACTAATTTCACCATATTGACTTAATTTCACCTGTAGAGTGTGTTGTCATCCAACGCATGGCTAGTCAATTATCATTTGTTAAATCTATGCTGAAAATACAAAATTTCGATAGATAAACTCTCATTTTGGCAATTTACATTACTTGTGTTCTATTAATGGACATGAGATGCTACTTTATATTAAGTACGTTTAATCGATAAAAATACAGTATTTTATTTGCGGTGCAGATAAAAATAGGTTTGTGCATCCTTGATTAAAAGATGCACTAGGAATTGTTTTGCAGGCTTACACAATATTCGTGCGAGATAGTAGGGAGTGGGAACATGAATTTAAAATATTTCTTGTCCAGGTTAAGAAAACCCAAGCTTAAGCCGAAAATATTTGCTGCGTTAGCAATATTTTTTGCTGTATTCTTGATTATTCCTTTATCACCACTTTCAGCATTTTCAGCCAACCCTAGCGCTAAAATTCAGTTTGTTTCGCCTAATTGGCTAGCAGAAAATTCTCAAGATAAAAATTTACGAACTTTAGATGTCAGGAATTTTCCTCTCGACTATATAGAGGGACATTTATCTGGCGCTATCAATATTGCTGATACTGCTTTTCGCGGGCCAAGAGAAGGTTTACCAGTACAGTATTGGAATAACGAAAAGTTAGGACAAATCTTTGCCAATTCAGGATTAACAAATAATAGCCGCGTGCTTGTCTATTCAGATGGTAGAGATGTTTTAGGGGCAACAATGGTTGCTTATTTACTAGAACGTTCTGGATTGAAAGATATCGCTGTCTTAGATGGTGGCTATACAGGTTATAAAGCCGCTAATGATGTCACCAAAGAATTTCCACAATACAAAGTTGGTAAATTTACAGTCAAAGATAACCCTTCAGTTCGTGTCAGTTTAAATGATGTGAAAAAACTGATTGGTAAACCAGGAGTGACATTTATCGATCCTCGTCCTGAAAAGTTATTCCGAGGCGAAGAAAATATTTGGATACGCAATGGACATATTCCAGGGGCGCGGAATATTCCTTGGGTAACATTTATGGATGCTCAGAATCCTCACAAATTAAAGTCGTTAGATGAGATTAAGAAGATTCTCAGCGATAAAAAGATTGACCCCAAAAATGATATTATTGTTTCTTGTAGCACCGGACGAGAAGCAACATTACAATATGTCGTCTTAAAGCATCTTCTGGGTTATCCCAAAGTCAGAATTTATGAAGGTTCTTGGACAGAATATAGCGCCCAGAAAGATTTACCAGTAGCTACTGGAGATGAGAAAGTAACCTAATACCAAATCAAGAGAAATCCATGAAATATGCAATTTTATTAATTGCAGCATCTATCATCACATTGTTCCCAGTAGTAGATGTATTTGCAGCTAATAATCCCCAGCAAGATAACTTGGTTAGCTGTAGAAGAAGCAAAGACCAACCACCAGGGGATTCAACAAGCGATCACTCTGGGGCTTAGTATAGTATTTGACCAGTTCATAACGAATTAAATTTAGCAAGACTCTGCTAACAGGTGTAGTGACTCTGTGTCCCCACCGAAATTATGAGCGGCGGTTTCCGTCGCTCTTATTTCTTTGTAATTTTAACAAGATTACGAAATACCCCATATAAATTTGCTTGTCTTAATGCATAATCGGAAAATTTTTGCATCATGATGTAGATAGATTATACATTTCAAGTATTTTTTGATAGTAAGTAAAAGGTTAGTATAATATTGGACAGTAGGCTTATTTACGAGAAAAGCAAGTATGCGACAGTCAGCTTCTAGTTCTCAACAAAACCTTGCTCAAAAAATTGCAAAGTGGAAAGCTGGACTGGCTGACTTGGGAAAACGAAATCCTCTCATCAAATTTCGGCAAGATAGCCCTCGAATTTTAGAAATTCTCACAGAGGAACCAGATGTTCTCTTCAACAGTCTTACAGAAGAGAAAAAATCGCTACATTTTAAAATCGTTGATAGCGAACACCAAGATATTATTCAGTCGAGAAAAACTAAAGCATTACCATCTGAGAAATATCCTCTTGAATTAATTACTCGTCAAATAGGTAACGAGCAACTGAAACGGCTGAAAAAATTGCGTGCTGAAGCGCGAAAATCATTTGAAGAAAGAGGAGTCAACAGCCTATTTCTGGCGTTTGGAACATTAACTTGGTACGACAAAGATAAGCCAGATGATGCTTTACTTTCTCCCCTAATTTTGGTTCCTGTGCAATTGATTAAGGAACAAAGGCGAGATATCTACAAAATATCTATTTTAGAGGAAGATATTGCACTCAATCCAACTTTGGCACAAAAGTTAAATCAAACTTTTGGAATTGACTTTCCAGAGAGCGAATCTTTACAGGGAAGAAGCTACAGTGAATTGATTTCTCTGATTCGCACTCTCCTAGCAGCGCAAACTACATGGGAAATCCAAGAGAATATATTTCTCTCTTTATTTTCTTATGCAAAGGCTGCAATGGTTCGGGACATCATTGAAAATGAAGCTCGAATTTTTTCCCATCACATTTTGCAAGCCATCAGCGGTGATTTAAGTACATACCAATCTAATTATAAAGAGCCGCTGCCTGCATCTGCACTTGATGCACAAATTAAACCTGAGCGAATATTTCAAATTCTTGATGCTGATTCTAGCCAGCAAGTTGTGATTGAAGCAGCAAAAGCTGGTTCTAGCTTTGTAGTTCAAGGCCCCCCAGGAACAGGTAAAAGTCAAACTATTGTAAATATGATTGCTGAACTGGTTGGTGATGGCAAATCAGTTTTATTAGTTGCAGAAAAAGATACAGCTCTAGGTGTTGTGTACAAGCGTATGGCTGAGTGTGGGCTAGCCCATTTGTGCCTAAATCTCCACCATAGCAGCACAACAGACAAACGAGAACTAGTTAATGATTTATCGCAAACTATTGCTTATCTTGGACAAATTAACGATCCACAAAACCAATATCTTTTATTTGAACAACTTGTTTCTACTCGTCAATCTATAAATTCATATCTTAAAAGTTTACATACTAAAGAACAGCCTCTAGATAAATCACCATTTGAGATATTTGGTGAGCTTTTGAAAAAACAACGTGAAGGATTACCTAGCTTAAAGCTTGTATTTGCTAACTTTCATGAATGGAATACAACTAGATTGCAAGCAGCAAAATCTTTATTAAATGAATTAGCAAAATTTTTGCCTTTTTTTAAAGGAGAAAGAACAACTATTTGGTCAAAAAGTTCTCTTGACACTTATTCCTATGAGCTTGAATTGCAAATCAGAGGTCAAATAGAGGAATTTCAGCAAGCGTTGAGTGAAATTCAAAATATTAATCAACAATTAACAACAAGTTTTAAAATTCAACCTTTACAAAATTTAGAATCTCTGGAGACATACTACCCAGGCTTAACCCACATACTAAATGCTGCATCTAATCTGCCTGAAAATTGGGTTAATGTAGATATTTCAACTGCTCAGAATGCTTTTGCTATTCTCAAAAGAGATATTCAAGAGATTGAAATAAATAAGCTTTCGGCAGAAGCAGAAAATCTATTGAGTCGGCTTTCTTCCTTTCTCCCATTTTTAAGAGGAGAGCAAACAACTGTTTGGGTAAAAAGCAGCTTAAAATCTTGTTCCGAAAGCTTAGAATTAGAGATAAATCATAAAATCAATAAATTTCTACAAGGGATTTCTTTAATTCAAACAGCTAGCCAACAGCTTCAAATGCTGCTGAGAATTCACCCTTTATCCAATGTAGAAAATGTAGAAGCTTGCTTTCCTGTACTTGAACATATATTGAATGCCCCCTCTAATCTACCAATAAACTGGACAACATGGGAGATTTCAAATGTTCAAAATGCCTTTAATAAGCTGAAATTAGATGTTCAATTTTTACAAGAAAATGAACCTAGTATAAAACAGAATTATTATCCTGAATTATTTTCCTCAGAATTAACAGCTTTAGCTAATAGATATCAACAATATAGTCGTTTTTGGTTTATTAGAATTTTTAATTCCAGATACAGGCGAGATATCAAGCGTTTGAAAGAGCTAAGTATTCACAAGGCGCAGGTTTCCCACAACCAATTAAAACGTGATTTGGCAAAAGCAGTTCAAATACAAGCTGCAAGAAACGAACTATATCAAAGCAATTATCCAGCCTGTCAAATTTTTGGCTCTCTATTTAACCCAGAAATTTCTAGTGAAGTAGAACTAAAGCCGATTGAACAAGCTTTAAGTTGGTTAATTACATTACAAGATTATTCGCTTCGTGCTGATTACGTCCAGCGCGTTATAAATTCTCCCTCGGCACGCAGCGAATTAACTGAATTAGTAAAGAAACTTGAATCCTTTAGTGAAGATATTCGGCTAGATTTAGATTTCCTATTTTTGTATTTTAATAAAACTGATGTTATTGGGCAATGTGTGCCTCACAATCAAATTTTATTTACCGAACTAGCAACGTTTTTAAGTTTAGCTCAATCTGACTTGTCTCACCTCCGAGAATGGTTTATCTACAAAGAAATTTATGAAAAACTTGAAAATCTCGGAGCTAAAAAGTTTATAGAGGCTTTGCGAGATAATCAACCTAATCCTATTGAGTCTGTGCGAAATCGGCTAGAACAAATTGATTACTTACCTCGTCAGGTTTTTGGGTCTTTATTTAACCCAGAAGTTTCTAGCGAAGCAGAGTTGAAACCGATTGAACAAGCTTTGAGTTGGCTGACTGGTTTGCAACGGTATTCACTTCCTGCTGATTCTGTTCAGCGCATTTTAAATGCTCCATCTGAACGGCGTAAATTGGCTGAATTAGTTAAGAAATACGAAATAACTCATAACAGTATCAAGCAAGGACTAGATTTTCTACTATCACACTTTGATGAAAGTGAAATTACAAGTTCTTACTTACCTCGTAATCAAATTTCCTTTAGTGGAATAGAAGCATTTTTAAACTTAGCTCAATCAGAATTGCCTTATTTTCAAGAATGGCTGACTTATAAAGAAACTTATCAGCAACTTGAAAAGCTGGGAACTAACAAATTTTTAAATGCTTTACGTGAAAACAAAATAGATTCTCAGCAGTGGTTTTCAATTTTGGAAAAGCTGATTTTTCAAACTTGTCTTGATGCAATTCTTGCCAGAAAACCTGAGTTGAAGAATTTTAATGTTGAAGTACACGAACGGTTAATCAACGATTTTGCTCAACTTGACTATAATCAACTATATGTTGCTAGAGAACGTTTAAAACAGCTTCAGGTGCAACGTTGGCAGCATTGCTCAAGAAATGCTTTGGTTCAAGCTGAGTTGCCAAATTTGAACAGAGAAGCGAATAAGAAAAGACAACATTTACCTATTCGTAAACTCCTCAACGACACACAAAAGGGGATACCAAATTTAGTTAAAGCCTTAAAACCTTGCTGGATGATGAGTCCGCTTTCTGTTAGCCAATATATCAATGCAGATGTAGTTCATTTTGATGTACTTATTTTTGATGAAGCCTCCCAGCTTCGGACTGAGGATGTAGTTCCTGCGATTATTCGTTCTAATCAAGTTATTGTGATTGGTGATAAAAAACAACTTCCTCCCACATCATTCTTTTCAACCGCCAAAGACAGCGAAGAAGATAGTAATGATGAGGATGATGCAAGCTATGAAAGTGTTTTGGATGAATGTTCAAATTTTATGTTTGGGCGAACGCTGAAATGGCATTATCGCAGCCAAGATGAGCGTTTGATAGCTTTTTCTAATAAGCATTTTTATGACTCTCAGTTAGTTACATTTCCAAACCCAGTTCAAAATCCAGATTTGGGAGTGTGGTTTCAGCACGTTCCTGATGGTATTTACGATCGCGGCGGACGGACAGATAATAGACGTGAGGCTCAAGTAGTTGCTCAGTTAGCGTTAGAGCATTTTCAACGGTTTCCCGAACAATCTCTTGGTATTATTGCTTTTAGCGAAGCCCAAGCGGATGCGATTCAGGAGCAAATTGAGATTTTAGGCAAAGAACATCCTGCGTTGGAGACATTTTGCAGCGATAATTCACCGCAATACTTTCTTAAAGCACTGGAAAACGTCCAGGGTGACGAGCGAGATGCAATTATACTCAGCGTCGGCTATGCTCGTGATGATCAAGGTAAGCTTTTTCTCAACTTTGGCCCCTTGAATCGCCAAGGTGGAGAAAGACGGCTTAACGTAGCTGTAACGCGTGCAAAAAGTAAAATTATGCTGGTTTCTTCCATCCTAGCTGGTGACATTGATTTAACACGTTCTCAAAGTAAAGGTGCAAAAGCACTACGTGATTACTTGAAATACGCAGCAAGTGGTGGAGAACGACTGCAAGGAAACTCTTACACTGATACCCTTAATTTTGACTCACCGTTTGAAGAAGATGTTTATCATGCTTTAGTGCAGCAAGGATACACTATCCGCACTCAAGTGGGATGCTCAGGATATCGGATTGACCTTGCCGTAGTCAATAACAATCGCCCAGGAGAGTTTTTACTGGGAATTGAGTGTGATGGTGCATCATACCATAGTTCACCGACTGCTAGGGATCGCGATCGCCTCAGACAACAGGTGTTGGAAAGGCTAGGTTGGAAAATTTACCGGATTTGGTCAACAGATTGGTTTCGTAATAAACCTAATCAAGTGCGTCTGTTGATAGAAAGAATCAAACAACTTGACAAATAATTTGGCAATCGACAACAACAACAAAAGCGGGCGATGGGACTCGAACCCACGACGTTCACCATGGGAAGATGACATTCTACCACTGAATTACACCCGCAAACAGCAGCTAGCCATTAAGCTATAGCTAGCTGTTATTATACTACAATTTGCCAAGGTTGAATTTAAGAAGCGGATTTTTCGCGCTCTGATGGCAGGTTGATGACTTCATGTTCGCTGGATGCTGGGCGGGGTGGTTTTTTGCCGAAGCCGTAGCGCAAGGTATTCATGATCCAACTTTGGAAGTTGTCAATATAACTAAATATCACTGGTACAACTACGAGTGTTAGCAGTGTGGAAGTTGTGAAGCCACCCATAATGGCGATTCCCATCGGTTGGCGAACTTCTGAACCAACACCGATTCCTAAGGCTAGGGGTAGAGTACCAGCGATTGTTGCTAGTGAGGTCATCATGATTGGGCGTAAGCGTGATACACCAGCTTCTATAAGTGCTTGGCGTTGGCTTTTGCCTTCTTGTATGTTGATGATTGTATAGTCTACTAACAAAATTGAGTTTTTGGTGACAACCCCCAACAGCAGTACAATGCCAATCAAGGCATAGAGTCCTAAGGGTTTTTGCATTACCATCAAGGCTACTAGTGCGCCGCCTAAACAAAAGGGTAAGGCTGCCATAATCGATAGCGGATGCAGGAAGTTGTTATATAGCAAGACGAGAATTGCATAGATGCAGAGAATTGCTAATCCCAAGGCGCTACCAAAACCTCTAAAGATGTCTTGCATGATTTTTGCACCACCGGAGGGTTGCTGCACTACTCCTGGGGGTAAGTTTTGCATGATGGGTAGTTTATTGACTGCTTGGACTGCTTCTCCCAGGGCGATACCTTGCAAGTTGGCTTCTACTGCAACTTGACGGGCGCGATCGTAGCGGTTGATGGTTGCAGGGCCACTACCAAAGCGGATATCTGCAACGGCGAGGAGGGGAACTAAGCTGCCATTTTGGCTGGGAACTTGGAGATTTTTAATGCTGTTGATGTCTGCACGGGCTTGAGGATCGATTTGCACGCGAATGGGGATTTGCCGATCGCTTAAATTATATTTCGCTAAGTTGGCATCGTTATCACCAATCGTTGCTAGGGAGGCTGTACGGGCGATCGCTTGCACAGTTACACCCAAATCGGCGGCGCGTTGGGGATCTGGTATGACGAGAATTTCTGGTTTCACCAAACTGGCGCTAGAAGAGACTTCCACTAATCCGGGTATGGTTCGCATCTGCTTTTCTAGTGCTTCAGATGCTTGGCCCAAAGCTTCGGGATTTTCGCTGCGAAGAACTATTGATAAACCTTTACGGCTATCACCTGGTACTTGGCTTTGGAAACTAATTCTCGCTCCTGGTATTTGTTGAAATAAGGGACGTATTTCTTCCTCAAACTGTTTTTGGGAAATCTTGCGTTCTTCTTTGGGTTTGAGATTGACAGAGAGGGTGGCTGTACTCAAATCTTCAGTGGCTACTACTTGAGCAACATAAGGGTTTTTCAGGAGAATATTAGTTGTCTGGGTTACTACCTGATTCATATCTGCCAAGGTGGAACCAGGAGGTATTTCAATCGCAATACTAGAAAGTCCGTAGTCGCCATCATCAACGAAACCCTTGGGAATCATGGGAACTAGCATCAAACTAGCCATGAAGAAAGCGATCGCGATCGCAATTGTGGTTAATCTATGTCTGAGTGACCATTGCAACAGCAATTTATAAGGCTGAAAAGTCCGAGGCTTGAGAGTGCTGAGTTGTGTTAGCGGTAGCGGGGCGTTCAGCCCGTGCTGAGTGCTGAGTTTTTTAGTTTTTTTATTGGTTTTTGGCAGTTTAAATTTAAAATTGAATAATCGGATATATCGTGGCTGATTCTGATCCTGTATTCCCTTACTGCACGTATGGTCTTTATCCTTGAGTAAATAAGCTCCCATCATGGGGGTTACCATGCGGGCGACTAAGGTTGAGAAAATTGTGGAAATCGCAACTGTAAAGCCAAAGGGTTGGAAAAATTGTCCGGGAATCCCACCCATAAAAGCTACGGGCAGAAATACAGCAATAATCGTCGCGGAAGAAGCTACCACGGCTAATCCCACTTCCTCTGACGATTCATAAGCCGCTTGCATAGCTGATTTCCCCATTGCCATGTGCCGTTCCATGTTTTCAATTTCTACGACGGCATCATCGACTAGGTTACCGACTGCTAGGGCTAAAGCTAGCAATGTCATGTTGTTGAGGGTGTAACCTAATGCTTGCTGTACGGCAAAGGTGGGAATCATTGATAGGGGGAGGGCGACGGCGGTAATTAATGTTGCACGCCAGTCCCGTAAAAATAGCATGATCACAATAACTGCCAGCACCGAAGCCTGAATCAATTCATCAATGGTGCTTTCATAGGATTGGCGAACTACATCAGCCCTGGTAAACACTAAATCCAGCTTCACATCAGGGGGGAGGGTTTTTTCCAGTTCTTTAACTGCGGCTTTCACTCCCGATTCCACTGTTACCATGACGCTACCAGTGCTGCGGAGAACCTGAAACGCTACCACTGGTTTGTTATTCAAGCTTGCAGTTTGTCGGATGTCACCAAACTGATCTTCGACAGTTCCCAAGCTGGATAAGGGTACAGAACCACCGCCAGGTAGGATAATTTCGTAGGTTTTCAACACATCTACACTGGCGGCGCTACCTAATGTGCGGATACTTTGTTCGCTACCACCTAATTCTGCACGTCCACCGGGTAAGTTAATATTCAACGCACGGATTTGGTCGTTTACCTGAGTGGCGGTGATACCTAAAGACTGTAACCGATTGGGATCGAGGTTGACTCTGATTTCCCGATCAACCCCACCCACACGTTTAATTTGGGCGACACCTTTCACCGCTAACAAGGCGCGGCTAATAGTTTGGTCTGTGAGGTTGCTTAACTCTTCGACAGAACGGCGATCAGATTTGACAACATAGGTCATGATCGGCCCGCCAGCGAAGTCTAGACGTTGAACAATCGGATCATTGATGTCTTGGGGTAAACTTTGGCGAATTTGGGCGATCGCATTTCGCACGTCATTGGTAGCGCGATCGCTGTTTGTCCCTAATATAAAATTGATCGTGGTTGTAGAATTACCATCACTGACCTTCGATATCATGTTGTCGATATTGCCCAAACCTGCGACAGCATCTTCTATCTTCTTTGTCACTTGCGATTCCAGTTCTGCTGGGCCTGCACCAGGTTGGGTAACAGTCACCGTCACCGCGGGAATATCAACGTTGGGGTTGGTGTCTATCCCTAAGGAAATGAACGAAAACCAACCGACTATCGTCAAAATCAAGAATAAAACTATCGTGGGAACAGGTTTTTTAATCGACCAAGCAGAGATATTGAAGGACATCGGAGAATTTTGGATTTTAGATTTTGGATTTTGGATTGATGACGAAAAAGTTCACCGCAGCAGATCTCAGATTATGGATTCTTCATCCTTCAGGGGATACTAAAACTTTGTCGCCATCTTTGAGATAACCAGCACCCTTAACAACCACGCGATCGCCTAATTTCAATCCGCTTTTGATTTCCACGCTGTTACCGTTTAGAGGTTCTCCTAGTTCTACTTTCTGGGCGCGGACAATGTCTTCACCCGATAGCATGAATACAATTACACTGCCATCAGGTTGGGTTTGTACGGCTTTTTGCGGTACTGTCATGCCTAGGGTTGATGAGGTGGTAATGGCGGCGCGGGCAAACATTCCAGGTTTGAGCAATTTTGTTGCAGGTAGATCAATTTTGACTGTGGCTTCGCGCCGTTGGTCGTTTACCAGCGGTTCTATCTCTCTAACTCGCCCTTGCAACGTGACAAGGCGATCCAAATCGGAAGTTACTTCTACTGTTGCACCCACTTTCACTAGGGAGAGTTGCACTTCTGGAACTTTTGCTTGCAATTGTAATTTGCCATCCCGAATAATCGAGAACAGTTTTTGCGTCCCACCAATCACATTTCCTACTTGGGTTTGTGGTGGTACACCTGTCATATCCCCGACTCTCGCCAGTTTTTCGGCAATAATTCCCGATACAGGCGCAACAACTAGGGTTTGTGCTAATTGGGCTTGCAGTTGTCCTATTTTCGCTGCACTATTACGGACATCAGCTTTGGCTTTGTTGACGTTGGCTTGGGCAATGGTGATATTTGCTTGACTACCGCCAACATTTGCTTGGGCGCTACGAACATTTTCTTCAGCAACGCGCACAGTTTCTCTGGCAGTTTTGACTGTATAGGAACGAGTATCCAGTTCTTGTTGACTAATTGCACCAGAAGCCGCCAGTTGTTGATATCGCTGATAGTTCTTTTCGGCTTCTTCTAAGCGCGCCTGTGCTTGGGCTAAATCTGCTTGCCTTTGCTTCACAATCGCCACATTTGATGACACACTGGCTTGTTTAGAGGTGACATCGGCTTGCTTCGATGCCATATCTGCTTGCTTCGATTCCATATCTGCCTTAGCTTGGCTAATTTGGGTTTGTAGTACGGAATCATCTAAAACAGCCAAAACATCGCCTTTGTTGACGAAAGCGCCTTCTTGGATGTTGTCAGGAATTTTTTTAATTTGCAGTCCGTTGGTTTGGGGAAGTACAGGAATCAAATCCGAGGCGGCGACAGTACCCGTAGTATTGAGAGTCCGTGCTACACTTGCAGTTTCTACGGTAGCAACGGTAACTGTCATCGATGGTTTCAACTTCGTTGGTGGTTTGGCTACAGCGTTTTGTTGACCAGTGGGACGATGGCTTAAAATACCCATACTGCCAAAAGCGATCGCTAACCCTAAGCCAGTACCTAGTAACAGCGGCATCAACCATAGGCGAGTTTGCCGATCCTGTAGTTTTCTTTCTAAATCAGCATCTTCAGCCCTCAAAGAGTCTTCCATTTCGACTTCTGATGAACTTTCGTCACCCACAGTCATACCTCTATCTCCTGCAATATGAATAATTACTGGTATTTTTTAATAAAAATTTAGATTTATTAACTTATATGAAATATAGCCCATTTTTGAGGCTCTGACTATCAAGATTCCCAGTATAGAAACATGATATAGGTTGTATTTTTATTACAATAGAAGAATATTTGCAATATATTTAGCTAATCAAAATATTGTCAATGAGTATTTGCACTGAAATACTGTTATATTTTTAGTATTAAAATTATATTGACTAGCATTTATAATGCAAGGAAGTGAATCCGGGTGCACATAAATCCGCATTTTTCCAAAGTTTCAGTCTGGCAAACAGACTGAGTAATTTTTAACTACTATTACTTTTTCTGGGTATATAAGATGAATATGGCTCAAATTTTCGAGAAATTTCTAATTATAGATTTATTTATCAGGTTGCAGTTCTTGTGATTTTTTAGTATCTAACTCTCGTCAATCTAGATTGTTGATACGTAAATAATAGAAGTAAAAAACCAGATAGGGCTAAGGCACATCTATACAAAACTGAATCATTTGTGGCAATGTATCTGACAAAGACACTAGCACCTTGAAGGTCATCAGTGCTGATGCCTAAAACAGTGCTTAGGCTTTCAATGCAGGATATTTTTCTCCATCGCTGAATTTGAGCCTCGGAGACGAATAAACATATTCATAGCCAAGGCTTTAATCCTTTACTTGGGAATTTGAACCTTGACTACGAAACCATGCAAATTCCTGTAGGGAACTACTAGTTTTAGCTAAAAACTATCACTGATAACGCATTATTTGCAGGTTAATGAAAGGATAGCCTGTTTTGTGGGAAAAATATCAAAATAGATAGGGCTAAAACTCTAAACCAGTCACAAAGGAGGAAATCTGCATTGCTGTCATTTTTAAAGATGAAATTTAACGTATTTTGCAAAATTGACTAGCCTGTTGATTGGTGAGAAATTTTTGCCGATACGTAGTGAATAACCATAATCAATAAATTCTTATCCCAGTGAGTCAAAACCAATGTTCAATGCTACAGAAATTTTAATTGATGCTTTTGTTAATCAAATTCGAGAAGGTTATCAACGCACCTATGGCGCTTTAAAACATGATTATCAAGATATCATTGCCTGGGCTGGTAGCATGGCCTTAGAAAATATTGCCAATAGCGATGCCTTATATCACAACGTCGAACACACAATTCTCGTAACTTTAGTAGGACAGGAAATTTTACGAGGTAAGCATATTCGCGAGGGTGGCGTTTCCAGTGATGATTGGTTGCATGTGATTATCTCCTTAGCTTGTCATGATATTGGCTATGTCAAAGGAGTTTGTCGGCAAGACCAAGAAACAGAAGGCTTATATGCTACAGGTAAAGATGGGCAAATGATTTCTTTAGCTCCAGGTGCTTCTGATGCTAGTCTCATCCCCTATCATGTTGATAGAGGCAAATTATTTATTGATGAACGTTTTGGTGGACATAAATTAATTGATGCGGAAGTAATTAAGTCGAATATTGAATTAACCAGATTTCCCGTCCCCAAAGCAGAAGACCATCAAGATACACATAACTATGCTGGCTTAGTCCGCGCCGCCGACTTAATTGGACAATTAAGCGATCCGCGTTATTTAAAGAAAATTACTTCTTTATATTATGAATTTGAAGAAACTGGGATGAATAAAATCTTAGGCTATCAAAACCCAGGCGACTTACGCAAGAATTACGCCAAGTTTTACTGGAATGGGGTTTATCCCTATGTTAAAGACGCATTACGTTACCTAGCGTTAACACAGCAAGGTAAACAAATATTAGCTAATCTTTACTCAAATGTATTTGTTGTCGAGCATGAAAAACAACAAGAAGAATTACGATTAATAGCTAATAGTCATTAGTCAAAAATTGTAGAGACGCGATTCATCGCGTCTGTAGTCAAGAGTCAAGAGTCAAAATTTTAGATTTGAAATTTGAAATTTTGAAAATCTGCAATCGAAAATTTAGCAGCTAAAATTTTGTCAAGGTTCAAAATTAATTATCATGGACTTAGAATTTTGAATTACCGCAGGGCTTGACTATTAACCCTTGACCTCGGACTATTAACTATTAACCCTTGACTATTTATAAAAACTATGGATTGGTGGCAACGACTTAAAAAGAACCCTTTGGCGCGATTTGGGGCGGTTTTGCTGTTGATATTCTATCTAGCGGTAATTGCAGCGGATTTCGTCGCCCCTTACGATCCTTATGCTTCGCAGCCAAATGGTTCGCTGCTACCACCCACCAAAATTTATTGGACTTCACCATCAGGACAAGCCATAGGGCCTCATGTTTATCCCACAACTCAGGGAGATACTAATTTAGAAACAGGCGATCGCAAACTCATTGTAGACTTCAAAAAGCCCTCACCTCTACGTTTATTTGTCTCAGGGCCCGAATACCGCCTGTTTCAACTCAGTTTACCTCTACCACCAAAATGGGATGAAGTCACCATTATTCCTGGTATCCCCTTAAATTGGCATTTGTTTGGCACTACTGGCGAAGCAAAATTTAACATCTTAGGTACTGATGATCAAGGGCGTGACCAATTTAGCCGTTTGGTGCATGGAGGTCGCATCAGCTTATTTATTGGTATCTTTGGTGTGATCATTACCTACCCCCTGGGTTTACTCATTGGTGGGATTTCTGGTTATTTTGGCGGTAAAATTGATACCTTAATTATGCGCCTTGCAGAAGTGCTGATGACTTTCCCCAGTATTTATTTGTTAGTAACATTAGGGGCAGTATTACCACCTGGTTTAAGCAGTACTCAACGCTTTTTATTGATTGTAGTCATTACTTCCGTAATTAGCTGGGCGGGATTAGCAAGGGTAATTCGCGGACAAGTACTATCAATTAAAGAACGAGAATTTGTACAAGCTGCAAGAGCAATGGGAGGTAAACCAATGTATATTATCCTCCGTCACGTCTTGCCACAAACTGCCACCTATATAATTATCTCTGCCACTTTATCTGTTCCCAGCTTTATCAGCGCCGAAGCTGTTTTAAGTCTCATTGGTTTAGGAATTCAACAACCAGACCCCTCTTGGGGAAATATGTTGTCTTTAGCCAGTAATGCTTCAATTCTGGTACTACAACCTTGGCTAATCTGGCCGCCAGCCGTGCTAATTATCCTCACAGTCTTAGCCTTCAATTTACTAGGCGATGGGCTAAGAGATGCACTCGACCCTCGCAGTTTACGACGCTAATACCACTATGCCAAAGTCAAAAGAATTTTATTTCAGCTTTCACGCAAATTTGAAAAAAGAATGTGAAAAACCAGGTAGGGAAGCAATACGGTTCGGATAATAAAAATCGATTGATGTTTAACTCCTGTAGAGACGCGATTCATCGCGTCTTTACCAATTTATCGCGTCTCTACAACCCCAAAATCATAACGAAAAATTCTTAACCAAACCGTTTTTCTCCCTTTTCCCTTTTCCCTTTTCCCTTTCCCCTTTCCCCCAAAATAATTAAGACTCATCCTCAAGGACACAATACCAACACCTTGAGGCAGATGACACTAGCTAGTGAATCAGTATCCAATATATCAGAGGCGAGTAATATGCTGGGATAAGGAGACTGATGGCATGAGTTGGCGAGACATTTGGAGTTTATTCCAAGAGACTTTTAAAGAATGGAGTGAGGATAAAGCCTCACGGTTAGCAGCAGCTTTAGCATATTACACAATATTTTCCATTGCACCATTACTAATTATTGTCATTGCAGTCGTCGGCGCAGTATTTGGCGAAGAAGCCGCCAGAGGTGAAATTTTTCGCCAAATTCAAGGTTTAGTTGGCACACAAGGCGCAAAATTTATTGAAACAGCTATTCAAAATGCTAACCAACCAACTACCGGAACTATCGCTTCTATTATTAGTATCCTAGTTCTTTTATTGGGTGCTACAGGTTTATTTACAGAGTTACAAGATGCACTCAACACCATTTGGGAAGTGAAGCCAAAACCAGGACGAGGTGTTAACACAATGGTTCGCCAGCGTGTTTTATCATTCACTATGGTATTAGGAATTGGCTTTTTGCTGTTAGTTTCTTTGGTAGTGAGTGCAGGTTTAAGCGCACTAGTAAATTTCTTTAGTAACCTAGTACCTGGTGTTGATTTTCTCTGGCAAATTGTTAACTTTCTTCTGGGTTTTGCCATCACTACAATACTATTTGGATTGATTTTTAAAGTTTTACCAGATGTGAAAATTACTTGGGGTGATGTTTTAATAGGCGCTTCTATCACCTCACTTTTGTTTTCTATCGGTCGATTTTTGTTAGGACAATATTTAGGTAATGGTAGTTTTGGCTCAACCTATGGTGCAGCAGGTTCGCTGGTAGTGATTCTCGCTTGGATTTATTACGCTGCTCAAATTCTCTTTTTTGGTGCTGAGTTTACCCAAGTTTATGCCAGAAGATATGGCAGTGGAATTATTCCTACTAAACACGCTATGCCTCTCAATAATGAGAGTTTTACTAATCCAGGTATGCAAGATAACAGTACTAATAGGCCAAGGACATCTTCTTCCCGCAAGCAACCGTCTTCTAATCTAATTAATCGCATTATGCGCTCATTTGCTAAACCCAAAAGTGGGAAAACAAGAAGAAGAAATTAAATTACAGCACTTTTACTCTTTATGAAAGATTAAAAGCCTCTGCTTCCAACCAAGTCCGGATAATAGAAATGAAGATAAAAAAGCCCGCTGTTGCGGGCTTTTTATTGATGACAAAACTCTACAAATTACCTATTACCTTATGCAACATTCAGAAAACCAGTCTGAATCAAATAAGCGGTATAGGTCATAAACATTTCCGAACTAATTGGCGGACAAACAATAGAACTACCTTCTAATGCTTTGAGAGTTTCTTCGCAGCTAATATGAGGTCTTCTTGCTTGCAGATACAAATCGGGAATTGTTAATTGTTCATCAGACCAGCGTTCTAACAAAAATGGCCGTAGAGTATATAAAGGATTGTCTGTAGAAGAGACATTATTAATTAACTCTGCTTGCCATTGGTCGTAAGGAATCGCCTTCACTGGATAACCAAAGGATTGTACCCACTTAATTAAGGTGCTTAAAGGTGCTGGTTGGGGATGTTGCAGGTGGAATGCTTTACCTATAGATGAAGGCTGCATTGAGAGATAAACAATCGCCTTGCTAACATAATCTACAGGAGACATATCCATCATGTATTCCACATCTGGAAAATATCCCATTTGCAGACAGCCTTTGACCATCAAATTGATAAAGTCATGGGTGTTACAAATACCTGTTTGGCTATCTCCAGAAATTAATGGTGGTCTGTGGATAGTTACAGGTAAACCTCTGTCACGGGCAATTTTCACTAACTTCTCAGCTACCCATTTTGTTTGGGAATAACCAAGGAAAATTCCTTCCCAATGGGCGAAGTCATCTTGCTCTTTCACTAACTTACCAGCATAAGCAGGTGATTCAAACACCGCCACGCTAGAAACGTAATGTACAGGCTTGAGTTTGATTTGGCTAGCTAATCTCAATACTTCTTGAGTTCCTAGCACATTGGCTGCTTTCAATGCTGAATAGGGGAACACATAATTCAGCAAAGCACCGCTATGATAAATGGTGTCAATATTAGCCGCTAAAATTTGGAATTGTTCTGCGCCCATACCCAATAATGGCAGAGCTAAATCGCCCACAACTGGGATAATTCTCGATTTATATTTTTCATCCCAAATTGCGTAAGATTCGAGATTTTTTTCTAATTTGCTCTGACCTTCTTGAGCGTTAGCAGCCCGCACTAAGCAATATATATTGGCATTAGTTTGCTGCAACAATTCCCGAATAATAAATGCACCTAAATAACCTGTACCACCAGTTAAAAAGATGTTTTTTGGTTCAGTAATTGTAACTGGAGGTAAAGCGTCAGGGCGAATGGTGGGGTCAAGAACTACCTCGGCGTTTAAATCTAAAGCCGGGATAGGAGCATTAGCAGGGGTAGTATTTGTATCTTGAACTACTGCATCTTCGGGTAAATCTTCTGCTAAACGTTGAGAAAGAGCAGCGATATTTGGATAATGCCACAACAACAAAGGAGATGGTTGAAATCCCAGCATTTTCTCCAATTTGCTGACGAGAATCATTGCTTGGGCTGAATCCAAACCGTAGTTTTCTAAATGTTCATTGACATCTATCTCGTCAGTTTCTACCCCTAGTAACTCAGCCAGATTAGCAACCAGCCAGGCTTGAATATCTGCGGCACTATAAGAATGTTTTGAATTCATTTTTTACATCTCCAATGTAGAACTAGCTGGGCGATACTGACTGTAGTAATCGGGAATTTGTAAGCCTTGAAATCTCAAACTTTGGATGCGATATAAAAATGCTGCTCCGGTCATAATATGATTAGCAACATCAACAACTTTGCGGTTTTGAGGTTCAGCTAAATAAGTACCGCGCACCCAGTCGTTAAAGCTACCCATTGCCGGGCCGCACCAAATTTGATAATCAACTTCTCGTCCTTTTTCGCCAGAACTAGACCAACGGGAAGATAATCCTAAATACCACCGGAAAATCAATGCCATTTTTAATTTAGGATTATTAACTGCCTTGCCCAGTTTCTCCGGATTTTTTTGGGATAAATAAGCTGCAGTTCCTTCCCAAACTTCGGCAATAGTTTTACGGAAAACTTGTTTTTCTAATTTCTCTCTTTCAGCCAGAGGAATTTCTTCAATGGAGTCATAAGCGCGGTATAACTCATACAATTTTTGCGCCCGCATTGGGAACATTGTGCCGCGTTTGAGAACTTGTAATTTGACTCCCATTTCAAACATATCAGCAGCCGGAGCCATCATTACATCAGCCATTTCTGCTTGGGCGAGTAACTTTTTAGTATGTTCACAAGCGCCAGATTCTACACAAGCTTGATTAATCGAACCTGTGACTACATAAGCTGCACCCATCATAAAAGCAGCTAAAGCTGATTGTGGTGTGGCAATTCCTCCAGCAACACCAATCCGAATAGGCTGTGAGTAATTATATTGTGCTTGAATTTCATCTCTCAAAGCCATGATGGAAGGTAACAAACAAACCAGAGGACGATTATCTGTATGTCCACCAGAATCAGCTTCCACGGTAATATCATCCGCCATCGGAACTTGAGCCGCTAGGGTTGCTTGCAACTCTGTGATTAACCCTTGTTGTACAAGTTCCTTGAGGATTTTAGCTGGTGCAGGTTGCAGAAATTTGCTGGCTACTTCTCTACGAGAAATTTTAGCAATGACTTTATTTTTGATTTCAATTTGATTAGCTGCATTCAAACTTAATCCCGCAGCCCGATAATAAACAATGTTGGGAGTTAAGTCCAAAAATGCTGATGCTTCAACAACTTTTACGCCATATTTGAGGAATAAATCCACAGCACGGCGTTCAATTGTTGGTTCATTAGGGCTGTGAATTAAATTAAACGCATAGGGGCCTTGGGGTAAGGCTTGTTGAATTTTGTTGATAGCAGCTTCCAATCTGTCTGGACTTAAACCGCCAGCACCAAAGGAACTTAAAATTTGCTCTTTTCCGAGTGCAATTACCATTTCCTCGGAAGCAATACCACCAGCCATTGCACCAGTTACATAGGCATATTTCACTCCATAAGAAGAGAGAAAACTAGGATCGCCTAGTTGTTGAATTTTAACTGGTGGAATTGATGCTAAAAGTTCTACTGGTGCAGTTACAGTACCATCTAGCGGGCATAAATATCCCACATTGGTCACACCAATTCTACCCTCGGCGTTAACAATATAACAGGGTTGATCTAAGTTGAGAAATTTAACTACTATTCCTTTTTGATCAAAAGATATGCAATCTAGGGAACCTTTCCACATCAGGTTTTGTCCATAGGAATAGCAGGTAAATCCTAGTCCATTTTCGTGTTGACTTAGTGGCGCATCTACAGTAGTCACGCTAGTTATCCCTCGATTTATAAGCAAAGGTTTCTAAAGGATGAATGATGAAAAAGAGGTAATACCAATTTTTTCTATCGTGGGCGTTACTGTGTTTTGTAAAGTTCGTTAAATATTTAGTGGAGTGCAGAAGTTTTTTTAGGTCGAACCGCAGAGGACGCAGAGAACGCAGAGAGAAGAGAAATGATAGAGTTGCAAAATTGGTATTACTTTGAGTAGACTGAGGTGCTGATTAAACATCCTAGTACAGCACGGCGTAAATAAACAGACCATTCAAAATCAACAAAAAGCTTACTCTGTCTTAATTTTGAATTTTGAATTTTGAATTTTGAATTCCGCCTTGCGGTACTAGTCCCCAGTCCCTAATCCCTAATTAAGATTCTTCCTTCAGTAAGTTTTGCGCGCAAGCTAATTGCAATTGAATGATTTCGCTCATTTGCTGACTAAAATCTTGTCGAGATTTTAAGAAAGCTGTATGAGATTTAGTCAAGTTAGCATTGTTAGCATTGAGCTTTTGATATTGAGTCTTATTTAAATCGAGCATACGGATAGTTTGGCCGGGTTTACGAGTTATATTTGATGGGGTAAAGCTGGGTTGTGTTGGTTTTTGGAGAGTGGTAGTTATCTCAAAGGATTGTAATTCTTCCGTTGAGACTAAACCGTGTTCCATGATATTTTTCTCTGCGATTTCTGCTGGCTGATTTGTGGGCAGGAAAATATCATCAACGGGTTGATTATTGGTAGCAATTACCACTGGCGTATTCAGTGAATTGAATACTGGATTGACTCTTTGATAATCAACTGGGGCGGTGTTGGTTGGGGTTTTGCTAGTTAAATTTTGGAAAATTTGGCGATTTTCTTCGCTTAAGATTGTAGCCGTAATTGACTTACCACCCAAGGTAATATTTCGTTGAGTTAATTTATTTTTCTTCCCATTTTCTTGGGTGAGGTCGTAAAGAGATGAAATATCTAACTCAACTTGATGACTGAGTAATTTAGCTAGGGCTTTGACTATCGTAGTATGGTCATCCATACCTCGACGATTGAGGGAGACGGTGATATGTTCTTTTCCTTCGAGAATTTTGCTTACCCAGCGAGAACAAACACCGCCAGCACCAGCTTCGACAAAGATTTTAACTCCATCGGCGTAAACGCGGTTCACTAGGCGCGGAAAATCTAGTTGTTGACTAAGTCCGGTGGCGATACTGTGGGCTACTACTTCACTGTTAAGGGAGATAGGTTTATAGCCAGCAGCCGAATAGAAGGTGATTCCGGGTATATCCTGAGTTGGTAATGTATTGAGTTTAACTAATTCTGCGTACTCC
Source organism: Calothrix membranacea FACHB-236 (assembly GCF_014696315.1). Taxonomy (GTDB): domain Bacteria; phylum Cyanobacteriota; class Cyanobacteriia; order Cyanobacteriales; family Nostocaceae; genus Aulosira; species Aulosira membranacea. Next base: position 47,922 of record NZ_JACJPX010000028.1, read on the forward strand.
GATCGCATGGCTTCACAATGGATTACATGGTCGAAGGGCGCAGGGAAAGCATTGCAACCAAGGGCTTTAATCACGCGCTGACAAGCTGCTGGTTCACCGGCAATTAATACTTCTTCTGGTGTATTAATTTGCGTCAAATATACGCGACTCTCATTTTTCAGACATTCTCTCACTTTTTCTGGGGTAGTCATGAGTACATAGTTAGCCCAGAAGTTATTGTCAGAAGCATCAGAGGCTGGTGGTAATCCCCAATATTCCCGCACCGCATTTTTCGGCCCTGATAACCTGTCGCCAAATAAAGCTGAGGAGTTAAAGCTGTTACTACCAGCAAAGAAATCACTCCAAACCCCTTGGGATACCATCATGCTGGTTTCACCGAGGCTATAGCCAAACACATATTTGGGTTTGACTTGAAAGCGATCGCGAATCACGGTAGTAATTAGTCTGGTAAAGAACATTTCCGCTTCAAACATTGCTAGGGAATCATCTAGCAACTTCTTCTCTAGGGTTTCTAGTTCTCTGGTAGACAACTTATGCAAGCTTCTGGGGAATACGAGTTTCTCAACATCCGAGACTCGTTTATACAGACTCTTAACGAAGGGTTCAGCTTGCAAATCGGGGAATAGGCGAAAGAGAGTCCGACCAATACCAACATAGGAATTAACCGCCGCCGGATACACATAAGCAACCTCAGCCTCTTTACCCAAAGGTTGAGAGGTGAAATAACTACCTATAGGTGTTTGCCAATCACTACCCTTGTCAAAGGCAGTATTTATCCCTTTGTGGGCTGAGGCGATTTCTTTGAGTAATTCCTTTTTGTTGCGTCCGGTAATGGCTAGGGTGTATTTTGCTGCCGTATGCTGCTGGAACTTAACGAAGTTCTGGCTAGCTGTATGAGATAGAGAATCAGATTTCTCAATCTCTTGTTGCAAATTATCTAAGAGATTGAATAAAGCTGAACGGTCATCAGCTGCTATGGGGAACAGGTAAAAAGGCCGCTGTTGTAAATATCTACTGCTGTGATTAACTTGGTCTGGTTCATCCGACAAGATGACATGGGCGCAAGTCCCATCACAACCGATACCATTAATCGCTGCAATTCTATGGGTACTATCTTTATGGAGGAACCAAGGTCTAGATTCCGTCGCTACAAAGAAAGGACTACCTTGCCAAACTTGGGGCGTTTTCACACCAGACCAGTTGGGAGTAGCCGGAATATAGTTGTGATAGAGACACAAAGCTGTTTTGATTAAGCTAGCAATTCCCGATGCTACATAGGTGTGTCCAATATTGGCCTTCACACTCCCAATAGCACAATGTAGACCATCACCTACAGAGGGATAAGCTTGAAGCATCCCGGCAATTTCCGCCTCATCTTCCTCGGGGAAACCACTAGCAACCACTTCTACATAGTTAACCTCTGACGGCTGAATTCCCGCCATTTGGAAAGCCGATTGACAGACTTGGTTAATCGTCTCCCCATCTACAGCAGTAGAAGCAGCTTGACCGATACTAACAGCATCAATCACCGCATAAATGCGATCGCCATTTTGTTTCGCTGTATCATAACGCTTGAGAACTACTGCACCTGCACCTTCGCCCACTGTCCAACCGTTAGCATTTTGGTCGTAGCTTAAGGTATTAGCGCCAGTATTTACCGTTCCCCATTGGCTACGCAGCAAGACATTTTCAATCCCGCCAGCCAAATCCACAGCACCAACCACAACTGCGTCTACTTCCTCATTGAGGAGTAGCATTTGTGCTACTTCCAAAGCTTTGAAAGCAGAAGTTTCCACCGCCGTCATCGTAAAGGATGGCCCGGTAAAATTCCACAGTGCAGAAATCCGACTCGCCATAATATTGGCGATGTAACTCAGGTATTCCCCAATCTCTACTTGATGGTGAACGCTGTCTTTAACTATTGTTTCTAACTGAGCAATTTTATCTGGTGGTAAAGCAATTTCCGCAGCATTCAAACCGTCTTTAATCTGCCACGATAAATTCCAGCGTTGTTGCAGTTGATGCACAGACAAATCTGCTTCAGCCGCAATCACAACAGCGACATTTGCCCCTTCTTGAATCCCTGCATCCTTTAACGCCCCATCTGCCACTGTTAACAATAACAGTTGTTGGGGATTGAGTTGTTCTACTTCATTGGGAGGGATTTTGTAAGTTAAAGTATCGATGGCAAAATCTTGAATGTACCCGCCTACTGGTGCTTTACCATCGGGTAATCCGTATTCTTTGAGTAAATCTGCTTTCTCGTCGATGCCATACCATCTTTGAGAAGGTAGGGGAATAAAATGCTGTTTGCCGTCATAAATACTACGTTCAAAAGCATCTAAATCTTGACATTCACCAAAAAAGGCATCCATGCCCACAATGGCAATTTTGCCTGATTGTATTTCGTGTTCAAACATTGTTTATTTACAAAGGATGAAGTATGAATGATGTTCGCGAAGCGTCTCCGAAGGAGAAGGATGAAGTATGTTAAAAAGATTTTTTTTTCATTTGCCGCAATTAGAGAGGACTTATGCAAAATCTCTCTATAGCCCTCTTCCCTTTGTGTTCTTCGTGCCTACCCTGCGGGAACGGCTTCGCCGAACGTGGTTAGTTTTCTACTAATTCATAACGAACCGCGTTCGCGAAGCGTCTCGCAGAGAAGACGCGAAGTGCGCTAAGAAAAGAAAGATAGATAGAAGAAAATTTAGACTCTTACATCGGCGTTTATCCGCGTTTATCTGCGGTTAAATCTTCTTACACTTCATCCTGCTTTTCCAAAATCAAATGTGAATTGGTTCCGCCAAAACCAAAAGCACTTAAAGCCGCACGTTTCACAGACGAATTATTAGGCCATTTCGTCGCCGTTCTCACAATATTGTTGCTAGAAATAGCACTATTTTCCGTCCCAATTGGTTCGCTGACATTAATCGTGGCAGGAATTACACCCGCATTCATGCTATAAATAGTTTTTGCCAAGCCAACCATACCAGCGGCTACTAATAAGTGACCGACATTAGCTTTAGTAGAACCTACTAAAGGCGATGCTTGATGTTCACCAAAGAAAGTCTCTACAGAGTTAAATTCTGTGGTATCTCCTAATAATGTGCCTGTCGCATGACATTCCATGTAATCAATGTCTTTCGGGCTAAGTTGTGCTTCGTTATATGCACGTTCAAAAGCGAGAATTTGTCCTCTGGAATTGGGGCTTAATAAATGCTTACCTTTGCCATCATTAGAAAGTCCATTACCAGCAATAGTGGCGAGAATTTTATCACCATCTCTCACAGCATCACTGTAGCGTTTCAGCATTACCATCCCAATCCCATCGGATGTAATTAAGCCGCGAGAAGACTTATCTAGAGGACGGCTGATACCATTTTCGGGATAACCTTGAATACCCGAAAATAGCATTCGCAAAAATAGCGGATCGACACAACTCATCGCCCCTGCTAACATGACATCAGCTTTGCGCGATCGCAAATAGTAAGAGGCTAGCTTAATGGCATAAAATGAGGACGAGCAAGCCGCGTCTATACAAAAGTGATTACCGGATAAAGCAAATGCTTGGGAGACAAGGGCGGCGGGAAAGCCGGTTATCATCGCATTATATGGGGAAGCCTTCGTCTTTGTTGGTAACGCAGCCAACCGGAAATTTTCATCTTGTACAAGTTCTGCGATCGCAGGGGTAATTGTTTGCTGGTAAATTGGTGCAAACAATTGATTAGACATCTTCGTGGGTAAGGATAAAGTCCCTAGAATTACCCCACATTTAGAGAGAACTTGGCGATTTCCCCAATAGCCACTCTGCTGAATCGCTTGTTTTGCTGCATACAGCGACCATTTCATGGAATCATCCAAACTTTCTACCAACTCCGCAGGTAAATTGTATTCGCTTGGATCAAATTGAAAATTACGAATAAATCCACCTTGAAGAAAATAAATTTTTTCCGGTTTTCCCTTAATTGGATCGTAAAATATTGTGGGATCTACACCCAAATCTGCAACAGTAGTAGCTGAAGTTGCATCTTTCTCATTTGTCAGGTTTTGCCAAAACTGCTCAGGATTATTGGCATCAGGAAAGAGGCAAGATAACCCGATAATCGCTATTTTCTCCACTGCTCATGTCCTCATTGGGATATTAAACAAAAGGGGGATATGCTCGCTATGCTTCAATATTCTCCCCTTGACTTGATGGGCGGTTTGTTAAAAAAATAACTTTCACAAATCAAATAGGAAAGCTAGATAACAACCGCATAAATTGGATTCCCCGAGATGGCAAGATTTACGCCGTTAAACAAGCTAAATCAAATGGCAGTTATAGCATTTCAGAATTGATTATAATACATCTAAATTTGTATTTCATCAATAAAGAAATGCTATAAATATCACGAATTCATTACTTAGCTTGCAGTAAACTCATCGGCGCAACCACAGCCTTTGCTCCCAGGATGCGTGAGTATAATTTACCTGCGCGATCGTGCAAAATAAAATCGGCAGTTAAACCAGTAGCTTTTTTCTCCTTAATATCACAAGAAACATAAAATATTTCATCAACTGGTATTGCTCTATACTGTTCAGAAGTTGTTAACTGTCCAGGTAAGCAAACTTCATTATGATAATGACTTAACCACACCCATAAAGGTTGGGTACTCAAGTCAGTTGCATAAGGATTGTGCCAGTGAATTGGAAATTGTCCTTGTTGTTGGAGAGTGATTTGTGCCCAATAGCATTCTGTAGTAATTTTTTCTGGGCTAATATTTAAAACTCTTTGAATTTGTTGAAAACATGGCCCATGAAATAGTGTTGATGGGCCATTTTGATATAAATCTTTACCCCTAGCGGTAATAATGCCATCTTCTGTCAAATTCACTGCATCATATATAGGTGAATCAGGTAATTCTCGCACCAGTTTAATAGTAGAAGTGAAATGATAGTGAGTTTTACCAGCGGGAGTTTTGCTGAAGATAGTCGTTTGAAATTCGATAAACTCGCCGTCAGATTTGGCAATTTCTTTGAGTTGCAAAATATGTTCGCTGGCTACCGATTCATTAAAGGTAATTCCCTTAAGAACTTTAAAATCTTTGCAGCTGAAATATCGATAACCTGGGTAAGCTTCTTCGCAACCATTAATCATCCAGGACATTGCACAGGTAGCGGGAACTACTGGATAACCAGCAATCACATGATCCATTAAAAATGGATTAGCTTCAACTGTGATGCGGCGACGAATAAAATGAGTTTTCAGTTCAGAATCTAAAGGTGCAGGTGGTGGAACCAGGGGACTACCAATCACGAGTTGAGTAGTATCGTGATGCTTGGGGTTGAGTTCTTTAACTAACATTTTGGTTCCCACTTCCACAGGGATAATATCAATTCCCCGTTCTGCAAAGGCTTTTTTGAGTTCTGGGGTAACCATTCCGCTATCCCAACCGCCCCAGTTAATCGCCACGACGTGACAGTTGGGGTAGTACTGCTTCATTAAGTGGGCGGATTTGTTGAGAATTTCATTGGCGATCGCGTAATCAGATTGACCGATATTGCCGTAAAATCCAGTGACGGAGGAGAACAACACTAAATGCTGGAGTTGTTCGGCGCTAACGCAGTCTAACAGGTTTTCTAATCCTTGAACTTTGGCGGTGTAAACCTTTTCAAAATCCTGTTCGGTTTTCTTTTCAATTAATTTATCAGCTAAATTTCCTGCACCATGTATGATGCCGGTAATGGGCCCCATGCGGTTAACTACAGCCGCCAAGTTTGCTTTTAACCCTTGGGTATCTGTGACATCAACGCTTAAATATTCAGCGGTTGCGCCTGTTTGTTGAATAGCAGCGAGGGTTTTTTTAATTTCGCGGCTGGAGTGAATTTTGTTATAGATTTTTTGTACACTCATGGGTGTGGGCTTCTCACCTTGAGCGAGAAGATTTTCCATGATGCGTTTTTTTAATGCGGGTTCTTCAAAGCAATTTTGGGCGTATTCTGGTTCTGTTTCTAATAGTTCGGAACGTCCCAGGAGGATGAATTTACAAGGTTGTTTTTTGGCGAGTTCAATGGTGCATTCGGCAGTGATACCTTTAGCGCCGCCGCTAACTAGAAAAACTGATGAGGGACGAATAGGTGTTTGTGTTGTCATATTTCAATTTGGAATTTTTTAACCGCCGATAAACGCTGATAATTACTGATAGTTTTTGCTCTTGTTTTCTCTTCTCTGCGCCTCTGCGCCTCTGCGTGAGAAAAAAGATTTTTAAACGAACCACGAAGGCGCGAAGAACACAAAGGAAGAAAAGTTTTAGAGAAAGGGAGATGAGGTGAAATTATTCCTGATCTCCCTGATTTGTTTACTTATCAGATGAAGTAATTAGGGTAACTCTTCCCTGAGCGCCATAGCCAACTTCACTGAGATAAAGGTTAGAGTCGTGTAATTCAGCAATGATGTGTTGCGCTGATTGTTGAGCATCGAGAGTGGGACTAATATCAACTGCTCTGGTGTAAACTTTGGGCCATTCCCATCTCATTGTTTTGGTTAAACCAGCTAAACCGGCTCCGATGACTCCAAAGTTGGTGTTATGCTCAAACCCGAAGGCTCCATCTAAACGAGCTACTGTGATAAAACAACTGCGTCCGTAACGTGCGGCTTCATTGAGGGATTTTTTCAGGTGTTTCGCCATGAAGAAGACGTGTTTGACGATCGCCTTTTCTTGTTCAATGTAAGGAAGTGTCTTTGTGTGACTGACTTGGAAGACTGGGTGAATATGGATGAAGGCCCCAATGCTGCCGATGTTACTTGTAATAGCAGATAATTTATCTTGCAGTAGTTGTTCGCTTAAATCTACTAGGGTGATGCGGGTAACGCCTGGGGGTAAGAGTGCTTGTTGGGGAATTACCGCTTGGGGGAAGCTGAGAACTACAACTTTCCAGCCTTTATCTACTAAGGATTGCACTACCACCGAGGTGGTGAGGGAACCATCATCGGTAACTAAGGCGATGTGTCCCTCTGGTAAGTTGAAGTCTAAGTAGTCGGGTTGGGGGAGGTATTTGAGTTTGATGGGTAGACGTTGAACGTTATGCTCTACATCTATTATCGGCTCGTTGTCAAACTCAAACTCATGCTTTTTTTTTTCACCTCCAGCCAGCTTCTGGAGATAATCAACTATTTGACCGATGGTGCGGAGGTCGCCGAGTTCTTCAATATTTGGTTTGGGTAGGTCGGGGTACATTTCTTGCATCGCACCCAGGATTTCTACTCGTTTAATCGAGTCGATACCTAAGTCGGCTTCCATGTCCATTTCCAGTTCCAGCATCTCTACTGGGTAACCAGTTTTTTCACTGGTAATGTTGAGTAGGGTTTGACCGATGTCTGCGTAGTCAGCGCTGGTTGTGGTTTCAGTTGTGGTTTCTACTTCAGGGGCGAAGGAGACTACTTCGCTGAGGGGAACTACGGGTTCAGGTGCAGCTACTACTGCAACTGGGGCGACTGGCTCAGGTGCAGTTACTACGGTTGCAACTGGGGCGACTACTGGGGGAATCTCTGCAACTTCTGGTACGGGAGCAGCTACGGCTACGTTACCTGAGGCGTGGTTTTGCAGATATTCTACAACTTGGCCAATGGTGCGTTTTTCCGCTAATTCTTCCAAGTTGGGCTTGGGTAGGTCGGGGTATAATTCTTGCAATCCACCTAAGATTTCTACCCGTTTGATGGAGTCAATACCTAAGTCTGCCTCCATATCCATGTCCATCTCTAACATTTCGATGGGGTAACCTGTCTTTTCACTGGTGATGCTTAACAGGTTAGTACCCAGTTGAGATAAATCGATGGTGCTGGATGCAGGTGCAGGTGCTGCTACAGGTGCGGGTTCGGGAATGAAAGTAACTGTTTCTGCTACAGGTGCAGGAATCTCAACTACAGGCTGAGGAGGAATTTCCACAACTGGAGGCGCAGGAATTTCTGCTACAGGCTCAGGCTGAGGTTCAAGAATTTTGGGAGCGGAGCCATTTTTGGCTACAGGCTCGACTTTTGGCTCAACTACAGGCGCAGTCAGAGTTTCAACAATTTTGGCGGTGGGTGGAACGGGTGCTTCGGTAACAGCTTCGCTAACGAAGGGTAATGTTACCTGGGGTAAGGTGATTTCTTCACCAGCAACGAGGTGAGAATACTCTTGCTGAATTAGTTGGAAAAAGTTTTTGGTATATGCGATTTGCTCTTGGAGATATTGCTCATGGATGCGTAGAGTTTCACCTTGTTGGGAATGAAACTGCATCATGCTACGCTCTAAGCTTTCCATGACAACTTGCTTGAGCTTGGCGGTTTCCCCAGAAGTTTTAGCTTCCGCGAGTAAAGCGTTTTGTTGTTGCATCAGTTGGAAAAATGTTTTGGCATATTCCATCTGATGATTGAGATATTGTTCGTGAACTTGTAAATTTTCGCTTTGATTGTTCTGAAATTGAGCCAGGAGATATTCTAAACTTTCTAGAACTCTTTGATAATTTACAGGTTTTTCAGGTGTTTGCATCTTTGATTCCTGGGCTGGAGTTTGTAAAAGGGTCGCAGGATTCATTTGAGGCTTGGGTTGTGGAGCATAAGCAACGCCGTTCATGACTGGGGTAGGGGCAGTTTTCTTATGTCCGTTAGTTTGAATGGGTGTGGGACTTACAGGTTCTATGTTCACAGGTGCAGGTGCAGGTGCAGAGATTGCGGGGGTAATGGTAACTTCAGATGCAGGTGCAGATACTGCGGGGGTAATGGTAACTTCAGATGCAGGTTTAGATACTGCAGGGGTAACAGTAACTTCAGATGCAGGTGCAGCTAGCTTAACTTTATGTCCGTTTTGCAAAGCTTGCGGGAAGGCATTTTTGGTTTTTTCCGACACAAAATTAATGCCGTTTAACTTCACCGTTAACGCTTTTTTCTTCTCGTTTTCGGGTACTGGTAAGGCGGGTGCTAGTTGATAAGGATCGAGATTTTGCAAATTCATCCCCACTACACGCATCTGGACAGCAGCTTCGCGCAAAGAGCGATCGCTATTCTTTTGGGTGCTGGGGTTTAAGGAAATGGTCAGGTGTGGGCGATCGCCTAAAATATCTTTGACTAAGTTGCTGAGTATTCTGCGGGGGCCAAATTCTACAAAGCAGTAACCACCAGCAGCGTAGATATTCTCAATCTCTTGCTTAAATAGCACCGAGTTGGAGAGATGGCTTTCCAGAACTTTTTGAATTGCAGGTGCTTCTTGGGGATACTTTTGCCCAGAGACATTGCTGAAAACTGGGATTTGGGGAATTTGGAACTTGACAGACTTAGTTGCGATCGCAAAGGATTTCTGAGCAAAAGCAATCAATGGGGTGTGGAATGCTGCGGATACAGGTAGTAATACAGCCGCACAACCTTTGTCATGCAATACTTGGCGCACTTTCGCAATTTCGGCGGTGGGGCCAGCTAACACCACTTGGGAAGGAGAATTGATATTAGCAATTAACACCTGAGGGTAATGTCTAACAATCGCTTCTACCTTGGCAATGTCTTCTTTGACTGCCAACATACTACCGCGATCGTGGTCTGGGTCTTCGGGAGCCGCCATTGCTTGACCACGTGCTTTCACCAGGAACAAGTAATCTTCTTCGCTTAATACACCCGCAGCCCATAAAGCTGTTAGTTCACCAAAGCTGTGTCCTGCAACAAAATCGGATTTGAAACCAGCTTGTTGCAGAATTTTATACAGCCCAGCACTCAATACCCCAATTGCGGGTTGAGCGTATTCTGTACGCTGTAAAGCGGCTACTTGAGCATTCTTTTCTGTTTCTTCAAATGCTGGGTTGGGGAAGACAATTTCCGACAATGAGCGCAAGTTATCTTTCAGCAACAGGCTGTCCATTTTGCTGTAAAGACGACGCATTTGGGGGAAGTTCATCACCAATTCCCGGCCCATCTCTAAATATTGAGAACCTTGACCAGAGAACAGCGCCACAACTTTACCAGCCAAATTCATTCCCGATGAACGGAAATAAATACCTTGGGGATGCTCCCAAGAAATAGCTGCGCCTTTGTGCTTCAGCCAATCCAAACTAATTTGCAATAACTTGCAAGCTTCTTGCAGATTTTCAGCGACAAAACCAACTCTCGCAGATGTTTGGGGAATTTCTTGTGCTGTAGAATCTTGAATCAACAGAGCATAATGTCTGTCGCCGTCCTTAGACTGCAACTTCGCCAAGGTTTCTTCGCACTTGGAGATTAGTTGAGCAGAAGTCCCAGCAAACAGCAGAATTTCCGCAGGTGCATTGTGTAAGCGGTAAGGCTTATCTTGTTCGGCTTCGTATTCTTCCAAAACTACGTGGTAATTTGTCCCGCCAAAACCAAAGGAACTCACACCAGCACGTCTTGGCGCGTCACCTTCGGCGCGAATCCAAGGTCTGGTTTCTGTATTCAAATAAAAGGAGGAATTTTTAATGTTGAGTTTGGGGTTTGGCTCGGTAATGTTAATTGTTGGTGGCAATATCTTGTGATGTAATGCCAAAGCAGTTTTAATTAAACTTGCTGCACCCGCAGCCGCTTTTGTATGTCCAATTTGGGACTTTACGCTACCCAGTGCAATGTGCTGTTTCTTTGAATCATGTTCGTTAAAGAAATCTCGCAACGAACCGAATTCTGTGGGGTCGCCAGCCATTGTCCCTGTACCATGTGCTTCCATCAAGCCAACGGTAGCAGGAGAAAAGCCTGCATCTTCATAAGCACGTTCTAAGGCTTTGATTTGACCTTCTTTGCGGGGAGCATAAATACTCTTGTAGCGTCCATCGCTAGAAGTACCAATACCTTTAATCACTGCATAGATTTTATCGTTGTCCCGTTCCGCATCTTCTAAGCGCTTGAGGACAATCATCCCGATACCTTCACCCAGCATCATCCCATCGGACTTAGCATCAAAAGGTTTCACATTCTCGCTAGGAGAAACAGCCGGGGTTTTGCTGAAGGAAATGTAAGCCATGATGGTGTTGTCTGTGTCTACACCACCAGTCAGCATCATATCGCTGCGATACTCAACTAGTTCACTAATCGCCAATTTCAAAGCACCGAAGGAACTAGCACAAGCTGCGTCAACTACACAGTTCATTCCGCCAAAATTTAGACGGTTGGCGATTCGGCCAGCGACAACGTTGGCTAACATCCCCGGGAATGCATTCTCATCCCACTTAACGTAAGCGCTTTTGATTTTTTCGATAATTTTGGCGGTATCTTCATCAGATAAACCACTGCTTTTCAGTGCTTTTTCCCAAACTGGATATTCTAACCTGGCTGAAAGTGGCATACCTAATTGCTTCGCCATCGCCACGCCGAGGATTACACCCACCATTTCGCGGTTAAAATCACGCGTGTCACCATAACCAGCATCTTCCATTGCTTCTTTCGCAACCACTAAACTTAATAGTTGCGATACGTCGGTAACTTCTAAAATGCTGGGGGGAATACCGAATTCCATTGGGTTAAAATCAACCTCAGGAATAAACCCGCCGCGTTTGCAATAGGTTTTATCTTCAGGTGTTCTGGGATTTGGATCGTAGTAATCTTTAACGCTCCAGTGGGTTTCTGGAACATCTGTAATACAGTCGGCTTTGCTAATAATATTGCGCCAATATTCCCGTAAATTCCGTGATTTAGGAAATAAAGATGCCATCCCAATAATGGCTATAGGATTTTGTTGTAATTGTCTGTTAATCTTGTTAATGGAAATTGGCTTATCCGACTTCACTTTTTTCTCCTCTATAAACTTAATCAAAGTCTTTTCACAACTGTTGATCTGGGCTTCTAAATCAGCCAAGGCAGTATCAATGGAATTAGCAGACATAGGACATAACGAATCTGAAGGACTTTGAATTGCATAGCCACAGAAATGTCTGTTACTGTACAATAATGAAAGCTATCTGTTTGACGAGCAGCTAGCTATCCTATCTGCAAAAGCTAAATGCTTTTTTGGGAATTTACACCACACAAAATAAGTAAAGGATGAAGGATAAAGGCTAAAAGCTAAAGGGTGAATGCAATACTATTCGGTTAAGCGTTTTGAACTCAAAATTGGTGTTGGGAAAAGGTTAAAGGTTAAGGGCTTCGCCGTGAGCGTCAGCCGAACGGTTAAAGGTTGATTTTTTCCCTTTTCCCATTCCCCTTGTTCCCCTTAACCGACAAGTATTGAGGGTGAATCATATTTCACACTTCAACCTACACACTTGATCAAGCAGTGATTTTGAAAATCCTAGACAACGCCCGACTCTTGATATTGTGGTAGCAAGTCAATGACGTTGTTGAAATTACTAAAATAGTCTTGAAGCGCTGTAGCAGCTTGACCTGTGAATTCTAGCCATTCGTAATGATAGATATTTTGGGCAACTGCATCCCACTGAAGCAAGGGAAACTTAGGAGTAGCTATTAGGACAGAAACGCTCTTTTCTCCCAAACTAGTTTGACTATCTAAGTTGATTGCAGCCACATAGCTGGTGTTAATGACAACGTTCTGTATCTTGATAAATGTCATAGCCAGTTTCAGCTTCCAGGATAATGTATTTTATGCAATTCGCCCGATAGAAGTTGACAAGTTCGTTACAGAAAAAACCTCAATTTCACTCCGAATAGATGCAGTAATTTAAACATTAATCGAGCCTTTGTAAGGTGGTAACAATGCCGCTGGCTTTAGTTATTTCTTTCATACTCCCAAGAAAATAACTGATTTACCTGCCGCTTTAAAAGACTTGAATTAATACAAACACTAGCACAATTTGCATCGAGCGAAGCGTCAGTTTAAAGGAATTTAAGAAAAAAAATTGAGTGTTGCTGACAAAAAGATTTGATTAAGGCTAAAGCACGAGTGTTAGCTTTAGCTTTGTTTGTCAACCTCATATTTGCTTGCTTATTTGCTAGATATTGATTAAATAACAATTACAATAATCACCGTAATAAATAAGTTAGATAGATAACGTTGTTATTGGTACAAAGATTGTATGAAGCATTAACCGTATTTTTTTCAACATAACATCATATTTACCCAAAATTTTTTGATGTTTTATCAAGATAATTCAACTTAAACAAATAATAAGTGCTTTATAAAGCAAAGCTTAATTTTGATAAAGGTGCATTATAAACAGATGGGAAATGGGGAATGGGGAATGAGTAATGAGTAATGAGCAATGGGTAATGAGTAATGGGGAATAGTTAGGTGTAGTAGGCAGTCAAAAATTCATTAATTTTGCTGGGTTGCTAGATCCCCGACTTCTCTAAGAAGTCGGGGATCTGACCCATCGCAACTCGTCATCACTTTTGGATGTGTCGCCAACTACAGCAGTTTTGCTGTGCATCGCATATACTACTTTATGATGATTCTCAACAGAATTCTCTTAAAAGTCAGTAATGAACAGCATCTTTACCCCCGAAGAAATTACTGCCCTCTCTGCGGAAATTGACCGCCAGTTAATAGAACTGCGCTCTGTTCCAGATTCAGAGCAAAAACAAGGAGATGATAAAATATCAGCTGAAAAGTTGCTGGTAAAACAAACGGCAGCAATTACACAAGTTACACAAGAAAATTCTCGGAGTTTTTTGCAGAAATTTGGACGCGCTGCTAAAAGTGATTTATGCGAAGAAGGGGGAATGCTGAATAAGCAGTGGCAGAAATGGGGTGATTTGGATAATAAGGATGCTGTGGAACGCTTGGGTGCGGTGTTGGTAACGATGGGTTTTTCGGGGGATGTGTTATCTCCTTTAGTTGTGGCGGTAACGGTGATTATTATTCATATTGGGTTGAAGGCTTTTTGTGAAGATTATTCTGCGGAAGTGGATAATAAATGAATTTTGTCTCACGCAGAGGCGCGGAGGCGCAGAGAGTAAGATTACTAGAAGTAAAAAATGCCCAATTGTCATTGCGAATGCAGCGAAGCGGAATGAAGCAATCGCAAGGGCTGAGATTGCTTCGCTACACTCCGTTTCGCTCGCAATGACAGTCCAGTAGGGTGTGTTATGCCGTAGGCTAACGCACCTGAGATTTTTGGCGGTGCGTTGCGCTGCGCGACAACACACCCTACATTTACGGCGAATTACGAATTACGAATTATTTAATAACGCTGCAAGGGATTGAGGGTCGGCAATACCCCGCAGGATAGCGGAGATAATCATAGAATGTTCCGAATCTAACGGCTCGCACAGTATATTCTCATCTCGCTCGCCGGCTAAGATACTACGGATGGCAGCAACGAGATTAACCCAACCTTTTTTTGCCATATTCTCCATCTCAATTTCTAGCTGTTCCCTGATTTCTGCATTATCCACAGCAGCTACTGACCGTGCAATAAACTGCCCATGTTGCCGCAACTCATACTGTGTCCCCGGAAACGCCGCTTTTGCTTGCCTTGCTTGGCGACGATATTCTTTAGCTTGGGTGGTGTCGCCCTGCTTGTCGGCAATATTTGCCAAGGTGTCATAGATTTTCCAAATCTCAGATGCAGCTGGGTCTAAGGTTTTCATGATGGCTAACGCTTCTTCTGCCAATTGTCGGGCTTCGCTAAGGCGGTGGGGTTGATTTTGTAGTAGGTGAGCGAGGTTACCTAATACTAGAGATGCATTTGCTTGGTTTTCTAATTGTTGAAATTGCTTCAAAGCCTTACGAAACCAAGCCTCTGCCTCTCCCAGTTTACCAGCAAGTGCATTTAGCAAGCCTAATTGACTCCAAGTACTTGCTGCACCTGCCAGATTTTCTAGAGATTCATCAATCCGTGCGGCTTCTCGGTAGGCATCTTCCGCAGCGTCCCACTGCTTGCCTTCTTCGTACACCATACCCAGTAGATGCCAAGCCGTGGCTTCTAGTGCTGGTTCGTTGAGTTGCTGAAAAGTAGTCAGTGCTTCCCTGTGACGCTGTTCTGCTTCTGGGAGGTTGCCTTGCAGTATAGCTAGAGTGCCGAGTTGCCCATTTGATGCCGCAGCGTCACGAGAGTCTCCAATTTCTTGGTAAATAGCTAATCCTGCTTCATAAGCAATGCGTGCCTCACCATAATCTCCCATATCTGTCAGCGCATCTGCCAATTTAGTCTGCAACGTTCCCATCAGTTTCTTGACATTATGAGACTGTTCCAACTGCTGCGCCACTGCTAACCCCTGACGGTAAATTTCTGCTGCTTGTGCTGTTTGTCTTTGGTATTCAAAGCACCGCCCCAGTCTAACCAAAGTAACACAGCGGTTATAACTTGGTTGCTCGCCTAACTCTGCCAGTATTTCACTAAACACCTGCGCTGCCTGTTGATAGCGACCTGTATCGAATAATTGCTCGCCTGAATTCTGACGGCTGAGATACCATGTATAGGAACCGACTTCCCCAATTAACTGAGCAATCCGTTGATTTAGTCTAGCGCGATCGCGGTTAAGTCCAAAGTTACCAAGAAATTTGTTTACCTTGTCAACAAAGTTTACTGCCCATTCTGCACCTGCATCCAACGCGCCATCAACTGCATAAAGTAAATTCGGTAATTCCTGTTGGGCAATGGTACGAACTCCATGAGGATTTTTGCTATCTTCAAAATACAAAGCGTGAGAAAGTTGATAATAACACTCTTGATAACGGGCAAGCAGTTGTGTCTGTGCTTCTGGGGATAAGCGCGGCCACAAGGCAGGGGCTAAGGTGGGGTGAAATTTGAGAAAACGCTCATCAACTTGAATTAAACCAGTGGCTTCTAATGCTGGGCGCAAAGTTTGCCACTGTGACTCAGAAAGTTCTGTAATTTCCAGCAAGTAAGCTTCAAACGCCCCGCCCTGAAACACTCCTAAACGAGGCAACAACTGCATTGCTTCAGCATCCAACCGTTCTAAAGATAAATTCAATGATGCCAATAGGGGATTATCTGGTGTTTGGGCAATCAACGCTTCTAAGCGTTTCCCCAACTCTGCCGGGCGGCGGGTTTTCAATTGTCTTGCTAACAAACCAATGGACAGGGGATGGAAATTAACCAGTTTAAAAAATCTCAACAACACTTCGCGTTTAGGTGGGTCAAATTCGGGTGCTGGTGGCAGTTTCATCAAACTCTGGAAATACGCTAGGGCATCTTCTTCTGCCAAACCTCCCAAAGGTAAAGAGATATGTTTGCGACTGCCTTCTGTGGGATAATCGGGATGGTGAAAATCTGGTGTGCGCGTGGTGAGTAATACCCGACATTCCCCAACCTCAGACCACTGTTTTGCCACGGTTAACAGTTCCTGGAGAGGTTCGGCTGGCAAGGTTTCTAAGTTATCTAAAATCAGCAATGTGGCTTGGTTACGCAACGCCTGAGTTGCCGCCGCCCCATCAATTAAACTCTCGTCTAACACTGTCGCTAGGGTGCTAACTGCCCAGCCTACAGCATCCACACCACCAAAGGCAGCATAATCAACAAAACAGACTTTCTCAAACATCCCCGTGCGGTGTAACCAGCGTCCTGCTTCCTGGACAAGATAGGTTTTTCCCTGACCACCAAAACCCGATACTGTGAGGCGGCGCGTTCCCTGCACAAACAATCTTTCTATCTGCCACAATTCCCGGCTACGACCGAAGAATCCAGCTTCTTGTAAATCCGGCAAGTTTCCCCATTTTGGTGACTCGCCGCTTTCTTGGTTGTTCAAGTCTTGCTGCAATAAGGGCGTATCCCCAGCCGCTTGATACAAGGCAGGTAAAAACTAATCTTGCAATTTTAACTGTACCCGGTTCTCACCCCGTTGCCGTTCTCCCCGTAGTTGGTTGAGATACAAGTCTCGCCGCGCATTATCTAATGCTTCACCCATACCAGCACCAGATACTAAACCCTGATAAAACTTGGCAAACAGTTGTTGGGCAGTTGTCACTAATATCGAATGAGTCATTGCCAAGACTGTGGGAATACCTGCATGGGTTAACCTAGCGGCTACACTACCCATTGCATCTTCTCCATCTTCGCCACCCATCGCCGCCGACTGACAGGCAGACAAAACAATTAACCCCACCCTTTGCCGATTCAGCATATCACCCAAGGTTTCGGCAGTAATCAGGGCTTTTTTCCCTTCTTTATCCTCAAATAACAAATAACCTATATTGCCGCCGTTCTCGTTCCCGCCTTTAGTTAATCCCACCGGGTCGCTATGTTTAGCCTGTTCTTGGAAACGCCCATCTAAATCAAATACCCCATGACCGTCAAAATGCACAATATCAACAGGGGGTTGGCGCGAGTCTTCTAGCCGCGCTACTAAATTATCCAAGGTGGCTGGACGCAAAAATTCTACCTCAACTCTTCCGGCTGCTGCTTGTTGAATGGCGTTCAAAACTGCCATTGCTTCACCACGGGGGTCAATAAATCCCGCATCACTGGGACGACTGACCACAAACAATAACCGCAAACGGTCTTTGACTTGCACTTTAAACGGTCTGCGTCCACCCCCTGCACCAGCCAAGCGGCGACGAATCGAAATGCGGGGATTTTCGTGAAACAAATAAGTACCTTGTGGGTCGCATAACAATTCCCAAGGCAGCGATAAAATTACTGGATGACTAGCGCTGATTGTTAATAAGCGTCCTGGTTGATTTTCATCTTGAAAATAATTAAACAGCCGTTGAGCAGTCCGATGTTGAAAAACCGCATTAAATAAATCTTCGCCCCATTGCCGGAATTTTTTTGCTATCCCTTCCGCCCGTTTATCGTCTACATCCGTTGTGTAACGTGCCGCATAGGTTTCTAAGTACCAGCGAATCTCTTCTCTGTCTGCTGCACTCAACGGTGAGGCAAAATCCAGCCTATCAGTGTCTTGCCCATCAAATTTTACAATGACTTGATGATTCTCTGGGAAGCTGAGATTTAATTCCATAGTCGGCTGTGTGGGCGTGGCAGGTTATTTGAGATAATACAAACTTTTTAGCCTAAATTCCGTAATAATGCTAGGCGATCGCGTTTCCTTATATTCTAGAGGGCATGGCAGTGCCATGCCCCTACAAT
The DNA here is from genome assembly GCF_014696315.1 of Calothrix membranacea FACHB-236. Classification (GTDB taxonomy): domain Bacteria; phylum Cyanobacteriota; class Cyanobacteriia; order Cyanobacteriales; family Nostocaceae; genus Aulosira; species Aulosira membranacea. Next base: position 65,877 of record NZ_JACJPX010000028.1, read on the forward strand.
CGTTAAGTCAATAGTGGCTATTCTCAACTCAATAGCGGCTTTGCTCAACTCAGTAGCGGCTTTGCTCAACTCAGTAGCGGCTATTCTCAACTCAGTAGTGGCTATCCTCAACTCAATAGTGGCTATTCTCAACTCAATAGTGGCTTTGCTCAACTCAGTAGCGGCTATTCTCAACTCAATAGTGGCTTTGCTCAATTCAGTAGCGGCTATCCTCAACTCAATAGTGGCTTTGCTCAATTCAGTAGTGGCTATTCTCAACTCAATAGTGGCTATCCTCAACTCAATAGTGACTTTCCTAATATTTCCTACCTCTTGTTTTTACCTCTTGCCTTTTTAAGATGAGTAATTATACCAATTTGACAAAAGAATGCGACAGATTGTAGGGGCAAGGCAATGCCTTGCCCTCTTATATTGATGTGTCGCAAACATTATTTAAATTGGTATGAGATACCGAAATATTACTGAATATTAGCTGAAAATTGTACATTTAAAAATTGCTATTTATGCTGAACCAGATTTTGATTTAATTAAGGCAATCTAGGTTTAGAAGTATTTTAACAGGGCAAATTTATGAGCCGCAAAAAACGTAAATCCAGCGTTTTAGAAAAAGTTAAGTTAAGAGCAGATGGGATGAAATTGATCGATCCAACTCTGAAACTGGATGATGATTATAGTCTGGACAAACTGCTGGAGTCAATGGAACAGTTACGTAATAAACTTGAAGTTCATAATAACGCTCTGGCTTTAGCTGATTCTTCTTTAACTGAAGTTGAAGAGATGGAGAAAAATTTGAATAAACTTTCTCAAAAAATGCTAATGCTAATTGCTATTAAGTACGGTACAGATAGCCCTCAATATGAAACAGCAGGTGGTGTTCGAGATAGCGATCGCGTCCGCAAAATGAGGTCGAGCCGCTTGAAAAATGTTGCACAACAAGCATCAGATAATAGTCAAAGCGCGAGTATTAGCGCATAGAGTGAGACTAGCTTGAAAATGGGCATGGGGCATAGGGCAAGGGGCATGGGAAAGACAGATTTTCATGTTTGGTTGTGCCAAAAACTGGCGTGAATAGCTGATACCAAATCAAATAATGTTTGCGACACATCAATTATATTTTAGAGGGCAAGGCAGTGCCTTGCCCCTACCATCTGTCGCATTCTTTTTTAAAATTGGTATGACTTGTAAATAAGGCAGAAGGAAAGGAAAAAGATTTTCATAATACCATTTCACTGCGTTTTTGATTACCCCATTTTCTGACATCGCTTTCCTGTCCATTTTTCCCAGCGCCCAATTCCTCGGCTAATCAACTCCTCATTTTCATCGCCAGTAAAACAAATTCGCCCCATCCTTTCGCAAGCAATTAGAACTTCGCCATTGCCCATAAAAGGCGCAATTACAAAATTGTTGGGACTGGTATATAAATTAATTAAGTAATTGACGATTGCTTCTACACCTTCAAGATTAATTGCTGTTTGGGGCTGGGATAGAGATTGATGAGAAAAAATCCCTACATAGATATTTCCTAACAGTAATTCGTATTGAAAAGGCATTTGATTGTGCTTATAGAATTCGTAAATCTGCCCTTGCGATCGCAGTACCGCTACAACCCGCGCTTCCCCAGCTAAATAATTATGGTTCCAAGTTGAGGAAACAGTTGCGATCGCCAATGCTGCATCTGAGGGTAGCAGGTTCATGAAATCCTGCTGGGAAGTATCGCCACAATATACCAAATGTCGCCCCAGCATCAATTCTTCACCTACTCTCACCTTGATAGCTGAGTTCGCTAATTTCTCGCCTGACTCTTCTGAGGGACGCTGGTTTTTCTTGATCAGTAACTTTGCTTCTTTCTCTGCCAAAGCACTGTTGTAGGCTAAAATCTGTAAGTCTTTTTGCTGATTTCGCGCCTCAGCCAAGATTTTTGCTTGTCTTTGTGATTCTTGTATATCTCCTTGCGTCTGGGCTAATTCCAGCGCCTGTTGTGCGGCTTCTGCTAAAGCGCGTTCCTGGCTACCTGCTCTGGCTATCTTCAATAAAGCTGTGGGACTTTCTGCGATCGCAGTTCCCTTAATCATTTGTTTGACATCAGGGTGAATCCCTTTGGCTATCTGCTTTCCATGCTGAAAAGTGCGCTCAGAGTAGCCAGCTTCCTTCGCTAACTCCACAGTTCGTTTTGCAGGTAGTGAAATCATTTCACCACCTTTGAGAGTATGTTGATTATCTCCCGCCTTCGCTCGTAATCCCATGCGTTCCAAAATGCGATCGCGCTCTAACCATAATTCCGAGCGTTCTAGGGGTTCTAGTTCATTGCGGATTAAATTCTCATCAATTTCTGCCAATCGCGCTTGATCGGGCGCTTGGTAAGTCACAATATTGCACTCAATTGCATCTAACCCCAACAGCTTACAAGCCGTCAACCGATGCAATCCCGCAATCAAATTCAGCTTTTGATCCACCGTAATCGGATTCAACAGACCATTAGCTTTAATTGATTCCTTTAACTCATTCACCTTATCACCCTTAATTGGGCGACGATTGCAACCAACGAGAATCTGGTTTATGGGCACAATAGGCATAACTACTGTTCTTCAGTGCAGCCAGTCAAAACACCAACCATAGCATTAAGATATCAATAGTCAAGGGGCATAGGGCATGGGGCATTGGGCATCGGTGGTTGGTAATTGGTAATCGGTAATAATAATTTCCCCTTTTCCCTTTCCCCTTTCCCCTTTCCCCTCAATTTCCCCAGACTGTCTAATGGTACACAAATGAATTAACAGTAATTGATTGATAATATTAATGTGAGTTGATTAGCCATAATATCTGATAGCTCAATGAGGAAAATTATACCATTTTGAAAAAAGAACGCGACAGATGAGTAGGGGCACGGCACCAGTAAGATATTTGATATGCCAAAAGATTGAGGATGCCGTGCCCTTACAAAGAATTTATCTGTCGCAAACATTATTTGAATTGGTATTACTTAGTATATATTAATAGTTTCCTCGTCATTTGTTCTAGAGATTATGGAGATTCAATAACAAATAAGACAGTGAAAACTGATTGACAAGCTAAAGTGTTTTTGCAATACTTTAACAAAGCTTTATCCGAGTTGTCTAGTTATTGCGATCAACACTACATTATTTTGGGGATATTTTGTTGCTAGCGCTACTTAATTCTTAAGTTACGGGATTTGTTGATTGTGAAAGATAAAATTAAGAATGCTTAGTAGTAGCGTAATTAGCAATTAAGCTAAACCACATTTAGTTTGCATATCTCTCAGAAAGTGCTGAGTATAAACACAGCCACTTCAATACTTTGAGCAATCAATACTGTTCTAATACCTATTCTCCAAAATTCAGCAACAGATGCAAGGGTACAACATTATATCGCGAGGTGTAGGGGCAAGGCAGTGCCTTGCCCAGATATACTTATACTTCAATTAATCCTTGTATCTTGCTGGGTTTTATAGGCATTATTGGCATTGCTTTAATTCATATTTAGTGCTTCTACGCGGAGAATATCGGCTTGTAACTAATAATCTTTCTAAGCTAAACAAGCGTAAAAAAATTACCTACAACTAATCAGACTTATCTCATACCTGCTAGTCCAATGAAGGATGAAAATACTTAAAAAGAAATAGAAATTAGTATTTAAGATACTGATTTTATCTAACTTTGGGCAAGTAATTTACCAATTTCTTTACTTCATATCATCCTGAACTTTTAGACTGAGTTTAAACAGCATAAAGTGAGATAAGTCGAATGTAATCAAGTGAGATAGACCTTTAAATTATTCCCTCGACACCGCACAATTGGAATAAAAATATGACAGCAAACAAGGAAAATTCGTTATTCTCTAAACCTATTCATCGGTGGCAAATTGTTTTAGGAGTTTCTGTCATCTTAGCTACTGGGTTAGCATCCTTTTACGGTTTATCAACATTATTCTTTCGCTCTAATCTTTACACTCGCCCAACTAATACCCCCACAAAACCTGCACCTGTAAAAGTTGCGATTACGGCTTTAGGACGTTTACAACCTGAAGGCGAAATTACTTATTTGTCTGCGCCTAATTCCATTAACGGTGTACGAGTTGAAAAACTCTTAGTTAAGGAAGGAGATAAAGTACAAGCTGGACAAGTATTAGCTTACCTGGAAGACTACAATCGCGCGACAGCTGCTTTACAACAAGCCTTAGACAAACTGCAAGTAGCAAAAGCCCAACTCGCGCAGGTAAAATCTGGTGCGAAAACTGGAGATATTGACGCGCAACAAGCGACGATCGCGAGTTTACAATCGCAATTAAAAGGAGATGTTGCAACCCAAGAAGCGACAATTGCACGTCTCGAGGCGCAAGTAGAGAATGCAAAAACTGAGAACGATCGCTATCAGCAATTGTTAAAACAAGGTGCGATCGCAGCTTCCATAGGCGATAGCAAAGCACTGCAACTCAAAACTGCACAACAGCAGCTTGAAGAAGCCAAAGCCACCCTCAAGCGTACTCAAGACACCCTGCAAAGCCAAATTAAACAAGCACAATCGCAACTTAGCAGTGTCAAAGAAGTACGTCCTGTAGATGTAGAAGTAGCACAAACTCAAGTGAGAAGTGCCACAACTGCTGTCAAACAAGCAAAAGCCGACCTCGATTTAACCTATATTAAATCGCCCATCGACGGCACAATTTTAAAAATTCACGCTAGAACTGGCGAAGTAATTGCTACTTCCGGCTTTGCTGAGATAGGTAACATATCTCAAATGTACGTGGTTGCAGAAGTGTACCAAACCGATATTCAAAAAGTGCGTAAAGGTCAAAAAGTGACCATTACCAGCCCAGCTATTGTAGGAAAATTGCAGGGAACCGTAGAAAATGTAGGTTGGCAAGTTGAGAAGCAAAGTATCTTCAGCCTCAACCCCAGTTCCGACACCGACCGCAAAATTATCGAGGTCAAAATCTGCATAGACGATCCTAAGGAGAGTGCGAAGGTATCACGCCTCACCAACTTACAAGTGGATGTAGCAATTCATATTTAGTCATTGGGCATAGGGCATGGGGCATGGGGCATTGGGCATCGTTAACTACTCAAAAAAAACCCAATTACCAATTACCCATTACCCATTACCAAACCCCAAATGACCAATGACAAATGACAAATGACAAATGACAAAAATTCATGAATTTTAAGATTCCTTTAGCATGGCTACAATTAGTCCAGCAAAAAGTTCGTTTTCTGGTAGCTGTAGCGGGGATTGCTTTTATTGTGCTGCTGATGTTTATTCAGCTAGGTTTCCAAGATGCACTTTATTCTAGTGCTACCGCAGTACATCAAAGTTTGAAAGGAGATTTGTTTGTAGTTAGTTCTCAATACAAATCTTTGACCTCCAATCAAAGCTTTTCTCGGACTCGTTTATATCAAGCTTTGGGGTTTGATGGCGTTGAGTCTGTTAGCCCCATGTATGTACAATTTGCCAAATTGAAAAACCCTGTAAATAATGAGAAATATTCAATTTATGTGATTGGGTTTGATCCAGGCAGATCTGTTTTAAATATCCCGGAGGTTGAAGAGAATTTAGATAAGCTCAAAATTCCAGACATGATGCTGTTTGACAGAGATTCACGTCCCGAGTTTGGGCCGATTCCAGAAAGATTTGATCAAGGTCAGACTGAACAGACTGTTGAAATCTTTCCCTTCAATTCTTTAATTGGTTATCGCGTTAGAGTTGCAGGTTTATTCAGCTTAGGCCCTTCCTTTGGGGTAGATGGTAACCTAATTGTTAGTGATTCAACTTTTCTCAGAATCAATCCTAATACTCGTCCCGCGGAAATGATTGACGTGGGTGTAATTACCTTAAAACCAGGTACAGATGCTAATAAGGTGCTGAAAGATTTACAAGCATCCTTACCTAATGATGTGCAAGTTTTTACATACCAAGGTTTCATTGATTTCGAGAAACAATATTGGGCTGTGAGAACGCCAATTGGTTTTATTCTCAGCTTGATGTTAACAATGGCTTCTGTGGTTGGTGTAGTAATTGTTTACCAAATTCTCTACAGCAACATTGCTACACAATTCGTAGCTTACGCAACATTGAAAGCTATGGGTTATGCCAATAGATATTTATTAAATGTTGTCTTTCAACAAGCTTTGATATTGGCAGTTTTAAGTTATATACCCGGATTTATCTTTTCCGTGCTGTTATATGATTTTGCCATGAAAGCGACAAAGTTACCTATTGTGATGACATTTAATAATGCATCATTAGTCTTTGTATCAGCCACATTAATGTGTTTAACTTCAGGGTCACTTGCTATCAATAAACTTCGTTCTGCAGACCCAGCTGATATTTTCTAACTATTACTCTTGTCTGTGTCTTGGTTCCTCTGTGCTAGATAAATTATTTTCTCAACACATAGACACTCATACTAATTTGTTATGAAGCTGCATAAAATTCGATCCCCCCTAGCCCCCCTTAATAAGGGGGGACAAGAAAAAATCTATCAAAGTCCTCCTTAATAAGGGGGGAAGCAGAAAAAATCTATTAAAGTCCCCCTTAAAAAGGGGGATTTAGGGGGATCTAGATATTTGCAACTTCACATTAAATTGGTGTCAGCTAAAACAGATATTCATTGCATCATCACTTTGTTAAGTAGTTGACAGTCAACACCATTATCCCTTCATCAATCATCTCTGCTTTATGAACTTTGAAAATAAAACTATTCTGATTACTGGAATTGACGAATTTATTGGCTATCGTGCGGCTGAGTTAGCCATAGCCAAGGGAATGAAAGTCAAAGGACTACAAAGTTCTGGTACTCAGGATAAAAAAGCCCAAAATTTAGGCGTTGAGGTGATTGTTGGTAAAATCAACGATGCGAAAACTGCTCAACAAGCTTGTGAGGGAGTAGACATCGTTTTACATACTGCTCAACTTGCTCAAGAAGCTGGCCCTCTCAAAGATTTTCGTGAGGTAAATGTTGACGGAAGCATCACAATAGCGAAAGCAGCCAAAAGTGCTGGTGTTAAAACCTTTGTGCATCTTTCTAGCGTATTGGTGTATGGGTTTAATTATAGCGATCGCGTCACCGAATCCGAACCGCTAGCTGAAGAAAGCAACCCCTACTGTCAAACCAAAATCGAAGCAGAAGTTGCATTATTACCACTCAATAACCCGCCAGATTTTGGTGTAATTGTAATTCGTGCCGGCGATGTTTACGGGCCAGGATGTATCCCCTGGGTAGCACGTCCGGTTCATTTTATGCGCCAAAAATTATTTGCCTATGCTAATGATGAGCATGGCGTGATCAATCATGTATATGTTGATAATTTGATTGATGCTATTTTCTTAGCTATCGAAAAAGAAACCTACGGCGAAATCTTCAATATCACCGACGGAGAAAACACTTCCTGGAAAGAGTATTTTACCCGTTTAGCCGCAATGTCTGGTTCGCCTGAACCTATGTCTATTGGTAAAGACGAAATCAAATTATTTTTGAAATTGCGCGTTCAAGGACAAAAGCTATTTCGGAAAAAAGCCGATATTCTTCCTGAGTCTATAGATTTTATGACTCGTCCCTACGCTTGTTCAATTGAAAAAGCCCAAACTTTATTGAATTATGCACCAAAAATTAGTTTGGAAGATGGCTTACAAATTACCAAAGAATGGCTAGAAAAAACAGACCTGCAAAACCTCATGAAATAGTCTAAACAGTGCTGAGTTCTTATACCGATTTAATTCGATCCCCCCTAGCCCCCCTTAATAAGGGGGGAACCGGAAAAAATCTATCAAAGTCCCCCTTTTTAAGGGGAGCCACTGCGTTGGGCGGGTTTCCCGACTTGAAGCAAGTGGCGTGGATTTAGGGGGATCTAAATATCTGCAACTTGACATTAAATTGGTATTAGCGCTCAGCACTCAGCACTCCTACAAAACTTATGAGCAATTCTCTGCGGCGCTTAAGTATTGGACTCCCTGTATACAATGGCGAGAAATTTATCCGCGAGTCCATAGATTGTATTCTGAATCAAACATTCCAAGATTTTGAATTAATTATTTCTGATAACGCCTCTACAGATAATACCGAAGAAATTTGTAGAGAGTATGCTGCTAAAGATAACCGTATACGCTACTACCGTAACGCCACAAATATTGGTTGCGCTCGTAACTTTAATCGTGCCTTTGAATTGTCTACAGGCGAATATTTTAAATGGGTAGCCTATGACGATTTACACGCACTAGACTTTCTCCAAAAATGTATAGAAATACTTGACCAAGACCCAACAGTAGTTTTGTGTCATTCCCACACATATTACATCGATAAACAGGGAAAATTTATCCAAACCTACGATATCAAATTTAAAACTGATTCGCCAAAACCACAAGAACGTTTTCAAGAGTTGCTGACAAAGCATTACTGTTATCAAATATATGGTGTAATTCGCGCCGATGCTATCAGAAAATCTCCATATATTATTGGCTGTGGAGCCGCAGACGCAATTTTTTTATTAAGGTTGGCTTTACTTGGTCGGTTTTATGAAATTCCCGAATATCTCTTTTTTGCTCGTAGCCATCCCCAACAATCAATGAGTATGTTTTTACCAAACTACTTATTAGCTAATAGCAATAATCAAAAAGAATTACTCAGAGAGTTACCAGATTTTTATGGTTATGCTGTGTGGTTTGATACAGCAAATGCGGGGAAAATTATCTTCCCACATTGGAGAATCTTAGGGGAAGTTTTGCTATCAATTTGGAAGTCACCTTTAAATTGGCATGAAAAATTATCTTGCTTGCTCTGGATGCCAAAACGTTTACAGGGAACTGAATATTTATTGCTCAAAGACTTACAGCTAGCTGCTCAAACTCTGTGGAAAAACCGCCAAAACTTTTATCAACGTTTGTCAGTTTTGAGCGGCGGTTAATTACTTCCCAATCATACCATTTGAGGAGACTCATACATGATGTTAAAACTATCTAAAATTACAGCCTTAGCGATCGCAACTTTCGCCAGCCTCACCTCCATTCAGCTGGTGAATGCTGCACCAGCCCAAACCCTGACTGTGGTGGTTAATGGTATCAAACACCAAAAGGGACAAATTTGTATCGGAGTTTACTCTCAAGACAAAGAGAAAGGATTTCCCTCCAATACTTCCAATGTCTTGCAAGGTGTTTGTAAAAAAATTACAGGTAGCACCTTAAAACACCAATTTTCCGGCTTAAAGCCAGGAAATTACGCTGTCGCAATCGTTGACGATCAAAATGGCGATCGCAAAGTCAATAAAGACTTTTTCGGTATTCCCACTGAAGGCTTTGGTATTTCCAATAACCCTACAGTATCCATTCAAACGGGAACACCCAAATTCCGCGATGCTAGTTTTGCAGTCAACAAAAACACCACCGTCAACATCACAGTGAAATATTCCCTCGACCCCTAATTACCCAGCAGGCGTAGGGTGTGTTGTCGCGTAGCGCAAAGCACCGCCTGAGGGCAAACTACCCAGCAGATCCCCGACTTCTTGAAGAAGTCGGGGATCTAAACCCCACTTAAGCAATTCACGGTGCGTTACGCCAGAGGCTAACGCACCCTACAAAATTTGTAATTACGTAGCGCTTTGCGCTTCCCGTAGGGTATTACGAATTGATATGGCTCGTCACCGCTTTTTTAGGAGGCTTTATAATTAATGCCAGATTTGGTCAAATTTCTGTGTAACTCGTTGTTGGGTTGGCTGGCGATTCAGGTATGTTTAACCCTGGTGTTTTTGGTGTCTCTGAATCCAAGCCAGAAGAACTTGTTACCAGATGACCAGTTACCCAAAACAGCGGTGATTCTCTGTCTACGTGGAGCAGATCCATATCTCAGACAATGTTTGCGTGCTTTACTCAAACAGAACTACCCCAACTATGATTTAAAGGTTGTTGTCGATCATCAAGAAGATCCAGCTTGGAACATTGCTGTTGACACCATCCAAGAACTAGGCGCAGTTAACGTTGAAATTAGCGCTTTGCGAGCAATAAACAACAATTCTAGTCTCAAGTGTAGTTCCCTAGTCCAAGCTGTCTCAGAATTAGACGATTCCTATAAAGTAGTCGCTTTAGTGGATAGCCATACTGTTGTTCATGCTAATTGGCTGCGTGAATTAGTTAACCCCCTATCCCATCCCAAGGTAGGAGCAACCACAGGTAATCGTTGGTATGTACCTACAGGTAAACACTGGTGGTCTTTAGTACCTTATATAGCTAACATCTCCTTAGTTATACAGATGTATCTGTTTGGTATACCTTGGGGTGGGACTTTAGCGATTAAAACCGAAGTCATTCAAAAAACAGGACTACTCGATAAATGGAGTCGTGCTGTATGCGAAGACATTATGATTCGTAGCGTCTTGGGAAAACATAGACTGCGGGTAAAATTTGTACCTTCTTTATTGATGCTCAATCAGGAAGAATGCGATTTACCCACTTTAAGAAACCAGATTGAGCGTCAACTCACTTTTTCTCGGCTTTATCACCCCCAACCCTCAGCGATTTTTGGTGATACGTTTTCCAGCATCTTGCAGCCGACGCTCGTCTTGATGTGTTTGCTATGGGCATTATTCACTTCACAATGGGATAATTTCGTCTTTTTGCTGGCGTGTTATACCAGCTATACAGTTGGATTACTTTGGCTCATGCTGATTTTAGAGCATGGAGTACAGCAAATAATTCGCGATCGCCATCAAAAACCAACACCAATTTCATTTCCCACTATCATCAAACTCCTCATCGGAATCCCCCTAACTCAATGGCTTTATGGGTTAGGAATGTTGTCTTCTTTGAGAATGTCTACAATGAACTGGCGTGGTATCACCTACCGCATTTCCGGCCCTTGGAATATTCGGTTAGTTGAGTACCGGAAGTATCGGTGAGTGGGGAATGGGGACTGGGGATTGGGGATTGGGGATTGGGAGATGAGGGAGATAAGGGAGATGAGGGAGATGAGGGAGATGAGGAAGACAAGGAGAAATTACCAACACCCAATTACTCATTACTTATTACTCATTACTCATTACTCATTACTCATTACTCATTACTCATTACCCATTCCCAATGCCCAATGCCCCATGCCCCATGCCCCATTCCATTGAGAATTTTCCAGAAATCTTTGCTGCGTAAATCCTAAACCAGCACTTTCATGGAATCTTCTAGGTGATCAAGCATGAACGATTTGGCGAGATTGTTGTCTCAGATTGTACTGGGATGGCTGGCCATTCAGGTATTGTTGATTCTTGTTTTCTTGTGGAATTTACGTTCTTATCAGGGGAAATTATTGCCAGATGACAAGTTACCCAAAACTGCGATCGTTCTTTGTTTGCGAGGTGCAGATCCTTTTCTGCCTAATTGTTTGCGTGCTTTATTAAATCAGAACTATCCCCAGTATGATTTAAAGCTGATTGTTGATCGTCAAGAAGATCCAGCCTGGAAAATTGCTACTGATACTATCCAAGAGCTAGGAGCAACCAACGTTGAAATTAGCCCTTTGAGAATTATCCGCAAAAACTGTAGCCTGAAATGCAGTTCTTTGCTCCAAGCAGTGTCAGATTTAGACGATTCCTATCAGGTAGTTGCTTTAGTTGATGCTGATACAATCGTCCATCCTAATTGGCTGCGGGAATTAGTCAGTCCCTTAAGTAATCCCCAAATTGGCGCGACAACTGGTAACCGTTGGTACTTACCTACTGGTAAATATTGGGGTTCTTTAGTGCGCTACATCTGGAATGTATCTGCGGTTGTGCAGATGTATTTATATGGAATTCCTTGGGGTGGAACTCTCGCTGTGAAAACAGAAGTACTGCGTCAAACAGGACTTTTAGATAAGTGGAGTAAGGCATTTGGCGAAGATACTATGATGCGTAGTGTCTTAGGCAAAAATAACTTACGGGTGAAATTTGTACCTTCCTTATTGATGCTCAATCGGGAAGAATCAGATTTACCCAGCTTAAGATACTGGCTGCAGCGTCAATTAATATCTTCGCGTCTGTATCATCCTTGGTGGTTGGCTGTAGTTGGCGACACGATTTTGACTATATTATTGCCAACTCTGCTAATTGTGTTGTTCCTAGCAGCATTATTTAACCAACAATGGAACACTGCAGTTTTCTGCTTGAGTTGTTACATCGGCTATATGTTGGGACTACTCTTGCTAGTATTTGTTTTAGAAAAAGAGATACAGCAAGTCCTGCACCGTCATGGTGAACCGATAACAAAACTCTCACCAGCAACCATCTTCAAAATTTTCATCGGGATACCCTTTACCCAATGGATTTATGGTTACGCCATGTTTCTATCTCTGTGGATGTCAAAAGTTAAGTGGCGGGGAATCACCTACGATATCAAAAGCCCTTGGAACATTCGCCTCCTCGACTATCGCCCTTATAAAATCGTAGACCAACCAAGCGATCGCAAACTTTCTCTTTGATTGGAGACTGGGGATTGGGGACTGGGGAACTCGGGGCCCCCTCTGGGGATAAGGGGTAATGGGGACTAGGGACTGGGGATTGGGGATTGGGGATTGGGAGATATTCCAATTACTCATTACTCATTACTCATTACTCATTACCAATGCCCATTCTCATGAAATCTTTGCTGCGTAAATCCTAAAACCAAAACCAGCTTTTTCATGAAATATCTCCTTTATTATGACAAACCAACCTCTGCGGATCGCCCTCTTTACAGGATTGTATGCTCCCTTCCTTACAGGGGTTTCAGTAGCAGTACATCAGCGAGTTCGTTGGTTATTAGAGCAGGGACATGAAGTATTTCTCATCCATCCCGAATTTAATGATAAATACCCCAAACAAGTTGGGAATCGTCCAATGCCAGGATTAGAAGAGTTACAGAAATTTCCTAACTTTTCTTCCTATGCATTCCCTACTCAACCACTGATTTTCTATAACTCTCTACCTCAACCATTAAGTTACAAACATTGGAGCGATACTAAATTACTGTTGAACTTTCAACCCGATATTATCGTTGTTGAAGAATCAGCCCAAATGAGAGGAGCTTACTCAGCTTTCTTGCAAGGGTACGGTCGTGCTGTAGGAGTTAAATATGCCAGACAAACAAAGACTCCGATTATCTCAGTTTTCCATACAGATATCGTTGCCTATATCAAATATTACTTAGGAAACTTCTTCTTTAGCTTGCTGCGTCCAATTATTCCCTTAATAGTTAAGCAAGTCAGCGATGCTTATACTGTTAATGTATTTTCCTCACGGGAACAACTAACTAAGTACGAGAAGTTACAATGTCAACGCGGGGAATACCTGCCCTATCAAGGTATTAATTGCGAAAAATTCCATCCTCGTAATATTTGTTATGATCCCATACCAGGCGATCGCAGACCTACTATTCTCTTCGTTGGACGCATTACCGCCGAAAAGAATGTTACCCAATTAATAGATGCATTCCCCTATATTGCTGCCAAAATCCCCGATGTGCATTTAGTTATAGTTGGTAGCGGCCCCTTAGACGAGCAAATCAAAAAACGTGCCCAAAAGTTTAAATCGGGAATTACGATTTGGGGAGAATCCCACGGGACAGAACTTTTAGGTTGGTTTGCTAGAGCTGATGTTTTTGTTAACCCCTCCGTCACTGAAAACTTTTGTACCACCAATAACGAAGCGCTGGCTTCCGGAACTCCTGTAGTTGCAGCCTTAGCACCCTCAACCGCAGAACAAGTCATTCCCGGACATAACGGCTTTCTTGCTGAACCCAACAATCCAGCAGATTTCGCCCAAAAAATCATTGCTATTTTAGAAAATTCCGAACTGAAAACAGCAATGACTCAAAACGCTCGTCCTTCGATACTAGACTTTGATTGGTCAACTTGCCAGGAGAAGTTTGAAGAAAAACTCTATCAGCTAGTTGCTTTATCAAAGAAGGAAAAGGTGAAGGTGAATTAGCAACTTCCAGCTAAAAAATCCGGTGTTGCTATGTAATACCAATTCACACAAATCCTGACACAAATAGATTTTTCGTAGGGGTTTAGCAATGCTAAACCCTCTATCTAAATACTTTTGTTAGAATTAGGCACACTAGCACAATACTAATCCCTTTCCCTTTTTCCCCTTCCCCATTCACCATTCCCCATTCTTCCTTAACTCATTCTTGCTAACAAATGCTCTCCCACTCGCAAAGCATTAGCAATAATGGTCAGAGATGGATTAACCGCAGCACTAGAAGGAAAAAAGCTGCCATCAACCACATAGAGATTATCAATATCATGGGTGCGGCAATTAATATCTAGCACTGAAGTGTTAGGGTCTTCTCCAAAGCGACAAGTTCCACACTGATGACCTACTTCTTTAACGGTAAATCTTTGGGTAATATGGTGCGAGAATTGCCCAAATGTCTGAGGTTCATCGAGAGACTTTAACACTTCAACCCAGCGTTGAATTAACCGATTAAATGCTTCTTGATTATTGGGAGTATAGTCAATAAAAATCTGCTCACCCTGAACACGCACGCGGTTATTATAATCTGGTAAATCTTCATTAATGAGTAACCAAGCAACAGCATGATTTGCTATGGTTTCAGCCACAATATTAGGCATCATTGGTGGCCCATGAGATGCAATTCTATCTTTATGAAGATTACCCAGCAATTGTATGCCGCCCATTGGGTAATTAAAATCCTGCTCTCCCCAATAAAAATCATTAACTCCTAGCGTTTTTTGAAAAACTGTCGGATTCAGTTTTGCACTCAAGGTCATAACTACACCAAAGTTATGTGCCATGTAATTTCGCCCCACAAGATGAGAACTATTTGCTAATCCATTGGGGTGTTGATCGTTGGCAGATTTGAGTAACAATGCTGCTGAGTTAATTGCACCACAAGCCACAACCACAATATCGCCAGAAAATACCTGCCGTTTTCCAGATATTTCTGCTTCTACACCAGTGATTTCTCGCCCTGTTGCACTAGTATGTAAGCGTACTACCTTTGCTTGTGTGATTAATATTAAATTTTGAGATGCTATCCCTGGACGTATACAATTTACATCCGCATCTGCTTTGGCATTAATTAAGCAGGGAAAACCATCACAAGTATCACAACGAATACAAGCACTTACATGAGGATTAAGTTCATTGAGTTTGATAGCCAGTGGTAGATAAAAGGGATGCAAACCTTTATCTTTTAAAGAATCATGAATCTCTTGAATATATGGTTCGTGGCTAATGGCTGGGAAAGGATAATCTTGATTTCTCTGTGGTTCAGTTGGATCTAGATAACGTTGTCCATGTACTTCATAAAGTTTCTCAGCTTGCTCATAATAAGGGGCAAAATCTTGATATTTTAAAGGCCATTCTGGAGAAATACCTCCTTGATGAATGACTTTTGCAAAATCTTGTTCGCGCAATCTAAATAATGCGCCACCGTAAAATTTTGTATTACCTCCTACATAATAATTTGTTACTGGATTGATGACTTTACCGTCTTTGTCGTACCACTGCTCTGAAGTGCGATAATATTCTTTGCGTAAGACTTGCTGCGAATCCCAATTGGCCTTGTTTCTAGGTAAAAAATTACCTCGTTCTAAAACTAAAATTTTTTTGCCACTCGTTGCTAATTTATAGGCCAAAGTGCCACCACCTGCACCTGTGCCAATGACGATAGCATCATAATGTGCATCAGTCATTCGCTCCACCCCAATGGAAAATTAAAAGAAGTGTTTTAGATTTTGGATTTTGGTTCTAATAACTGGTGATAATTAATCAAAGTCCGCGCATTTGATTTTCAGCACAGGTTTTGTTCAACTTTGTTAACCCAATCCAGCGATAAATTACATCTCCAAATTTGGGGAAAAGTTGAATATTAGAGAATAAAAGCTTAGTGAGAAATCCGTCAATGATAACTTCTGGTTGGTTTTGCTTAATAGCTTGCAAAATTGCGATCGCAACTTCTGTGGGTTGAGAAACCTGCGCTAATTTGGGCGAAGGTAGCCCAAAAGCTAGAAACATTCCCGCTTTGGTATATCCTGGACAAACCACTGTCACCCCAACATTGGTATCAACTAATTCTTGCCGCAACGCATCAGTCCACATAATCATCCCAGCTTTGCTAGCAGAATAGATGCTGTTGTACGGTGCGCCTTTCTTACCAGAACCAGAGGCAATATTGACAATGTGACCGCTATTGCTGGCAATCATAGATGGTAGAATTAACCGTGTTAATTCCATCCCAGCAATTAAATTGGTAGTTAATATCGCCTGGATATCTGCTAACTCGTAGTTTTGAAAAGCTCGGTATTTTTCAATAGCTGCATTATTAATGACAATATCAATTTTGCCAGCTATTTGATTAATCTGCCGGACTAATACAGGTAATTCTTCTAACTTGCTAATATCAAAAGGAATGCTAATGCCTCTACCACCTAAAGCTTGCACTTCATTTGATATTTGTTCTAGCTTTTCTTCGGAACGAGAAACACTAACTACGGTTGCTTGCTCTTTTGCTAAAGCACGGGCAATAAATTCTCCAATACCACCTGATGCTCCGGTCAAAAGGACTGTCTTACCTGCTATGGATGTCATAATCAACCGTGTCTAATAGTATAGTTTCAAACAGAATTATAAAAATTGAGCTTTTCAATTTTTATAAAAAACTTTAGTAGACATCCCCTATTTATTTGGTAATCATTGAGCAGCGTTTATTGCTGCTAATATTGCTTTTTACACTAAATCAAAATTTCAATTTGTAATGGCGATGACCAGTTTGGAAATTCAGCTCTATTCTCGCCATTAGCTCCAATACTTGTCGGTTAAGGGCAAAAGGGCAAGGGGAAAAGGGGCAAGAAAAAACCTTTAACCCTTTCACCTGTTCCCCAAACCAAATTAAGAGTTGAAAATCCTTAACCGAGCAGTATTGCCATTAGCTCATGTTTCATTTTCTTCAAGTGAAACTAAGAATTTGCGTAGAAGCGTTGTGAGAGAGCTTACTTCGCTGGTTGTGAACTGAGCCAAAAGTTGCTGTTCTTGCTCAAGTAATACAGGCATCACTGTATCCGCCAGATTAATGCCTTTGGGAGTGAGTTGCACAATCACACTGCGGCGATCGCCAGAATCTCGCAGACGCATCACAATGCCATCTTGCTCTAGGCGATCAATCCGGTTTGTCATCGCCCCTGAAGATAACATCAGCAGATCGTAGAGATCCGTCGGTTTGAGTTGATAGGGCGCTCCCTGACGTTTTAGGGTTGCTAGCACATCAAACGACCAGACGCTTAATCCATACTTTGCCAGTACAGTTTCTCGGTGCTTTTCCAGTAAGCGGGCAATTCGCAGTACACGCCCCACCACTGCTAACGCCGAAGAGTCCAGCCCTGGAGACTCCTGCCGCCACTGCTCCAAAATTTGGTCAATGTAGTCCTGTTTCATGAGGCAATTATATCTCAACATCAAGATTCTTGACATTTACCTTTATCTTAAGTATCTTGATATCAAGATAAATATTAATTTATTCACCACCTGCGGCGGGAAGCCGACCCGCCGCTGTTAACTGTTGACCGATGACTGCTAACTGTCAACTGTCTACGTGAAATCCCACCCCTAAAGGGATGGGATGAGCTTAACACCTGCGATCGCTGTTTAATCATCTGGCTATCCACTGAAGATTTTCTTACTACACCAGTTATGACTACTAACCGTTTCAGTCGCTTACCTGCGATTGTGCTACACATCAGTGCTAAAATTGCTGCTCGCTGCCAAATCTGTCTGTACTTGCTATTGGCATTACTAAGTGGAGCCTTATTGCCGATTCAAGCTAGCTTGAATGCTCAACTCGCACGTTCTCTTAACTCAGTTCCTTTGGCTGCTGATATTTCCTACCTCGTTGGCGCACTAGCTTTAATAGCACTTCTGTTTAGCCAACAGTTTGGCAATGTTGACTGGACTAGCCTATCCAAAGCACCCCGATGGAGCTTTATTGGTGGAGTCTTAGGCGCTGGTTACATCACCTCCAGTACCTACTTCACTGCCCTAATAGGGCCAACCTTGACACTAGGATTTGTAGTTTGTGGACAAGCGATCGCAGGCATCATCACGGATCATTTTGGCTGGTTAGGCGTTCCTCAACATCGTCTGACACGCCATCGTCGCTTTGCCATCGGGCTATTGGTAGTTGCAGTATTTTTTCTAACTCAATAATTTATTATTTTCTCTTGCGTATGAATATCTTATTCGCTCTACTTGGCGCAGGTTCAGGGGGTGTGTTGATTGCAATTGGTGCGGCTGCGAATGCTCGCTTAAGGCAAACACTCCAATCTTCAATTGCAGCTGCCGCAATTAACTTCATTATTGGCTTTACAACCTTGGCCTTACTAATGATTTTGCAGGTGCTTCCCATCCCACCCCTCGAATATCTACTGACAGTTCCCTGGTGGGCATTTCTGGGAGGATTTCTCGGAGCAGCTTTCGTAACTTTAAGTACCCTAGTCGTGCCTAAATTAGGATTAACAACTACAACGCTCGCCGTTGTTTGCACTCAGATGATCGTTTCTGTGATTATCGATCAATTGGGCTGGTTGAGCATAGCACCCCGTCCCATCTCTGCTTCTAAAATTGTTGCAATTGGGTTGTTCATTTTGGCGATCGCCCTCACTCAGTTAGACCGTGAATCTCATCAACAGCCACAAGCAATCATACCTAAAATTGATTGAAAACCTTGAATAGTCAGATTTTACCTCCGGAGTTTTTTCATGAAATGCGATCGCAACAAACGCTCTCGATGGCAGCAACCTCACCTTACATCTCGTTGGATTGGAGTAGCGATCGCCTTCTATGCCTTCATCGCTATTGGTATTGCCGAAGCAGGATTAGGGGTGCTGTTACCATCCATCTTGTCCACTTACCAACTCACTCCCGCAACAGTCACACTGCTATTTGTTAGTCAAATTAGTGGATATATTGTCGCTGCATTCAGCAGTAGTTTAGTGAGTAGCCGTTTAGGGTTGGCACGAATGCTTCTGATTGCTGCCAGTGCCCTAACAACTGCACTGCTCATTTATGCTTTATCCCCTTACTGGTTGATCATGGTTATTGCCGGAACCTTGCTAGGGTTAGGGATTGGGTTAATTGATGCCGGGATCAACACCTACATTGTGCAGGACTCGCGTAGTGCCAATTTGATTGGTTCGCTTCATGCCTTTTATGGCATTGGCGCACTTTTGGGGCCTGCGGTAGCAACAACACTGTTAGCTGTTGGTATGAATTGGCGACAGGTGTATCTGGTGTTGGCGAGTGTAGTTAGCGTATTGGTAATCGGTCTTTTCGGCGTGATTCTCTGGCGCTATCAGCCAATGATGGCAAAGGTAACGCCATCTGATACGAGTGCGGTGGGAAATTTGCAGCGATCGCTCCATCATCCTGCTGTGCTGCTAACTGGATTGCTGTTGCTCGTCTATGTAGGCACAGAAGCCTCTGTTGGTAACTGGGCATATACAGTACAATCTGTTGCCCGACAAACCCCTGAACTAATTGCCGGATATAGTGTCAGTGCCTATTGGATGGGTTTGACAATCGGACGTTTCAGCTTGAGTTACGCTTTGAACCGACTGGGTGCAGTTCGTACCATCAGCCTATCCCTAATTTTATTAATGATTAGCCTCGTAGCTTGGTGGCTCTTACCCGATCAGTGGATTAGCTTACCGTTAATTGGCTTTGCTTTAGCCACCATCTTTCCTGCTACAATTTGGCTGATTCCCCAACGAGTCCCAGAGACGTTGGTGCCTGCGGCAGTGGGTTTTGCTACCAGTACCGCCAGTTTCGGAGCTGCGCTCATCCCCACGGGAGTCGGCTGGTTAGCGAATTGGGCAGGATTGGATATTATTCCCATGTTGATGTTGATACCTGCGATTGTGATGATTGGTGTACATTGCTGGTTAGTTCAAGGGACTTCCAGAAATTAAATTCTCCATTTTTCGGAAGGAAGACCATAATTATATTCTTCCTCCTCTGCTTGCCAAAGCGATTGATTATTTTTTTATTTGGAAATCGCCAACATGGTAATTTATACCAATTTGAAAAAAGAATGCGACAGATTGTATGGGCACGACGTGCCGTGCCCTCTAGAATATATTGATGTGTCTTATTAAAGAAGCCAGAAGAATTGGGGGATTCTCCCCCAAACCCCCGATTGGGTGACGGTTGCGTCCCCCAAACCCCCTCCAAAATTATTGTTCTGTTTTTTTTGTTGAGTAATACCAATTTGAAAAAAGAATGCGACAGATTTTATGGGCACGGCAGGCCGTGACCTCTAGAATATATTGATGTGTCGCAAACATTATTTGAATTGGTATTACTCTTTAGCTGCGCGTTGCATTTTCCAATTCACTAGCCAAGCTGCGCCACTGGATATTAATAACACAGGTGTCAACCAATCACCCCAACGCACATATAAAGTCTGTGTTTGCCGTCTATATATTGTTTCGGCGTGAATTTCGTAGGTATTATGGCCAGATATCCACAAGGTTTTACCATGAGGGTCGATAAAGCCTGAATATCCTGTATTTGTCGCCCGCACAGACCATCTATCAGTTTCAATCGCCCGCATAATATCCTGTGCATGGTGCTGGAATGGCATAGCAGCCGTGTAATGGGCATTGTTGGAGGAACTAAGGATAAATTGCCCACCCGCAGCAGCTTGACGGCGAAATTGGGCTGAAAAAGCGGAGTCGTAACAAATACCTGCGATCGCACGCCCAAATGGTGTATCAAATATTTGATTGGGCGAACCATGCACTTGGTGTTCATCCAATGGTGACAAGCGCTGAATCAGTTTACCTAAAATCTCTTCAAAGGGAATATATTCACCTAATGGTACTAGTTTGGTTTTGTCGTAGCGGCTGAAAACTTCGCCGTTACCTGTGTAGGTAAATAAACTATTGGTGTAGCTGCGTCCTTGTTCGCCAAAAGCCCCAAGCCAAGCTACCACGCCTTTTTCCTTGATGCCTGAGATGATGGGAGTTGTGCCTAAGTCACGCTGAAAAAACGGTAAAGCGCCTTCTGGAGTTAAGACGGCATCCACACCCTGGTCTGCTAAAGTTAAATATCCATTGGTGTAACCTGCGATCGCTCTTCGCAATCCTTCGGGTTGAAGTTTAATAACGTTAGAAATATTACCTTGAACAATTCCTACTTTTAAAGCTTTATCTGCTGGCTTACTCAGGGGAATGCTGTATAAGCTAAAACCAGTTAACTGAAGAGTAATGAATAATCCAGTAGCGATCGCTAAATATTTATTCGCGTAAATCTTCTTATCTTTACGGTTAATCCACGCTTCGGCAATTAAGCCATTTACTGCGACAATTGCGGCTGTCACGGCACTTGGCCCAGCCAGTTGTCCCAGATGTAAAATTACTAAATTATGCGGACTTTGGGTGTAAGAAAGCGAACTCCACCACAAATCGCCAGCACTCCAAATGCCTTCTAAAAGGCACCAAATAGTTGTGCCAATCAGCACACGTAAAAGCGGCTTTTGTGCAGCAAAACGCACCATCAAAGCCGCCCACACAACTACTATTGCTGCCCCCCAAAGGGTAACGAAGGTCAAACAGAAGATGCTAATTGCCAAACTCGCTAGCCAAGGAACACCCAACCAATCCATCGGATGGATGCCTGTAATCCAGAATAAAGCTAAACCGTGATAGCCAATGCCCCAAAATAAAGGTAAAAGAAGGAATTTTCGCCTTTTACCTGCTAATTGCGTATTTTCTTTATTAATTAAAACCCAGAGAGGAGCAAGGGCTATCCAAGCGAGGAACCATGCGCCCACAGGGGCCACAGTCAGCCCCATCAATACCCCACTGATCAAGGCTAAAGTGTAAAGGCTAAAGGATGAAAATAGCTTTTTTGTTTGATATTTCACAACTACCCCAATTCTTGCAAAATCACCTCAACAGTTGCCTTTAATTGAGGCAAATTATGCTCAATCACGCCCCAAATTCGATTTAAATTTACTTTTAAATAATCATGAATCAGCACATCTCCAAAACCAGCTACTTGCTGCCAAGGGATATCTGGATAAGCTGCTCTGATTTCGGGAGATAATCTCTTTGTTGCCTCCCCAATAATTATATTCTAGAGGGCACGGCGTGCCGTGCCCCTACAATCTGTCGCATTCTTTTTTCAAATTGGTATTACTCAACAAAAAAACCAAACAATAATTTTTTTTGGAGGGGGTTTGGGGGACGCAACCGTCACCCAATCGGGGGTTTGGGGGAGAATCCCCCAATTCTTCTGGCTTCTTTAATCAGTGTTACTAAATCAAATAATGTTTGTGAAACATCAATATATTCTAGAGGGTACAGTGTGCCTTGCCCCTACAATCTGTCGCATTCTTTTGTC
The DNA here is from genome assembly GCF_014696315.1 of Calothrix membranacea FACHB-236. Lineage (GTDB taxonomy): Bacteria > Cyanobacteriota > Cyanobacteriia > Cyanobacteriales > Nostocaceae > Aulosira > Aulosira membranacea. The sequence continues at coordinate 88,249 of NZ_JACJPX010000028.1, forward strand.
AAATTGTTATTAGTACCGCTTGGTAGTTGTTCAGTATTAAGTTTACCTCTCTGCCACATCATCCAAGCGGTTTGATAGCTTATACCAAATCAAATAATTTTTGCGACACATCAATATATTCTAGAGGTCAAGGCAGTGCCTTGCCCCTACAATCTGTCGCATTGTTTTTTCAAATTGGTATTACAACTATTGATTTGGTATAGTCTGTGTTTTTAACTTAGTAGATAAGTCAAAGTTGATTAACACTTGGATAAACTCTTGTGCAAGTTTATCCAATATGTCATCCTTCATTCTGTCTCTTCTAATTCGCCTGTATCACCACTGTCGGGAGGAACTATAGCTACTCCGGTGATCGCATCATCTTCGTCTAAGCGCTGTACTCTTACGCCTGTTGCCGATCGCGATTGTACAGAAATGGCATTTACAGCTTGACGAATAATGATACCGCGATTGGTGACCATCATGATTTCATCATCGCTGTTGACAATCTGTAAGGTGGCTAATTTGTCTTTGGTTTTGCGGTTTTTGAATTTGGTTGCCATTAAACCCTGACCAGCGCGATTTTGCAATCGGAATTGGGCTACAGGTACGCGTTTGCCATATCCACCCATTGTAATTACCAACACCCAAGGGCCAGTACTAGCGATCGCTGCTACTTCTGTGGATTCTTCATTTTCGATTTCTTCGGTTTCGATGATTTCTTCAATCTCGGTTTCGGCTTCAGTTTCTGTAACCGTACTCAAGGTATCGAGAATTGCTGCCGGCAGGATATCCATACCTACCAGTTCGTCACCAGCTTTGAGTTTCATGGATTTCACACCACGAGTCGCCCTACCTAAAGGACGCAATTGTTCGTGGTTACAGCGGAAGTGAATTGCCATCCCGTGACGGGAACCCACAATGACACTATCTTCTACCCTCGCGCGACGTACCCAGCGGAGTTGATCGCCTTCTTCTAAGGAAATTGCAATTAAGCCGTTAGCCCGGATGTTACTAAATGCTTCCAATACAGTTTTCTTAATATTGCCTCCTTTTGTTAGCATTACTAAGAATTCTTCACTGCTAAACTCATCAACTGGGACAATGGAGGTAATTTTTTCTTCCTTGGGAATGGGCAACATTTGCACAATTGGTGTACCGCGACTGGTACGGGAACCCACGGGAATTTGATAAGCTTTCAGACAGTAGACGACACCGCGATCGCTAAAGAATAAAACGCTGTCGTGATCGCAGCAAGTTAAGAAATGTTCGATGGTGTCATCATCTTTAACCTTGGCTGCTGCTTTCCCTCTGGTAGCACGGCTTTGGGCTTCAAAGGTATTAACTGGCATCCGTTTGATGTAACCTTGCTCTGTCAGCAAAATGATCACTTTTTCATTGGCGATCAAGTCAAGGTCATCGATTTCTCCCTCAGCATGGGTAATTACTGTGCGTCGGGGTGTGGAAAAGCTGGTTTTGATTTGTGAAATTTCGTCTTCAATGATTGACAGCACTCTTTCCCGGCGTGCCAAAATATCTTGCAAGTCGGCAATTTGCGCTTGTAAATCTTCGTGTTCTTGACGAATTTTATCTGCTTCTAGGGCTGTTAAGCGCCGCAGTTGCATTTGTAAAATGGCATCGGCTTGAACTTCCGAAAGCCCATAGGTGGTAATTAGTTCACCTTTGGCTGTGGGTGCATCAGAAGCATGGCGAATTAAGTTAATAATGGCATCTAAATGCGCTAGAGCAATTAATAAGCCTTGTAAGATATGGTCGCGTTCTTCCGCTTTCCGCAGTTCATACCTGGTGCGGCGATTAATTGATTCAATGCGGAAATCGAGGAATACTTCTAAGAACTGCTTGAGTGTGAGGGTTTGGGGTTCCCCATTCACTAACGCCAACATATTGGCCCCAAAGTTGGCTTGCAGTGGGGTCTGCTTGTAGAGGTTATTCAGTACTACTCTGGGATAAGCATCGCGCTTAAGTTCGATGACGATTCGCATCCCATCGCGATCGCTTTCATCGCGGATATCTGCAATTCCCTCTATGCGTTTGTCATTGACCAACTCGGCAATTTTTTCAATTAATGCGGCTTTGTTGGTTTGATAAGGCAATTCGGTGATGATAATTGCTTCTCTTTCTGGTCTTCCCCGTTGCTCGATGGTTTCGATGTTAGCTACGCCGCGCATGGTAATTGAACCGCGCCCGGTGGTGTAAGCTTCTTTAATTGCTGCTGTTCCTAACACCTGCGCCCCTGTGGGAAAGTCGGGGCCGGGAATATATTGCATTAACTGGAGATTGGTGATCTCTGGATTGTGAATCAATGCTACTAATCCATCAATCAATTCGCCCAGATTGTGCGGTGGGATATTGGTCGCCATCCCCACAGCAATCCCAGAGGAACCATTTAATAGTAACTGGGGAATACGTGCTGGTAGAACTGTGGGTTCTTGTTGGGAACCGTCGAAGTTATCAATAAAATCTACCGTTTCGGACTCAATGTCGTGGAGTAAAGCTGTGCCAGTTAAAGCTTGCAAGCGACATTCTGTGTATCGCATTGCGGCTGGGGGATCGTTGTCTACGGAACCGAAGTTACCATGCCCGTTAATTAAGGGCGATCGCATGGAAAAATCCTGTGCCATCCGCACCAACGCATCATACACCGCCGTATCACCGTGGGGGTGATATTTACCTAAAACTTCCCCAACCACACGGGCGCATTTACGAAACGGGCGATCGTGCGTCAAACCTAGCTCGTGCATTGCGTAGAGGATGCGACGATGCACAGGTTTCAGACCATCCCTGGCATCTGGTAGCGCCCGACCCACAATCACACTCATGGCGTATTCCAGATAAGACCGGGACATCTCGTTCCGCAGATCTGTCGGGATAATCCTCTCCTGTGAGGTTGTCATAACCTAAAAAACTCCAAAAATCGCAGATTTTAGCCCTTGTTCTTGACAAAATGCAAAATTATTCCAAATTACTCTTGAATAATTGCCATATTTTGGTACAATTCTAGCACATATTGCTTTTTCTTGCCGGGAGAGCGGATTCAGGCAAGTAGATGGGTGGCTGATTAGGAGATGGTAAATGACTGTGCTACACAGGCTTTTGCTGAAGAGTTAAGGGCAGTTAACTAAAAAGCAGGAAACATATAAGCAATTTAAAATTCATCATTAAAAACTCTAATCACACTAGGAATTCTATGATTTCCCTAAGATTAGATGTTAATCTAACTATCGACATCACTGGGTAAATGTAGGATAACGGTATTGACTATTGGCAATCTTTAAGAGTTTTATAATCATTAATTTTTGAGAGACGCTAAAGCAGCAATGATTTTTCAACAATTACGCATTGGCGATTACTTTCGTATACCTGGTATTAGTTTTTCTTGCGTTTATAGAAAGGCTAGCAGCTCATCTTGCACTCTGGATATGATTTTACGTCCTATCCGACGCAGCGCAATAGTGGTACCACTGAATCGATATGAGTTGAGTAGATATATTGCAAAAAAGCAGGAACTTCTTAAAGACTTAGAGGATTGAGCAAATAATTAGGATACAAGCCGATAAATTGATTTAGTCACCAGCAAAAATCTGAAATAACATTTATTCAAGCCCTCTGATTTATTCTTGGGGTTATTATTTTGAGTTTTGCCTTTCCTCATCCAGTAAAGTGGTGTTTTAGGTTAACAATAAATTGTCACATCTTCACCAAGCTCATCAGCCAAATAACTTAAAGCGCGGAAACGTAGCTCAACAAACTGTTCGTAGAAGGGGTTAAGTTTACAGAGGGGAGGAATGTGAAGTAAAGTGCGATCGCAGAATTTAATTTCTCGCTCAAAAGGACAACTAGCAGGAATCATTGTGCAGATGAAGCGTGCTAATCGGCAATTTTCTATTTTTAAGGATGTCAAGCGTTGACGTAGTGGTTGTAGTAGAAACTGAGCAAAATTGATAGAAGCGGATTGATTGGTAGACATCATACTGTTAGGGAAGGAATTTGCTGAGATTGTTGGGGAATTACTAAAACTTTTTCCATGAAGAGGCTGTCAGAATCGGAAACATCTGCCATAAGTGCTTTTTTGGTTTGTTCATGCATCAAGATTTTACCTTGAGCATCAAAACTAAAGTCTTGGCTAGGAATAAATCCTTTGCTAATAAGTTTTCTCAGAGTAAATCTGGTAACTTCTACTAGCAAATGTGCGTAAGGTTTCCAAGCACATAAGTTGTCTAAAACCCAGTGAAATGTTTTAGTATCCGTCAAAGATAATTCTAATACTGCTGCTGTGAGAAAAGATTCTGTATGTTGAACTCCCATACTAGTATTTAGTTGAGTTACCCAACATTCAGCCAGCTTTTTATCACGGAACTTTAAGATATAAAGTGCTCTTTCTAGATGGAAGTGGAACATTTCTAAATCTTTCATATTCACCAAATAAAATACAGCAAAAACAACTTAGCCACTAGCTACTAAATCGAGAGCTTAACTTTCCACATCGTTAAAGGAGGGGAAAAGGGGTAGAGGAGAGTTGTTGCTCTACCCGGTTAAGGTGTTACCGAGTTAGTGGTTTTTCTAGTTGCTTTTAACTGTAAAACTCAAAAATGCAGAAATTGTGGAGATGAAAGAAATTTAGAAAGAATTTTTCTTAGCTACCAGTTGAGAGCGCTGGCTATTTGTCCGGGCAATTTCATGGCTTTAAACGGCTTAGTAATAATTGCTTGCACTCCCAGTTCTGCAAATCGGCGCTGTTCGGTAGCTTGAGCCTTCGCTGTCAGCAAAATCACGGGAATTTGTTGAGTGCTGGGATTCGCTTGTAAGGCTTGAAAGGTAGCGATTCCATCCATATCAGGCATCATCACATCCAATAGAATTAAATCTGGTTGTTCGGCAATTGCTTTAACCAATCCCTCACTCCCAGAAGCTGCAGTGGAAACTTCCCAACCGCCTACAGTTTTCAAGGCGAGTTCAGCTACAGCCCGGATATCATATTCATCATCAACGATGAGAATGTGTTTCGTAGTCATGTTAAATCTACCTGTACATTAGCTTGAAAAAGCATTACCAATTACCCTGATTAACTATTTGCTACCAATCATACGGTTAAGTAAGTTAATCACTCGCTGTTCAAATTCTTGGGGAGTAATGCGCCCTTTGGTGAGGAATAAAGTTTGCCCCAACTTTAAGCGATCGCGATCGCTATCATCTAAATCACGTGCTGTGTAAACAACTAAGGGCACATGGCACAGGCGTTGATGTTGTCGTAGCCAATCGACTACAGCAAAACCGTCATTTTCTGGCAATCCCAAATCTAGTACCAATAAGTCAGGGATAATATTCTGGCTGAATTGAATAGCCTCTTTTCCTGTTTGAGCATAAAAGGTGACAATGTTGTGACGATTGAATAAAGCAATGAGTACCTGTGCCAAATCTGTGTCGTCTTCGATAATCAATACTTTGATTGATTGATTTTGTGTAGCAGTAGCTTTTTCTAAGGCTTGGTACAACAACTTGCTAGTGGGAGGTTTGACAATCCAGTCGCTAATGTTGTGTGGCAGACTTTTATGAGCATCGGGTAACAAACCACTGAGAATAATCACCGGGATGTTTTGGGTGTGTGGCTGTTGTTTGAGAATCGCCAGGGTTTCCCAACCATCCATATCTGGCATCATCAAATTGAGAATAATTGCATCAGGATGGTGCAATTTTGCCTGTTCTACAGCTTCTTGTCCTGATGCAGCTGCTAAGACGCGATAACCCTGTCGTTCTAGCATGGTTTGCACGACAACCCGCACCGAAGGATCATCATCACACTCAATTACTAAAGGGAGAACAGCGAATTGATTGTCTGTTGGAAGTAAAGACGGGTAGAGATTTTCGCGATCGCCTGTGTTTTCTGGTTCTATAGTCTCTGTGTCATCTTTTGAGGCGATAGGCAAGGTAAAGAAGAATGTGCTGCCTTCTCCTAAGGTACTTTCAACCCAAATTTGCCCTTGATGATGCTGCAAAATACTGCGACAAATAGCTAAACCTAAACCTGTACCACCTTTTTGCCGGGAGTCTGAGGCATCAACTTGTCCAAAACGCTCAAAAATCGATTCTAGTTTTTCCGCTGGGATACCTCGACCTTGGTCTTTAACTTTGAACAAAATTTGTTTGCTGAAAGGTGCTGTTTTCTCTGCTGTAATTTCCGCACTCAACGAAACTGTAGAACCCTCAGGAGAAAACTTAATCGCATTGCTGAGTAAGTTGGTGAAAACTTGAATGATACGGTCGCTATCCGCCCAAAGTGGGGCTGATAGCGGAGAAATTGATAATGTGACCCCTGCTAGCTCTGCCATTTCCTCTACAGTTTCTATTGATTGATTCATCAAATCGGCAGCATCGCAGTTTTCCGGAGTCATCTGCACCTTCCCAGACTCGATGCGCTCGATATCGAGGATGTCATTAATTAGACGTACCAGCCTATCGGTATTACTCGCCGCGATATTTAACATCCGTTGCGCTTCTTCCGGTTGGGTTTGCAGCACTCCACCCGCTAATAAATCTAATGCACCAGAAATAGAAGTGAGGGGTGTTCGCAATTCGTGGCTAACTATCGACACAAATTCATCTTTGAGGCGATCAATTTCCCGGCGATCGCTAATGTCTTTCATAAAGCAATAATGGCCGATGAATTGCTGTTGGCGATCGTAGGCTGTGACCATCACTACTTGTTTATCAAAAACTGTTTTATCTTTCCGCACGCCTCTAGCTTCCGCTTCCACCTTGCCATTAACTAGCATTTGTTGGTACGCAACGCTCAATTTCTCTACATCTTCTGGATGAACAGTCAACACCCAGTCCATACCAATCATTTCCTCTGGCTGATAACCAGCCATGTTGGCATAAGCGGGATTGACCTTGATATAACGTCCTTCCTGATCTAACTGTGATATGCCTTCTACTGCACTTGTTAGTGCTGTACTGAGGTGGCGAAGTTCTTCTTCAGCACGCTTGCGTTCGGTAATATCGTTATTAATCTTCAGAGTTTTTTGGGGTCTGCCTTGTTCGTCACGTTGCAATGCCCAACGGCTGAACACAATAACAGGAGTACCATCACGTTTAGTTTGTACGAGTTCGCCTGACCAACGCCCTGTTTGCAAAAGTTCGGCTTCAATTTCAGCTAGCGGTTGGGGAAATTGAGTTTGCAAGAATTCATGAGAAATTTTGCCGATCGCTTCTTGTTTCGTCCAGCCGTACATCTGTTCTGCACCGCGATTCCAAAAGTCAATCTCACCTTTGGAGTTGCGAACCATGATGGTGTCGTAAGTCAGGTCAAGGAGAAATGCTTGTTTCTTTAATTCTTCCTCTGATTCTTTGCGATCGCTAATGTCTTCCACTACGTAAGAAAATCGCTGACGGCTACTGTAATCACTATTAATTGCCGAAACTGTCGCTGACAGCCATTTTTTAGCCGTGGGAGTCTCGTGAGTATATTCAAATCGAACGGGAGCATGGGTGCGTTCGGCTTCCCGATATTTCTCAATCCATTGGTTAATATACTCTTGCGGTGCGCCCATTTCGCTGGCTAGCCGATTCTGCATTGCGGCTGGCGTTAGTCCATAAAAGTTCGCGGCGGCTAGGTTATCAGAAATATGCAAGACATCATTATCCACAATTTCCACAATTCCCATCAGCATTGAGCCGCTGTTAAAAAAGCTGCGGAGGGTGGCTTCACTTTGACTGAGGGCTTCTTCAGTGCGTTTGCGTTCACTAATATCTGTGATCGTGCCAATAAAATCTGTAAATTCTCCTTGACTTCCTACCTCTGGTACTGCTTGAGTTAATACCCAAACAGTTTTACCCTGGGGATTGCAAAAACGATGCTCACATTTAAAGGGTAAGTTTTGCTGTGTAGTTTCTTGCCATTGCCTAATCACGCGATCGCGGTCTTCTGGATGCAAAGATTCTATCCAACCTTTTCCCAGCGCCTTTTCTAAAGAAGCACCCATAATCTGACAGGCGAGCTCATTCATAAAAGTGCAGTTTCCAGCAGCATCAGTACGGAAAATGCCCACTGGTGCAGTTTGAGCTAAAGTTACATACTGATATTCGCTTTGGCGCAAAGCCTCCTCAAGCCTTTGATATTCGCTGATTTGCTGCTGCAATTTTTTATTAGCTGCTTCTAACTCAGTTTTACTAGGTTTTTCTAGGGATTTGGGCAATAATTTTAATAGCGCTACAAAAGTATAAATTGAAATTATTGCAGTAAGGGCTTTCTGAACCCCAAATACCCAATAATTTGCATCCCAAAATGTCCAAACTGCCATCAGATGAGTTGTGCCACAAACCGCTAGAAACGCTCCAAACAACAGCAACAGATTTTTTGCAGGCGAATCTTGGCGCTGATTCCCAAAATAGACTAATATCGCAGAAATCGCATAATATCCCAGAGAAATTAAGCAATCAGATAACAAATGTAACCATATCAACCCTTGATTGCCGAAATGGTAATTTAACTGAGATATAAAGCTTATAGATGTAAAAAAAATATCTAATAATTCAAACATATAGCATCCTACCTTAACAATAAGGGGAGACGGAGTAAGGCAGGGGGGCAGGGGGCAGGGAGCAGGGGAGAAATAATTAATGACAAACCCCAAACACCCAATTACCCATTACTCATTACTCATTACCCATTACTCATTACCCATTACTCATTACTCATTACTCATTACTCATTACTCATTACTCATTACTCATTACTCATTACTCATTACCCATTCCCCATTACCCATTCCCCGATCCGCCGCCTGATAAAGCGCTTGCAGATTAGCACCATCTTGAGGATACTCAACTACGGCTGTACGGAAGGTAACGTGAAACTTTTGGCTATTAGCACCCGTGAATTCAATTTGGCGTAGCCTTTTGAGCAGTTCCAAAAGCCGCCGTTCTCCATCGGTTTTGGTCATTCCTGCCATTCCCACCACAAATTCTGTACCTCCCCAACGACCAACTACATCTTGAGTGTGGAAAGTTTGTCGTAACAGTTCCCCTAATTGGGATAACACGCGATCGCCTACTGCATGACCATGCTTGTGATTAATTTCTTTGAGGCTGTCTAGCTCCACAATAGCGAAGCAAAGCGGTTGTTGGTGGCGATCGCTTAATTGCAGATACCAATTTAAATCCTGAGTAGATTTACGCCGATTCGCTACCTGGGTTAGTCCATCCAATTCTGCGAGATTGCGTAGCCAACGCGATCGCTCTAAACGATTGAGTATTCTCGTAATTAGTTCTGGTTCAACAATGGGTTTGCTGATGTAGTCATCGGCACCTGCGGCAAATACCTGCTGCCTAGTTTTAGTATCGTTATGGGCAGTCAAAAACAGGACTGGCAGCCCACTCCATTGAGGATCGTTCCTGACTACTTGGCATAGTTCTATACCGCTAATTTCTGGAATTTCTACATCTAGAATCAACAAATCTGGTTGAGCAGCTGCGATCGCTTCCAAAAACCGCAAGGGGTTCTCTAAGGTGTAAACCTTCATTCCCCAAGGCACAAGTAAGGTTTGCAGAGCAGCTAAGATATGGGGATCGTCATCGACAACCATCACCTTTGCGGCTGTAGGACGAGTGCGCTGTAATATTTGATTCACTGTTTCAAAAATTTGGGTAGGGGAAACAGGCTTTTGTAAAATCCCGCTACCACCCAAGCGCGCCACTTTTACCCGGTCAAGCAAACTATCTTTATCTGTTAAAACTATTACTGGTATTGAGGAGTTACTAGCATTAAGTTCTGCTAGTAAAGCGAGATTAGTTTCTGAGGTGTCAGTACTGCCAAGGTCGAGTAATACGACATCAGGGGAATATTCAGCAATCAATTCTCTAGCCGAGGAAATGGGCGATCGCGCAGTTTGTGCGAAGCGTACTTGTATGCCCCAAATATCGGTTTCTTTGGCTAAAGCCTCAGCTAATTTGCGATCGCGGTTAACAACCAACAGTAAAGGACGTTGATTGAAAGCAGCGGGAAACTCTATTTTCTTGTGGGTGGAAAGAGACAATCGCCCCGCCGCTTCGGGCATAGGGGATGGGGCATTGGTAACTTCTTCGCCATGCCCAAAAACACCATTTCCTTGTGCGGGATTTTCTGGCTGCGACTCCTGCTTATACTCAGAATTCAACAGTTGCAATTCTTGACGCAACGCCGCCACCAATTGCGATAGCTGCTGTATTACCTGCGGCTCAAGGGGAGTCGGAATTTCCCAAAAAGATTCTATTTCTTTAGCTAAACGAGAACCTTCATCAGAACCAAACATCCCCATTGAACCAGCTAGCTTATGAGCTTCCATCCTGGCGCTAGCTCGCATTTCCTCCCTAAGTTGTCCCTTGAGTAACAGCGTTAAGGCTTGCTCATTCGTCGCCACTCGTTCTTCAAGTTTCTGCGCTACCGTTTCCCAGACTTTGCTTACTCCAGTGGCTACCTGATTTTGTTGTGGTACAGGTGAGGGAGATGAGGAGGTTAATTTGGTTTTTCCTATTGCTTTCGCTTTTTTATCTAGCTCTATATTCTTTTGTTCTGGCTTGAGTTTATAACCGATGCCATAAACTGTCTCCAGGGGATCGTCTGCAACTCCTGCTGCTTTGAGTTTTTGCCGTAAACCTTTGATGTGGGATCTGACAGTATCATCTGTGGGCGGTTCTTCAAAAGACCATTGATGATCTATTAAGGCACTACAGCTAAAAATTCGCTGACTGTTGCGAAGAAAAAGTTCAAGCAAGCCGTATTCTTTGGGGGTTAAATGCACAAGTTTGCCATCACAGGTGACTTCGCAACTGCTGGGATCTAAGCGCAAGTTTTTCCACTCCAAAAGTGGTGGTAAAGCAGAACCACCCCGACGTAATAAAGCCCGAATACGGGCTAATAATTCCTGAAAATCAAAAGGTTTGGCAACATAATCATCGGCACCAGCATCCAAACCCATGACCTTATTTACACTAGTGTCTTGGGCGGTTAATAAAAGAACAGGTGTTTGATTACCGTTTGCACGTAATCGCTGACAGAAATTAATGCCGTTCAGCTTGGGTAACATCACATCCAGCAGAATTAAGTCATAGGTAAATAACTCTGCCAAATCCCAACCTTCTTGTCCATCTTTGGCAACATCAACCGCATAGTGTTGAGTTGTCAAAGATTTAGCAAGTGGTTCTGCGATCGCTTCATCATCTTCAACTAATAAAATTCTCATGGCGGTGCATAACCGCAAATTATAGTAACGCACGAAAAGCTTTGGTGCTGATGCGTTACGCTATCGCTAACGCATCCTACCTGAAATTCAAATCAAATATGAGTCCTATATTAAAAATGAAAAACTATATAGCAATATTTGTAAGAGTTATAAAATACTTGTTGAGTTAGGGAACAGGAAATAAAAATTTCCAAATCTAGTTTATTTGTACAACTGATTTACAATTGCTATACAAACCACCTTTACCCAGAAAACAGTAGTTTATTGTGATTTATATTAATTTTCTGAACTCATGCCGTGACAGAATCATCTACTGCAATCAAAAATCTCTGGTTAAAAAAGCTATGGTTTTAAAAGTTTTTCAAAATGAATAGTGTCAGCCTAGCCTAATTTAAACGGTAATTTCAGTTGTTTTGATAAATATTAAGATTACTCCTTTTGCGAATAAATACTGGCTTGTTGATTTAACAGCTTATTTGCTAAAAAATATAGATGTGTTTGCTTATCTGCCACAAATGGCTCTATTTTTAACACTTACTATCAGAATATTGAAATTGGTAGCTAAAATACTTCAGCCAAAAGATAGATTTTAATTCTCAATTCATTATTAAAAATCAAAAAACAATAAAAACTGTAAATAATTTCAAATCAAATAATGTTTGCAACATATCAATAAGATTCTAGAGGAAAAGGCACTGCCTTGCCCCTACAATCTGTCGCATTCTCTTTTGAAATTGGGATAAGAAGATTCATAATTTTTACTGGTAGCGGCTGTCTTAAATATCAAGTGTGATCGCTTGACTTTTAAGACAGTCCCCACAATTACAGCGTATTTCCGGTAAATGAGGTACGCAGGTAGGGGCATGGCAGTGCCATGCCCTTGTAATTGTCTATACCTCACCAACTTGCAATCGGCTGTATTTTTAACACCAACTGTATTCAATTTTGAGAGAGCGATCGCCTTCATAACTCCATCATTCCTCCTCAGAACAGAAAACTTCGAGCTAAAAACAGGAATGTTCTCGTTTGGAACAGGAAACTTCGAGCTAAAAACAGCAATGTTCTTGTTTGGAACAGGAAACTTCGAGCTAAAAACAGGAATGTTCTCATTTGGAACAGGAAACTTCGAGTTCTGAATAGGAAACTTCGAGCTAAAAACAAGAACGTTTTCGTTTGGAACATGAAACTTCGAGTTCTGAACACGGAACTTGGAGATAAAAGCTCTTGCCCCATGCCAAAATTAATTAGCTACCTCTGGTTGATGCTTCAGTTGAGATGCAATCAAGGGAACTTTCGGAGCGAGGAAAAATCCTATTAAACTGGCAAAGAGTATTGGTGTGAAGGGACTGAAGTTAGTGAGTTTTGATAGCAGCAAAGTTGTGCTGATGGGTGTGCGTGTTACGGCTGCATTAATCGCCGCCATTGTACAAATCATTGCTAAAGCCGGATGAACTCCCGGAATTAAGAGTGCTACGGCTTTACCTATACAAGCGCCAGTAAAAAATAAGGGGATGATAAATCCACCCCGCCAACCGCCTGTAACTGTCATGCTGATAGCAGCCATTTTACCCAAGGCTAATATCAACAAAAACATCGCCGGAAGATTAGTATTAACGACAGATTCTAATTCTTCATGGCCAAAATAACGGGTAAGCGGTAAGAAAACGGCTAAAGTGCCTAATCCTAAACCTGCTAGCGTGGTACGGAAATAAATGGGGCCAGGAATACGGGAAAAGGCGCGATCGCAAAAACGAAAAATCGCCATAAAAATCCATCCCGCAACTGCGCCTAAAATACCAAAAGCGATCGCCACAGCAAAATCATCAATCTTGGCTAAGTGGTATTGAGGAAAATTCCAGGTAGGCGCAATTCCTAAATGTGTAATTGCTGCAAATACCAAATAGCTAGCGCAACTCGCAACAATCGCTGGCATCAAAGCTTCGTAATATTCCACAATATGCTGATGATGCAAAATCTCTAGAGCGAACATCGCACCGCCCAATGGCGCACCAAACAAAGCAGTAAAGCCAGCCGCCATTGCTGCTAAACTCATGGATCTCAAATCTTCTCCTTGAAGTTTAAGGCGATCAGCTACCCACGTACCAAAAGAACCAGTTACTTGCACTAGAGGCGCTTCTGGCCCAGCACTCCCACCAGCTGAGATACTAACTAGGGAAGCAAGGATCATTGAGGGATTTTTTCGACTATCCAGCCTTCCACCGCGAAAGTGGATATTATCAACAATTACTGCGATTTCGCCGGGATTTCCCAGAAAATGAATCACCAAGCCGACTAATAAACCACATAGTGGCATTACTAGCAGCAGACTCAAACCCTCAAAGCGTTGGAGTTTGTGAATAAATAGTTCTAAAACATTCCAATACAAACCAGCGAATATACCACTCGCAGTCCCCACAGCAGCCCAACATAGAACCCATCTAGAAATCATTAAGGGATTGCGCCTTGCCAAGCCAAAAAGTTGAGACAATGTCCAACGTTGAGTTTGATTCCCCGCTGGGGGCTTATTTGGTAGCACTGCTGAATTTCCTGTTTTGAAACGAAATATACAGAACCTTTGTGTCTTCTATAGTAAAGGTTATTGGCTTCGCCCAATCATTGCTAATCCTAAACTGTAGAGTAAGCACAAGTTATCATCATGAGATTTTTACTCTTGTACAGACGCGATTAATCGCGTCTCTCCAACTCAGCACTTTCAAGCTAAGAATAATTTAAGCCTCCAGATAGTGTGTGCTTCACAATCAGAAAATCTAAGCTTGGCGTATAAATTTGGGGAAATATTCATGAACAAAGAAACTGTTCCTAGCCAAGCTGAAAAGATGAATCCAGAGACTGATGCATCAGAATTAAGTCCAGAAGTACTGGATAAAATTAAGCATCCAGCAAAAATGGATGATGTGATTCGAGAACAATCAGCAGAAGAACGTAGATCTAACCCTGCTTTAGTACCAGAAATGCTGGATGAACCAACTGATGAAATGATTGGGTTTACTAAAGAGTAGAAAAATAAATTCTTTGTAGGGGCACGGCACCATTAAGATAATTTGATATACCAAAAGATTGTGGATGCCGTGCCCCTACTACTTATACCAATTCAAATAATGTTTGCGACACATCAATATATGCTAGAGGGCAAGGCATTGCCCATTGGTGTCAACTTAAGAAGATAAAGCCCAAATTTGTTGGGTGTAAGCGTCAATCTCTCGATGGCGCTTACGCCTGGTTTTGACTAATCCAAACAGCTTT
>NZ_JACJPX010000029.1 GCF_014696315.1 Calothrix membranacea FACHB-236
ATTTGCTTCGATGTGATCCAGTACGGAACTCATAATTCTGGTGTAAAAAAACATCTATTATATTCTTTTAGCACATAACATTACTATTTCGGAGATGTCTATTTTATAACAATGCACTCTCTCTGTTGCGAGCGGTGGGAGACAGGGGTGGGGAAGCTACTGCCTTGAATAATATCGCTTACTTAGAACGCAGTCGTGGAAATCTCCAAGCAGCCCGCACTAATGTAGAAGCAGCTATCAAAATTATCGAAGAATTACGCACCAAAATTGACAGCAAAGACCTTCGCAGTTCTTACTTCGCCACCCAGCAAGGTGTTTACAAATTTTACATCGACTTGCTGATGGAACTGCACAAAAAAGAACCATCCCAAGGATACGCTGCATTAGCCCTACACTACAGCGAACGCTCCCGCGCCCGCAGCCTCATAGAATTATTAAACGAAGCCAACGCCAAAATTCTTAAAGGCGCAAACCCAGAACTGTTAGCACAAGAACGGAATTTACGACAGCAAATTGATGCCAAAGATACACTGCGGCGTAATTTAGAAACTTCAACCAATAAAAACGACTTAGTTACTAAAGCAGCTATTCAACGACTGAGTAAAGAAATCACAAATCTCACCAATCAATACCAAGAAATACAAGCCAAAATCCGTAGTTCTAACCCAGAATATGCGAAGTTAACAAACCCAGATCCAGATAAAGATATTCTCAAATTACCGCAAATTCAACAACAACTAGATAAAGACACGCTGCTATTGCAATATTCTTTGGGAGAAGAACGCAGTTATTTATGGGCTGTCACTCCCACATCAATGCAAGTTTACACCCTCCCCCCACGCAAAGAAATAGAAGCAGTTGCCACCAAATTCTATCAAAGCTTGCACCAAGGAACAGCCGCCGACATATCCATTCTCAACGCCCAACAACTGAGTAAACTCATCCTCGCACCCGTCGCTGATAAATTACCAGGAAAGCGTTTAGTCATAGTTGCTGATGGTGTGTTGCAAACCATTCCCTTTGCCGCTTTAGCTGACATCAATACCCAAGCCAAAGGCGACGCAGAAAAACAGGTGCAATACCAACCACTGATGGTAAACCATGAAATCGTCAACTTACCCTCAGCTTCTACCATCGCTTTTCAACGCCAAAAACTCGCCAACCGCCAACCCGCACCCAAAGCTTTAGCCATCCTCGCAGATCCAGTATATAAAGCTACCGATGAACGAGTTACAGGTAAACCAGAAAACACTCAACTCGGCTCAGAATTAGAAATCGAACGTTCTGCCCTAGAACGTGCCGCCAGAAGCCTGAAACGCAATGGTTGGGAAAGACTTAAATACACAGAAACAGAAGCCAAAGAAATTTTAAAACTCATATCAGCAGGAAACAGCCTACAAGCCTTAAGCTTTGATGCTAACTACAATTTGGCAACCAGCAGCGCTTTAAATCAATTCCGCATTCTCCATTTTGCCACCCACGGTTTTGTCAACCAAGAACAGCCACAGTTATCCGGAATTGTACTGTCATTATTTGATCAAAAAGGCAAGCCCATCAGCGGCTACTTACGCTTGGCAGATTTATTTAACCAAGACTACCCAGCCGAGTTAATTGTCTTGAGTGCTTGCGAAACTGGATTGGGTAAAAACATCAACGGTGAGGGATTAGTTGGCTTAACACGCGGCTTAATGTATGCAGGTGCAGCGCGGGTAGCAGTTTCCCTATGGCAAGTTGGCGATGAAGGTACATCTATATTAATGCAGGAATTTTACAAACAGATGTTGCAGCAAAATAAAACCCCAGCTTCCGCCATGCGTGCAGCGCAAATGAAGTTATGGCA
Organism: Calothrix membranacea FACHB-236; assembly: GCF_014696315.1. Classification (GTDB taxonomy): domain Bacteria; phylum Cyanobacteriota; class Cyanobacteriia; order Cyanobacteriales; family Nostocaceae; genus Aulosira; species Aulosira membranacea. Next base: position 1,841 of record NZ_JACJPX010000029.1, read on the forward strand.
AGACGGGCGTAGTCCTTATGAATGGGCGGGTTTCACCGTGCAAGGGGAATGGAGGTGAGGGGATTGGGGACTGGGGATTGGTTTTTGACAAGGTTGACATCAATAGCAAACTACACCAACAACTATGAAAAGCACAATCATTAGCAAAAAAGCGATCGCATTATTTGTTGCAGCTTGTCTCGGCGGAATTACCTTAAATACTTGGTGGAATGCCAACGCGCAAACTGCTACATCAACAGAAAAAGCACCAAAATATACATCATTGCAAGATGCTAAAAATTTTCAAATCAAAGGCAAAGGTAACGCTTTTCAACCTAGCAACTTACAACAAACCGATAAACCCGATCAAGCTGATGATAAACAATTTCGCCGTCGAGCAGTAATTGGTTGGGATGACAGAATTCCCCTATTAAGTCGGAAATATCCTTGGTCTGCTATTGGTAGAGTCCAAGGATTGACTACAGAGGGTAAAGGTTATCATTGCACAGGGACATTAATTAGTGAAGATGTAGTATTAACTAATGCCCACTGCGTCATCGATCCAGAAACTCGCCAATTAAGTGCAAAAGTTGCATTTTTACCCAATGTGATTAATGGCAAATTAGGTGATGAAGAAGATATTGCCTTAGTAGAAAATGTGGTTTACGGCACTGATTTCTCAGGAACTCAATTAGAAAATCAAATCAACGATTGGGCGCTGTTAAAACTGAATAAACCTATCGGATTAAAATACGGTTATTTAGGTTGGAAATCCTTACCTACAGCAACTCTCACGAAAAACAGCAAAAAATATATTTTCGTTGGTTACTCTGGCGATTTTCCCAACAATAATAAAGCACAATATCAATTTTTCACCGCAGGTAGAGGCTGGACAGCCAGCGTAGAAAAAGGTTGCAGCATTGTCAGTGAAGAAAACAATTTTTTATTACATGATTGTGATACTAGTGGTGGTTCTTCCGGTGGGCCGATTATCGGTGTAATTAATAATCGTCCTTACATTGTTGCTCTGAATAATGCAGAACTCAAATCTCGTGATGGACGGGGAATAATAAACCTGGGGGTGAAGATTGATTTCTTAAATAGATTCGAGGGGAATTGATAATTTGTAATTCGCGATAAATCAAGCGACACATCAATATATTCTAGAGGTCACGGCGAGTGTTGTACAAAAACCCTCGCCCTCATCCCCTAACCCCTTCTCCCGCAGGAGAAGGGGAATTAAATCTCTTGCTCCCCTCTCCTGGTGGGAGAGGGGCTGGGGGTGAGGGCGAAACCTTGCAACTAAGCGGGTTTCACGTTAAGTTGAAACGTATGCGGCGTGCCGTGCCCCTACAATCCGTCGCATTCTTTTTTCAAATTGGTATAACCCTGAAAATGTAAGGTGCGTTATAGCAACACTTAACGCACCGAGAAAGATGGTGCGTTACGGCTAATTCTCACTCTCTTAAGTTCCGAAACGCCCAGCCGTAAAACACCTTGCTTAAACCCTGGGGAGGATTTGCGACAACGCATAATTGAATTTTTTTACTGGAATGCGATCGCACCTCTAACAATGTTAATGTATCGTCCTACAATGTTAATGTATCGCCCTACATTGTTAATGTATCGTCCTACATTGTTAATGTATCGTCCTACATTGTTAATGCATTGCCCTACATTGTTAATGTATCGTCCTACATTGTTAATGTATCGTCCTACATTGTTAATGTATTACCCTACAATGTTAATGTATCGCCTTACATTGTTAATGTATCGGCTTGCAACTCAGTAAACCTTAAATTGTATCCAGTAGGATGCGTTAGCGATAGCGTAACGCATCGACAAATCTGGTGCGTTACTTATTTTACCCTTATCCCCAATCCCTCATCACCTTCTCAATAACAAATTAAGTCTAAATGTGCGGGATTATTTACTAACTCTTTTGCCATCAATAATCCAGATATAGTCCAAGTTTGATATTTCCGAGCTTCTTTGCCAATTAATCGACCATTCTTGCCATCATAGTATTCTGGCCATTGATCTTGACTAAGACGGCTTTGCGCTATATCAATAGCTTTATCAGCAAGCTCTACTCTACCTGTTTTAAGAGCAGCCGCTACTAAAAGCCAAAGTAAAACAGGCCAATTACCCCCATTATGGTAAGACCAAGCTCTATTCTTTGGGTCTGAGCCTGTGACAATTTTCCACTCTAAACCTTCTATAGCAGGAAAACAAATTTTCATTGGCATAGATCCAATCAAATCATGCCAACGTTCTTCGATTAGATTCATAATCATTAAAGATTCTTGCTCACTCGCTAAGGAAACGAGAATTGCCATTAAGTTACCCAAAGCAAAGAAGCGAAAATCTAACTGTGAAGGGCCGAGATTTCCTGCTAAATACCCTCCGGTTTCTGGTAGCCATTCGGTTAACCAAGTAGGGATAGATTCAGGGTAAATATTAAATTTATTCGCAACTTCCTTCCCAAATTGTTCACCTTTGTAACGGTAAATCTCGTTCAAGCGATTAATATCTATCCAATAATATTCTTTGACATGGTATTCCAGTGCTGCCAAGCGTCGGTTCACTATTTGCAGATATTTAACGCTACTATCATCTGGTAAAATTAACTCACTAGCTGCTAGTAAAGCTGCATAAAATAGCACTTGAATTTCTAAGGGATTGCCATATACTCCCATACGACGGTCAATCATAAAAGCACCGTCTGGAACTAACATTGTGGGGTACATAGCAAAGCGATGCACTAAACAAAAATCAAAAATTAATTTGATTCCTTGCTGGAAATCTTGCCGATGAGCTAAAGAAATATCTTTTGTAGCTTTGACATAAGCTCTTAATAAGATAATCCACCACAAACAAGAATCAACTGGAGGGACTCTACCAATAGCGTGTTCCCCAAAATCAGCAGTTAAAACTTGTTGACCATCTCTAATATCTACTTTAAAACTAGCCGGCATCAATCCTGGGCCTGGCTTAAAAAAGTCCATTTGATTTTCGTGACTCTGCAAAGCAAGAGTTTCTACTAAAAAGTTACGAACAATCTCTACTTTTCCTTGAGTTAGAAAAAGCAAACCAGAAATGACAAAGTCACGAATAAAGCACTGATCGTAGTTAAGGGCTTCTGTTTGAGAGTCACAAGCTGCTAATGTCCCAATGGGGCGTTCCCTATAGAAAATAACGGAGTTTTCCAGTCTCCTCCAAGCTTCGGTGACGGAATTAGTGTTTAAACTTATAGGCATCAGCAAATTATCCTGTAGTACTTTACACTCAATAACTAGCAGCGATCGCACTTGGGCTGAAGATAAAATAATCGCTGCGGTATTGGTTACTGGAAATAGATAAGTGATAAATAGTCTCTATAAATAGAGTGACTCAATAAATACTCTCTGCCCTCTTACCTGCGAATTAGTTACCAGAATGACATTCGGCGGTTTTACACATAAATAATTGTTTCGTGCAACAGTCTTGGGTAGGTAATGGGGAATGGGGAATGGGGAATGGGGAATGGGTAATGGGTAATGAGTAATGAGTAATGACCAATGACCAATGACAAATGACAATTTCACCAAGCCGGAAGGAAAGCAAATGACAGAGGGAAAAATATTGTTGCAACCTGGCACTTTATGGCAAAGTGTCATAGAACGCACTGAATCCGCTTTAAAATGTGGGGCGTTGCTGTCGATACCAACAGAATTTGAATACGTTGAGCAGGATGGTGTACGTTTCTTGGTGAGGATTTTGGCAAATCTTGTGCGTAAGGATGCAGCCAAGAAAAAACAGGTTCAACAAACCGCCGTATCTGGTAAGGATTTTAATCCATTTCTGCCATACGAAGAAGATTTATTTGTTGCAGATATTTCTGAGACTCATGTTTGTCTCTTAAATAAATTCAACGTTGTTGACCATCATATATTGATTATTACTCGCGCCTTTGAAGAACAAGAAAGCCTACTTACCTTAGAAGATTTTGCGGCAATGTGGGCTTGTTTAGCAGAATATGATGGTTTAGCATTTTATAACGGTGGTCAAGTTGCAGGGGCCAGCCAGCGACACAAGCATCTGCAAATAGTACCTTTACCCCTGACAACTTCAGGAGATGCAACACCCATTCAGCCATTGTTAGCAAAAGCAGAATTTCAGGATGCAATTGCAACTATACCTGATTTACCTTTTAAACACGCTTTTGCATCTTTAAATTCCCAGTGGGCAGAGTCGCCATTACAAGCCGCAAAAACTACAATGGAACTATATAATGCTTTACTCAATGCTGTAGGGATAACAGCGGTTCACGATAATAGACAATCTGGTGCGTATAACCTTTTAGCTACACGAGAATGGATGTTAATCGTACCGCGATCGCAAGAAGAATACGAGTTAATTTCCGTTAACTCATTAGGATTTGCAGGTGCGCTATTAGTGCGAAATCAGCAACAAATGCAACTCCTCAAAGACCAAGGGCCAATGAATATCCTTAAGAATGTGGGTTGGTAATTGGGCATGGGGCATTGGGCATTGGGTAATTTATTCTCCCCCTGCTCCCTGCTCCCTGCCCCCCTGCCTCTTCATCCCCAATCCCCAACAAGTGCCGTCCCAAAATTTATGTGTTATCTTTTGCAGCATCACTAATACCGATGTTTCAAAGGCGCTTTAATTCATAACTCATAATTCATAATTCATAATTTCAGGAGAATCATTATGCATCACTTTGACCTGAAATGGATACGCGGCCAATTTCCCGCACTCACACAAACAATTAATGGTAAGCCTGTAATTTTTTGTGATGGCCCTGGTGGAACTCAAGTACCGGGTGCAGTGCTTGATGCTATTAGTGATTATTTAGTAAGGTCAAATGCTAATGCTCATGGGGCTTTTGCGACTAGCGCGCGCACAGATGCACTGTTGACGGCGGCGCGTGCTGCTTGTGCTGATTTCCTGGGATGTCATAGTGATGAGGTAGTATTCGGCGCTAATATGACAACCCTTACCTTTAGCGTCAGTCGCGCTATTGGTCGAGAATTGCAACCAGGCGACGAAATTATTGTGACGCAGCTTGACCATTACGCCAATGTTTCCCCTTGGTATGCGTTAGAGGAAAAAGGCGTGGTTGTCCGCGAGGTGGGTTTCAATGTGGAAGACTGCACCCTAGATATGGGTGAATTAGAAAGGCTAATTAATGAACGCACAAAGTTAGTCGCAATTGGCTTTGCATCTAATGGAGTGGGGACAATCAACGATGTCGCTAAAGCTGTCAGCCTGGCTCATGCTGTGGGTGCATTGGTATTTGTTGATGCTGTTCACTATGCGCCCCATGCGCCTCTCAATGTTCATGCACTGGATTGTGACTTTCTCGCCTGTTCTGCTTACAAGTTCTTTGGCCCTCACATAGGGGTTTTGTATGGTAAGCGCGAGCATCTGGCTCGATTAACGCCATATAAAGTCAAACCCGCCCCTGATGATGTCCCCTCGCGCTGGGAAACTGGAACTTTAAATTATGAAGGCTTGGCTGGGTTAGTAGCTGCAATAAATTACATGACAAAATTAGGTTGTCATGTATCTCCTGCCGTTGATAACGAGTTGATTTCTGCTTTAATTGAAGCAGATAAGGAAGGCCTAGAAACCTTCCACTGTCCCAGTTTCCTCACTTCTCCAGATTCAGCGACACCTGCAATTACATCTGCTTATCACAGCAGAAGGGCGGCGTTGGTAGCAGCGATGTCCAGCATTCAACAATACGAAAGAGAATTGAGTCACAAACTTATTCCTGGACTGTTAGCAATTCCTGGCTTAAAGTTATATGGCATTACCGATCCACAGCGCTTTAATTGGCGAACCCCAACAGTAGGATTTAGATTAGCCGGACAAACCCCCGAAAGTGTTGCCAAAGCATTAGGCGATCGCGGAATATTTTCTTGGCATGGTCATTTTTATGCGATCGCGCTCATCGAAAAACTAGGCATAGAACCTACCACTGGCTTAGTGCGAATTGGACTTACACACTACAACACAGCCGAGGAAATTGAGCAACTATTGCAAGTCTTACAAGAAATTGCAGCCTAATCAACACTTGTAGAGACGCGATTCATCGCGTCTCTTTCCCCATTACCCCCTCAACAGATTTGTGATTTACAGTATTTGCATAAATCGCCAGTTGTGACCGATTCTTAAGATTGAGACGGCTAAGAATACTCGTCACATGAGTTTTAACCGTGCCTTCAGTAATATATAGCTTCTGAGCAATTTCGCGATTTGTTGCGCCTACGCCAATTAAATTTAAAACTTCTTGTTCTCTTGCAGTGAGTTCTGATAACTTTGCTGGGGAAGAGTTTTCGCTACTTCCAGCCGCAGATGTTTCCTTCGCTAAAAGTTTATCAAATAACCCCGGGCCAAATTGAGTATAGCCATAATGCCCAAAGCGAATTGCATTTGCCAGCTCACTTGAAGGCATATCTTTGAGTAAATATCCTTTTGCACCTGCCCGCATAGCCCCTGCAAGAGAGGTATCATCATCAAATGTGCTTAATACCAAAACTTTGATATGGGGAAAATTCTCCACAATTTGTTTTGTTGCAGTTCGTCCGTCCATTTCTGGCATCCGTAGATCCATTAACACCACATCCGGCTGGAGTTCTGCAACCATTTCCAGGGCGACTTTGCCATTCTCAGCATCCCCGACTACTTGTAAATCACGTTCCTGTTCTAGCATTGCTTTTAATCCCTGACGAATCAGGCTTTGGTCATCAACAATTAACAGGCGAATTTTAGCAGATTCATCAATTTTCATAAGTTCTATCTCTTGGAAATATTCATAAATAAAGCTATACATAATCAGGATTCGGAAATAAATATCGGTCGTATTCTTTTTTTAAATTGTTATTGAGTTTGGTAAAAAGGGTAAAGGGTAAGGGTGAAAGGTTATTTCTGCATCCTTTCTCCCTTAACCGCAAACAATCGGGATTGAAGTAGTCAACTTCTTTCTAGATGTAATTTATCGGAACTAACAGGTGAGTTCCATCGAATAAATGTCACGACTTGAGGATGATATTTGTCATCTCGTTATATGACATTTGTCATTTTGGGGACTGGGGATTAGGGATTAGGGATTGGGGACTGGGTATGAAGAACCAAAACTAGTACAGCACGGCGTAAATAAACAGACCATACCCTACGGGAAGCCCTTCGGGTTCGCAGTCGCTCATGGGGGAAACCCCCAAGACCGCGCTGGCTCACCGCTTTGCGTCTACAAAATCAACAAAACCCTGATTCTGTCTTAATTTTGAATTTTGAATTCCGCCTTGCGGTACTAGTTACTCAACAAAAAAACAGAACAATAATTTTGGAGGGGGTTTGGGGGACGCAACCGTCACCCAATCGGGGGTTTGGGGGAGAATCCCCCAATTCTTCTGGCTTCTTTAGACAAAATAAGATTACTCCATACCACCAAGAGCGATCGCATCTAATTGATGAGTATCAAGAATTATAATTTTGCCGCCTCGACTGTAGGTAATCATCGAGTTGAGGCTTTTAATTAAACGCACGCATTCTTCGTAAGAAATCCCAACACTACGAGCCATGCGATAGTAAGATAACTTAACTTTTAAGGTTTCGCCTTGTGGAGTTCGCTCGGTTCCAGATTCGGCGGCATAATATTGAATTAATCTGGCAAGCCTAACAATAGCTCTTTCAGAAACTAATCCATGTACTGTTTCATGTAATTGCTGAATCCGATTGTTGAAAACCATCAACATCTGTAGGGCAACTTCGGGATTTTGTTGTATAGCTTTTAATAAAGCATCTCGCTCTACAGTGAGAATTTCACACTCAGATTCAGCCGTTACAGTCGCGGGGGAAATTCCATTTCCTAACAAAGCAGGTGCAGCAAAAATTTCTCCTACTGCTAAGGTACGGAGAATTGTTTCTTTGCCTGTGGTTGCTGTTTTGCTAACTTGAATTGAACCACTAACAACAGCATATAATTTCGCAGGTAAGCGATCGCCTTCATGGAGAATCATTTCTCCCTTACTATAATTTTGCAGTTGGGTTTGGGGTTGCAAACTAATTTTGTCTGCGGTTGTTAACCCTGCAAACACAGTAATTTGAGAAAGTTGTTCTAATGATGCCTGCATGACGTTAAGTAGGTCGGCGAAATTAAAGATAACTGGCTGAGGCTGTCATTTGTCCTTAGTTATTTGTTCTTGGTCATTTGTCCTTAGTCATTTGTAAGGATATCAAACCTATTTACGTTTCTTAAAATAGTTGCATCTCCACCGACTTATCTTAATAAGGAAACTCAAAACCAACTTCCCCCTTCTTGTAAAGACGCGATTAATCGCGTCTCTACCCCTGCCATTCAAGTCAGATCGCCAAGGCTGGACGATGCTGAATCCAAGGATTCGCAGCCTCTAATTGTGCGGCGAGGCTGATGAGTGTTGCTTCTGCACCGGGTTTGCCAATTAACTGTACGCTAATGGGTAAACCGTTACTATCAAATCCTACCGGAAGTGCGATCGCGGGTTGTCCGGTTGCATTAGCTGCGGGACAGGGCGCAATCCAGTTAATAATCTCTTTGAGTGTGTCTTCTGGACTTAAGTCAGCCCATTCGCCTATGCGAATTGGGGAATGCAAATAAACTGGCAATACCAGCACATCAACATTATGGAAAAACCCGACAATTTGTCTGGCGGCGATTTGCATTTGTGATACTGCTTGCAGATATTCACCGGCAGAACCAGAACGCGCCAATAGCCAACGGTTCATTGGTTGCAAAGCTTCTGCGGGAATTCCCGAAGCGCCTACCCCAGCTTGCCAGATGATAGGAAATGGTTCAATTAATCCACTAAAATCTGGCGATTTTTCTACAACTTTGTGTCCTAATTGTGCCAATAACTTAACAGTTTGCAAAACTCCTTGTTCACAGTTACTATCTGCTTCACCCAAGGGAGGAATAATCGTTGTATAGGCAATTTGCAATTCTTGGGGTGGTTTTTCGGTAGCAGAGAGGAAGGATGTTTCCGGATCGGGTAACCAATAAGGATCGCCTACCACGTAACCAGACATGGTATCTAAAAGTGCGGCTGCATCGGCAACAGTTCGAGCAATCGGCCCATTGGTGGCAATTCCCGAAAGGCGATCGCCTACAGGTGCGTTACTTACCCTGCCTCGTGATGGTTTAATGCCTACCAAACCACAACAAGCTGCAGGGCCACGAACTGAGCCACCGCCATCGGAACCTTGAGCGATCGCACTCAACCCAGCGGCTACGGATGCGGCTGCACCACCACTAGAACCGCCTGGTGTATAGTCTAAATTCCAGGGATTTCTTGCTGGAGGAAATACCGCAGGTTCGCTGTAAGGAAAAGAACCAACTTCAGAAGTGGCAGTTTTACCTAGAATAATAAATCCGGCTTGTTTGATGCGGGTGACAATCCCATCATCATAGGTAGGGATATTGTTAATTAAAGCCGGATTGCCGTAAGTGCAAGGTACACCAGCTACAGGGTTCAAATCTTTAATCGAAATTGGTACCCCAAAAAATGGCGGTAACTCGGAATTATTTGCCAGTATTTCTGTTTTAGCTTGAGCATCTGCGATCGCTAAATCTGCCGTTACCGTAAAATAGCTACCTAATTGGGGATTTAAGCGCTCAATCCTTTCTAGATATACATTTACCAACTCTAGAGGCGACAGTTCCCGGCGACGGATTAATTGCGCCAACTCCAGTGCTGGGGTAAAAGCTAAATCAGTTTTATTCATGCGTGAACTACTGAGTAGTTTGAGATTTTTTTGCAATTTTCCACTAAGTTTGTTACTTTAGCAGGATTTTCGGGAAATATATCTCTGTAAATCCGGATATTTGTCATTCAACTAGGATACTAGTACACTTACGTGAAAGTATGGACTAGTTTGCAATGGGCGTAGTTATTTTTTTCAAACCGTAACTTCGCTGCATCGTAATTTTAATTGTTTGGCATCCACTTGCAACAATCCCCAAGGGATATTTATGGCTGAATTAGAAAAGCTACTGAATGAACTGCCAAAACTGGTTGAAGAACTAAAGCTGACTGTGGGTAATACTGAAACGATTCAGCAAGAAGCAGCACGTCTAAACGACGTTCAAGAAAAATTACACCATCTGCAAGTGGCGATCGCCCAAGAATTAGATGTGGCAAAATCCCAGAATGGCGGATTCAGCGCTATTTCTCCAGGTACAGCGAGAACAGTATTTATCACTGATAATTTTTCGACGGATGATGAATTTATTGCCGAAAAATTTGGCAGTTTTAACAAGCAGCTTTTATTAACAGAGTTACAAGCCCAAATTCTGCGCTGGTATGAGTGGGGTGAATTACTTCAGTCTATAGCGGCAGATATGTTAAGTGATGAGCAAATTATTAGCCAGCTAAATTGTAATATTAACTATCCTAATATCCCAGAAAAATTCCGAGAAATTGAACAAATAGTTCCGATTAATTTAGCCTTTGGCAATCATAAAAAATTAGAATTTCAAAATCAGCAAATTCTTAATCATCAATCAGAGCTATTAGAAATTCAGCAGCGATTAACTATAGTATTTGATAGCATTAACAGCGGTCAAAATATTTTAGTGATTTTACTAGGCTTATCATTATTCTGCGGACAAAATGGACTAGAGCTACAATGGTTATCCGATGAATATGGCTTCATTATCTCTAGTATGGGCAAGTTTCAACCATTGACAGAGTTTATCAATGATTGCGAATTATATAACAATAATATCAATACTTTAGTCGAAAATATTAACAGTTTAAAATCGCAAACAGAACAGGCTATAGTTAATTTACCGCAGCAGAGTAATCCCTTGGAAAAAGCCGCAAAATATTTAGCACGAAAACGCATCAACTCAATTTTATTTATCGCCTCCGGTGTATTAGTTTTAGGTTTCGGTGGTTGGACAATTTATCAGCAAGTTACTCAATTTCAATCAGGAAATTTAAGCAGTAAACAACCAAAAAATGTTGTAGATAGATTGAAAGAATCTCAAAAACTGGGGTTTGAAGCTTCCTTAATAGTGCAAAAGCCTCCTCTCCCGCTAAAAGATTGGCAGCAAGCAGAAAGCAAATGGCAACAAGCAGTGCAATTATTAGAAAGTATTCCTGAGGGGACATCTGTCTCTCCTCAAGCGAAGAAACAACTCATGAGCTATCGTGCTAAATATGCTGCTATCAGTCAAAAAGTGGTGAATGAAAAGAAAGCTGCGAGTAACTTAGAATTAGCTCAAAAATTAGCAGTGGAAGCTGATTTTATCACCAAGAACGCACCGCCAGAATCGGTAATTTTACAACAAGCAAAAGATAAATTAAAAGAAGCAATTAATTTATTACAAAGCGTTCCCGAAGGTACATCTGTCTCCCAAGAAGTACAAGAAAAGCTGACTAGTTATAAAAATAACTATGAGGCTATTAGCAGCAAATGATTAGCGCGATGCCTAGGTTGGTAAACTACGCATTTATAGACTAACAATCTGGTGTGGGTAAAAGGTGAATAGGTAAAAGGGTAAAGGTTGCGAGAAAATAGAAGTCAGTAGGCTGCAAAAAAGGGGGATAAAAACCATGAGCGCTACTCAAAATCGTCTGTGGACGGTAGAAGAATATCATCGGATGATTGATGCTGGTATTCTAACTACTGATGATAAAGTTGAACTCTTAGATGGTCGCATCATTCAAACGAGTCCACAAAAACCACCTCATGCTGGTACAAGCCAACGAGCATCCGATTACCTTAAAGCACAACTAACAGGAAAAGCTCATGTTAGGATGCAGCTACCTATTACCCTATCTACTTCCGAACCAGAACCAGATATTGCTGTCGTCCAAATTGATCCAGCTGCTTATGGCGATCATCACCCTGCACCTTCAGAAATATTACTTTTAATTGAAGTTTCCTATAGTACATTTGATATTGACTTTAATGAAAAAGCTTTGATTTATGCAAAAGCAAATATTGCAGATTACTGGGTTTTAAATATTATTGAACGCCAAGTTTATATTTTGCGTCAGCCAACAGAGTCAGGCTATCAAGAAATAGTTGTTTTACCTGAAGATGACAGCATAGCACCGTTAGCTTTTCCTCAAATGGTCATACCTTTCTCTGAGTTATTTCTTCCCTAACTATTTGTTAAAAAAGCTATGGCTCAAACATTATTAAATTGACACAAGCGGAAACACCACAATACGACTTGTCAAGGGTTTGTGCTTTGTTTACATCTAATAGAGAACTGTATGAAACTTTGCAAGTTCTCAAGCGCATTGGTCAAGCGATCGCCCCTTCATTAGGAACTAGGAAGTAGGAGACAAGAGAACAAGGGACAAATAATTTTTGACCCTTGACTTTTGACCCTTGACTCTTGACAAATGACAAATTAATTTTTAACGCTGACAATCCCAGACCACTGCACTTTTTTCTGCTGTTCTCGGCGATAAGAGAAGAAATGCTCTGGAGTTTGGTAAGTGCAATAAGGCGCGATCGCAATTTGTTCGCCGCTAATTCCTAAGCTTTCTATCTGTAATGTATTCACTCGCCGCACATCTACCCGGACTTTCCCTGGATCGGGATCGGGAATTAGTGGGGAATTTGGGAGTTCATGTAAAGCAGCAACTATTTTTTGTTCGTCTTCATGGGTGACGATGCTAGATCCAATTTCTGCGGCTACTTCAATTGAGACTTGATAAACTTCACCTGCGATCGCAGGGCCCATTGCAATTCGCAAATTTTCCAGCTTGCTACCTTGTGCTTTTAATCGCGCGATCGCTTGGGGGACAATTTTTTTCGCAGTTCCCCGCCACCCTGCATGAATAGCTGCAACTTGTCCAGTTTTGACATCACCAATCAACACAGGCGTACAATCAGCGCTGGCTACCCACACTGCTTGTAAAGGCTGTTCGCTGACTAAACCATCTGCTGATGCTAAAGCTGAATCACCTTCACCTTCGACATCATCCCCGCCATTGCTTAACTTATGGTCAATTTCTTGTGGGGTGAGAACGGTATTGCCATGAACCTGTTTTAAGCGATAAACTAATGCCTCTGGTTGCAGCACCTGTGTTAACTCTTGTGGTGAACGGGGCCAAAACGGCTGGGTGAAGAAGCCGTGTTGCCAAGTTTCGAGGATACTACAAGTCAGGTAAGGCATTCCTTCCCAATTGCGCCAGTGCCAAGTGTGCATCGTAAACCAAACCTAAACAGAAAATCACAATAAGTCAGCCAATTAATGCTAACTTGTACAACGAGATTTGGGTTAACTGCGTGGGATTAGATCGGCAATATTTAGAAACAGCCCTGAAAGCAGGGCGACAGTATTCATATTTACCATTTTCTCTACACATTTTTGATAGTGTAGCTTCAACGAATCAAACCCTCTGGAACTTGCTGGCACAGGGGGAAAAACCAGGATGTGTAGTTATCGCTACCCAGCAAACTGCTGGACGTGGACAATGGGGTCGTCAGTGGAGTTCTCCTACCGGAGGATTATATCTTTCGGTTGCAATTCAGCCTAAACTAGATGCTGCTGATAGTTACCAACTGACTTTAGCTAGTGCTTGGGGAATAGCCTCACAATTAAAAAACTGTGGTGTCACCGTGGGTATTAAATGGCCTAATGATTTAGTTTTGGATGGCCGCAAACTAGGCGGAATTTTAACGGAAACGAAAATAAATCAAGGAAAAATTACCCAAGCTGTAATTGGTGTTGGCATTAACTGGGCAAACCCTGTACCGGAAACTGGAATTAACTTGGAATTGTGGCAAGCCTCACAGCTTAACAAACCAATTCCTTCTCTAGAAATGTTAACTTCTCAAGTTTTATTGGGAATAGAATCCGGTCTCAAGTGCTTATTTGAAGAAGGAGTAAACATACTCTTGTCTGATTATCTAAATTTACTGATTAATATGGGCGATCGCATACACGTTAATCAGCTTGCGGGTACTGTAGTTGGAGTAACCTCTCAGGGTAATTTACGTGTGCATTTAGAAACTTATAATACAAAGGAAGTTACCTCACCAGAAATTTACATTGAACCCGGTACAATCAGTCTGGGTTACAAAAAATCTTCTGTTTAACTTTTCGGTTTGTTTACAATTCCGCTCTTTGGGCAAGACAAACCACTAGCATCATCTGTTTACTTTATTTAGAAAAAACCGAGACAACAAATGACGCAGCTCAATAACTCTGCCCATAAACGTTTGCCAACAACAAAACGCTTTGCTGCAACGCTACCAGCACAGAGTCTCTGTTGGCTGAGTAGCGTTAGCCTTTTAGGTAACGGCTTCGTGTTAGCGCAAACGGAAACATCTATAGATAACATCGTTCCTACTATTGAAAATTCTCAGCCTAGTGCTGTCACAGTTCCTGTTAAAAAAGATATTCCATCTCCTGAAGCGACTCGCCCACAGGTAGAATTTTCCGAACGACGAGTCAGACTGAAAAAGAGATTAAATCGGGAAAATGTTTCTCAATCATCACAGCCAGTTACACCTGCAAAACCAAAAGTAGAAGCGGCTGAACCTGTGGTAATTAGACGCGCACAACCCCAAGTTGAAACCAGCGTTAGAGAAGAAAAACCCAAAACCACAATCGCCACACCTAAGCCTTTACGGACTGTACCGGAAAAACTGCCAGAAGTTGCCGCACCAGCCAACAATTCTAAAAGTCCGGTCGGTAGCACAGAAGTTGAACCCTCAAAAGATTACAATAACGCCTACATTGACCCCACCGATTACAAAGTTGGCGGTTCTAACTACCAAGCACCCAATTCTGTAATCATCACAGAACGCTCTAGTGGTTGTCGTACTACTTTACCTACCGGACAAGCTATATCGGGAAGTTTTTGTGCTAAACCTAGCAATCAGACTGTAGCTGAGGGTAATACCAAAGCAGCACCTACTTGGCTCAGAAGAAGCCGAAGCACCAATTTAGCCAAATCTCCTGTGGTGAGACCAATCGCCAATACCGCCACTAGCAGCAGATGGCGGAGTCCTCAAGTGGCTGCGGAAAATACTGTAGCAACTCGCATTGCGGCTAGCGTCACTAAGACCGCTTATCGTCCCAATCGCTTTATTCCTAACCCCGGCGAATTTGCTCCCACCAAAGTGAGCGAAACAGCGATTGCACCCAGTGGCGGTACTTTACCACCGCCAATGGCAGATGGGAATATTGCACCCCGTCCTAGCATGGTGGCTTACGACTTTCCTTTAGCTTCCACACTACCGCAAATTCCCTTCGCCCCCAGAGTCGCCTATAACGGTCAGGGAATGATGTTCCCCTTATCGATTCCCGCACCAATTACCTCGTTATTTGGTTGGCGGATTCATCCCATCACAGGCGATCGCCGCTTCCACGCCGGTACAGATTTAGGTGCGCCTATGGGTACACCAGTTTTAGCCGCCGCTAGAGGTCAAGTAGAAGGTGCTGATTGGATGGGTGGCTACGGTTTAGCTGTCACCATTAACCACCCTTCTGCTCAACAAACTCTCTACGGACACTTATCACAAATCTTTGTCCGACCCGGTCAAATGGTAGAACCAGGCACCGTCATTGGGCAAGTTGGTAGCACTGGTAACTCCACAGGCCCCCACCTGCACTTTGAAGTCCGCCACCTGACACAAAATGGTTGGGTAGCCACCGACCCAGGCGTATACTTAAACACTGCTTTGAGTACAGTAATTCAACCTGCACAAACAGCGCAGCTGACCAAGGAACCGGGTAGTTAGGTTGGGGATTGGGGACTGGGAAAAGCAAGGGGGCAGGGGGCAGGGAGCAGGGGAGAAATGATTAATGGTAAACCCCTAAAACCAAACACCAATTACCCATGCCCCATGCCCCATGCCCTATGCCCATTACAAATACCCATGTTCTGCTAGAAAAGCAGGTGTGATGTTATCAGAACTGGAATATTCGACGCTATTAGGGTTGGCTTTGCCGGAATAAAGGAATTTTTCGACGTATTTGCCGAGAATATCTCCTTCGAGATTCACTAAACTGCCAGGAACTAAATAGCGAAGATTGGTTTCGGCGTAGGTGAGAGGTATTACCGCCACAGTGAACTGAGAGAGTTCTGGTTCGTAGGCGGCAACTGTCAGGCTAATTCCATTCACGGCAATACTACCCTTGGGCACAATGTACCGCGCGATCGCCTCAGATGCAATAAAGGTCATTTCCCAAGAAGTCGCTGTTTGTTCTGCTGTCACCAACCGACCTGTACCGTCTACATGACCCATGACAAAATGACCGCCAACTTTGCTTCCTACCCGCAACGACGCTTCTAGGTTGACATATTTCTGGGGCGTGTCCTCACTTCCTAAAGTCGTGCGGCGCAGGGTTTCTGGTGATGCAGTGGCAATAAAACCATCTTTTAAAATTTCTTCTACTGTCAAGCAAACGCCATCAACAGCTATACTATCGCCGTAACTTATATCTTGCATAATTAAATTAGATGACTGACTTATGCAAGTAATGTGCCAAGAATCTCCCCCTAAGGGTTTCATCGTTCCCAATGCCTGAATTAATCCTGTAAACACAGCTTTTTTGCGAAACTAACTCTATTTATTGCCTAATTTTGCCAAAAATCCACTGGTAATTATCTGTATAAATGTAGCAAAATCTGAGTATATTTTCTGACGGTATTTAGGTTAGGGATATTATCACATTAGCATCCAGAACAAGGCATACTTGGGTAAGAAGGATATTGTCGAAATAGACAACTTTGACTTACTCTGGTGTTCACATCAAGTTCGGAGTTTAATAGAAGCAATTATAAAAAACAAATGCCTATGTTTAATCCTTTCCCTAGCTTAAACCCTCAAGGGTATTATTTGCTACTAATTAACCAAGTAATTCAAGGAGCGTAGAGGCTGAGCCAATGATTGAAATGAGAGTCGCTGGCATAGCATTAGATGCCATAACCCGCAGCCCAATTGTACTTTTAAAAGATGCATCCGATCGCCGTGCTTTGCCAATTTATATTGGACAAGAACAGGCTAGGGCAATTGCGGGAGCTATCGAGAGCCAAAAGCCGCCACGGCCGTTAACTCACGATTTAATGGTGAATATTCTAGAAACCTGGAACTTAACTCTAGATAAAGTTATTATTCACTCCTTGCAAAAGGATACTTTTTATGCTGCGTTAGTGGTCAAGCAAGGTGAAACCACAAAAGAAATTGACGCACGTCCTAGCGATGCGATCGCCATTGCTTTGCGTACCAACGCTCCCATTTGGGTTATGGAAGAAGTAATCGCCGATGCTTCCATCCCCGTGGATCGTGATGCTGATGAAGCAGAACAACAAGCCTTCCGGGAATTTATTTCTAATCTCCGTCCTGAAGATTTAATCAAGCGCTTCGGTAATAGCGAAAGTTAGAAAATTACCGATGTGCTAGGTACTAGCTGGAAAATAGAGGCTAAAAGCTAGGGACTGGAGGCTAGAAAATAAAGATTTCCCCAATCTAGTTGTGTAATTTATCACATAACGGTCTGGCTTGAAAATGGTATTTGCTGTTTGGTGTTTGGCGTTTGGGTTTTAGGAAGGCAAATGCCAAATGACAAATAACAAATAACAATTGACAAATAACAAATGCAATATCGACGCTTTGGCAAAACTAATTTGCGCTTGTCCGTTTTTTCTTTAGGAACAATGCGCTACCTAGCTGATGCAGAAAATGCTCGGCAAACTATTGAAAAAGCTTTAGCATTAGGCATTAATCATATAGAAACTGCTAGAGGTTATGGCAAAAGTGAGGAGTACTTGGGTAAAGCTTTCCAAGTAGGCTTGTCAGTACCTCGTTCCCAACTTTACATCACCACTAAAATTCCCCCTACAGCTGATGCTGATACCATGCGTCGCTATATCGATGAATCTCTGGAGAAATTGCACCTAGATTATTTAGATTGCTTGGGGATTCATGGGTTAAATACTTGGGAACATCTAGAAATGGTGGAAGCTGGTTGTATACAAGCTGTGCAAGAAGCGATCGCAGATGGTAGGGTCAAGCACGTTGGTTTTTCTACTCATGGATCGTTAGATATAATTTTAGCGGCAATCAATACAGATTTATTTGAATTTGTCAATCTGCACTATTACTATTTTTTTCAGCGTCATGCACCAGCAATACAGCTAGCAGCCGCCAAGGATATGGGGATATTTATCATTTCTCCTGCGGATAAAGGAGGAAGACTTTACACACCACCCCAAACTTTAAAAGACTTGTGTCACCCATTTTCGCCCTTAGAGTTAAATTATCGATTTTTATTGAGCGACTCCCGCATTACTACCCTCAGTGTCGGGCCAGCGAATCCAGAGGAATTAATTGAACCTTTACAAGTTGCTGATCACATTAATGAACTTACAGAAGAAGAAATTTCAGCTTTTCAACGTTTAGAAAATCAAGCAAAAACTGCCTTAGAAACTGATAAATGTAGCCAGTGTTTTGCTTGTTTACCTTGCCCAGAAAATATTAATATTCCAGAGGTATTACGGTTACATAACCTGGCAGTAGCATACGATATGACAGACTATGGCAAATATCGTTATGGAATGTTTGAAAATGCCGGTCACTGGTTTCCCGGAATGAAAGCCAACCGTTGTACAGAATGCGGTGATTGTCTACCCCGATGTCCCGAAGAGTTGAATATTCCCGCTTTATTAGCAGATACCCACGAAAAATTAAGCGGCAAAGCAGGGAGAAGATTGTGGGGGTGAGCGCGTTACACTATTCGTTGAGAGCGATCGCTATCCCCTAAAATTATGCAAGTTACACAACAGCGATACTACACCCCAGAAGAATATCTCCAACTAGAAGCAACTGCTGACTACAAAAGTGAATATATTGATGGGTATATCATTCCGATGGCTGGTGGTACAGTAAATCACAATCAAATAGCGCTCAACTTAAGTACTGAATTAAATTTTGCCTTCAAAAAGCAAAACTACCGGGTGTATATGGGTGATGTTCGGTTGTGGATAGCCCAAAAGCGTAGCTATACTTATCCCGATGTGATTATTCTGGCAGATGAACCAGAGTATTTCAACAACCGCACAGATATAATCGTCAATCCGCAGGTGATTGTAGAAGTTTTATCACAATCTACCAAAGCATACGATCGCGAAGCTAAATTCCAAGCATACCGCACAATTCCCAGCTTTCAAGAATATCTGTTAATTGACCAAACCCGGATTCATGTAGAACAATTTTCCAAAACGGGCAAGAAACAATGGACATTACGCGAGTACGATGAAGAAGATGAAGCGATCGCACTTGTAACTGTACCTTTTACTATTTCCTTAAGCGATTTATATAATAAGGTAAATTTTGAACTTGTGGAGTCGGAAGTTCAAGAACTTAATGTAGAAGAATGAGATAAGGTATGAGCAATACTTTTTATTTTAGATGTGTGGTTTTCAATATTATCGAGCGACGAACTTAAATTTAAGTTTTCGCCTTTCTATTAAAGAATACCAAATTTAAAAAAGAATGCGACAGATTGTAGGGGCAAGGCAATGCCTTGCCCTCTAGAATATATTGATGTGTCGCAAAAATTATTTGAATCGTTATAATTTTAGGGAATTAGTGGAACCCTAAATCTGTACATCCTGTTTGAATGATAAAAGTCGTGAAATCAATCAGAAATCTCTAACTTTTATAGGAGAAGGAGGCGCAGAAAATATGATGATATTTCTCACATTGCTTACATAACGACCGCCAGCTTTATCACCAGGAACTACTAAACGAGCGAATCCATCATCTATTAAAGGTACGACTGTACCATCACTACCTTTTTTTTCAAATGCAACTAGCACTGTTTTGGCTTCAAAGTTAGGATGAATTTCGCCAATAGCGACAACAGCACCATAACAATCTGTAGCATCAACTAAAACAGATTGTCTGAGAAAAGAGTTTTTAGAATTTACCCCAGGATTTCCCGCTTTTAGACCACCTGCGGCTTGTGGATTATTAATTAATTCCCACAGGGGAACTCCATAGTATGTTTCTGTGCGCGGGCCGGAGCCAGTTTGAAAGCTGACAGTGACTTCTGTAACTAATGCTGGATTTTGGTTTTTTAAATTATCTCGTAAAGTTCTCAGCTTTTGCAAGTTATAGGTATTAGGATTATTGATTTCTCCACCCAAGCGAAAATTCTGGGAATTACCTCCAGCACACTTATTTTTATTCCAAACAGATGGTGTTTCTTCTCGGTTCCAAGGAGCATTATTCCTAAAATCAGCTAAACTAGGTTGCGATAAAACTAGCAACGATAGTATTAAAGATGCTATAGGAAGATTGCGACTCAAATGCATAAAACATTTCTCCATTAACTATTGAATATTGAAAAAATGAGCATAACAAATTCCCTCCAGTTTCCTGCTACTCGGATTGGGGTTGTTGCATATTGGGGAAGAATTTAAAACCTAAATGTAGTGCGAATAACGCCTGTATAGATGGTATCGTTATTGCTATTATGTTCTGGATTAAATATCACTATTAATCCTGGTGTAATTGAAAGATTGCTATTAACTTGATAACGATATAAAGCTTCTACATGGAAAGAGGTATCAGTGTCTATACGTCTATCTGGTACAAGATTGGTGGCGCTAACGGTATTATTGCCAAAGTCGTTACCAGTTACCTTCGGTGGTTGTCCAAAGATAATACCCCCAAGATTTCCCTTTTTACCCAAGTCAGGGAAGGCGAGAGTTACAGCCCAGTTCCAGATATCTGCCTTATCGCCTCTGTTGACATTCGCACCTGAACTATTTTCTGCGATCGCCTGAGTATATCCCACCCAACCAGCAAGGGTGAATTGGGGATTGAAACGATAATTAGCTTGAATACCATAGTGATTGGTTGTGGTGTTCACCGGAGTAGTAGCACTAGAGTTGAAGGGATTGTTAGCGAATGCGCTCCCATAAGAACCAGAAACTACCACATCACCATCATTGTTGGAGCCTCTGAGGTAGGAGTGTGCATAAGTCAAACCTAAGCTCAAGTTTTGGTTGGGCTGAAATGCTAATTGTGCTAATGCGCCATAACTACCATCAAATAAACCTTTACCATCACTTGGTTCACTACCTCTGCGCGCTAAATAACCGCCTGATAAGGTGATTGTGTCGCTTAACTTGAAAACCGCACTCACACCTGAGCCTGTATTGCTGGCGGAGGAGGTGTTACTAGCGCGATAAATCGGAGAGAAACGACCAAAGCGAGATAACGAACCAACGGGAGTGGAAGACAACAAAGGGTTAAAGGTGTTGAAGTTGTCGTAAAATTCTCCTCCAATAGCATCAACAATGATGTTGAGTTGCTCACCAACAGGAAAACGATAATACAACTTGCCCATCTGAATACTGTTATCAGCATTATTTGTCGTGTCCCAGGATACGCGAGACATGTTTGTACCTGTGACAGCACCGCTAAAAGCTGTAGTGTTGTTGGCTTCTAAACGAGTAAATAGTTGGTCTTTACCTGTAAAACTGGTAATTAAATTGAGTCGGATGCGATCGCTAAAAATTGCTCTATCTTGCAGTCTCCGTCCACCTGATGCAGCATACTGATTGTTGGCAAAAGTGTCTCTAGTTGCACCTGCGGGTCTAGCGTTGATTTCATTCCACACATCCGAGTTCAGCGCGCGATCGCCACCAAACACGCTACCAAGACTGAAAATTATCTCTCCACTCAACTTGGTTGTGGCGGAAAATTGTTGACTCTCTAGTGTAGCTGTCCGACCCTCCAAGCCATCTAACCGACCTCTAAGTTCTGCCAATCCATCAGCAAACTCTTGCTGCAATTTCTGTAAGGTTTCTAAATCTTGCTTTGTAACTAAATCGGCTGTACCAGTTGCAATCAGTTCGTTAACTCGATTCAAACAAGCATTCAAACCCGCCGCAAATTCATAACGAGTCAGCGCTCGATTTCCGCGAAAGCTGCTATCTGGATATCCCGCAATGCAACCATAGCGTTCTACCAAAGACTGTAAAGCTTGAAATGCCCAATCTGTTGGCTGCACATCAGAAAGTTGCGATACTGATGTTACCTGCTCCATTGCAGTATTTGGCTGTGCGTTTTCATCTACAACCGACTCGCTGTGTGGCGATATTTCTGTTTGTAAGTGATTTATTTGGCTATCAGCTTGTAATTGGTTGGTATTTTCTGCCACTGGAGTTGCTGATGCAGCTTGAGCTAACATCATACTAGCTAGCACTAGTAACAATGAAGACTGTACAAAAGTTGACATTACCCTCACACCTCAAATCTATTTAAACCAATATAATTGGTGTTTTCCAACTATATTGGTGTGTATTAGCAAGAATTACGTATTTCTAGAACTAATTACTTCGTTATACAGACTAGTTTTCAGCCAACTTGGTTGGTAAATAATTTATACCAATTAAGTTGGCTAAAATGTAACACTAGTTACAAATTTACAAATACTTAGAATTTACAATACGAAAACTAATCACAAAAATACCAAATAATTTGGTATTCTTGGGAAACTTGTAAGATTCTACCAAGCATCAATTTTAAAAAAATTCTTCGGCTTGCAGCTTTTCTATGAACAGAAGACAAATTCTTAAATTAGTTGGTACAGCAGTTGCTAGCTTTTTGGTAACCAGTAGTTTACCAGCAGTTACTTCTACACCCGTACTAGCACAGTCAAAGACCAAACTCCTTGTATCTGCTGCTGCTAGTTTGAAAGAAGCGTTGGAAGAGATTAAGCCTCTTTACCAACAAACTAATCCGAATACCAACATTAATTATAATTTTGGTGCTTCTGGTGCTTTGCAGCAACAGATTGAGCAAGGTGCGCCTGCAGATATCTTTATTTCTGCTGCTAAAAGGCAAGTCGATGCTCTAGAAGGAAAAGGACTCTTGCTAGCAGGAACTCGTTCTGTTTTAGCGAGAAATCGTCTGGTTTTGATCGTACCTAGAAATGTGGTGGGCATTACCAGCTTTTATAATTTAAAAGATGATAAAAAAATCAAAAAAATCTCTATTGGCGAACCGAGAAGTGTCCCCGCAGGACAATATGCAGAGCAAGTCCTTCAGAAACTAAAGATTTTGCCACAAGTCAAATCTAAGTTGGTCTATGCTAACAATGTGCGTCAAGTGCTGGCATCTGTAGAAAGTGGCAACGCCGATGCAGGTTTAGTTTATATCACTGATGCCAAAATCTCAGATAAGGTAAAAGTTGTGGTGGCGGCTGACGAAAAATATCATTCTGCGATTATTTATCCATTTGCAGTCCTCAAAAGCAGCAAAAATGCTGATGCTGCAAAGGAGTTTGCTAAATTTCTATCTAGCAATCAAGCTAAAGCAGTACTGCAAAAATACGGCTTTATTCTGCCTTAATTGTTCATAAAAAAGTCACTCAATTTTAGATTTTGAATTTTAGATTACCCTCTTATTTAAGGAGGAAGTTTTAAATTTACATTGTTTAGCTCTCCGACTTATTCAATAAATCAGAGAGCTAAATTTGCATAAATAATTTATTCCTACTGTTGCTACTTTATACGATACCAAAAATGCATTTTGGGTGTCAGGTAAAGCAGAGCGATCGCCAACATGACTTCAAGTGGTATCAAAGAAAAAAAGAGGCTGGAACAAAACCAAAACATTGCAAATAATAGAGCTATTATTTGCAAATAATGATTGGTAACTTTTGTAGTGATGTTCAAACAAAGTAAAGCTAGACCTAGCGCAATCGATGAATAGAAAAACGTTAGCATTGTGCTTGAGTAATAATGTACAGAACCCCAGATGATTGATGAACTGCAAGCAGAACTATGTCTCCCCAGAACGCTAGAACTGCTACCGATCTATTAACGCCACAATACCTCCAGAACATCGTAGAATCAGATCATCAGTTCATCAAACCATTGGTTCACCCATGTATGGGATTTTGTTACTTCACCAGAGTTATACGAACATTAATCAACAGATTGTTCATTATTAACAATGGTTGTCCCAACTGTAACTAATTTGATAACTTTTCTGTTGCTGTTTGGGTTGCTAACCTCGCCTCAGAATCCTTAATCCCCAATATCAAGATTTATCAATATTTCCCTACCAGCTAAAGCTTTACACTCCCAGGGAAGATGATAATATCTCGGTTTGGTTTGATACAGGAGCATCCCAAGTTTCAGTTAAAAAAAGCTACATTGGACTTAATTTTATTTGCCGACACAAAAGCATAATTTTTCGCTTTGGGTTCTACCTAATTCCTGTTGGATAATTTTTTGCTTTTGCTGTAAAGATTCCCTATAGATAAAGCATAACATATCAGATCGCTAAATAACTTGCTAACAGACAGAATTCTGGCTGATGATGTTATTGCAATGATTAACTTTCGCTTGTTCTGGCTATAAAAATAGTTTAGCAATATTAAATCAAAACCGGATAAATTTTATTGGCTAATTTCCGGTATTCATTGCCAGACGGAGGCGATCGCTCTACAGCAAAAACTGTTAAAATCTACAACATATTCTAGCTATAGAAAGTTTTTGTAGCACTCATCTTGGCTGGTCTTTACCAAGAATACCAATTTGAAAAAAGAATGCGACAGATTGTCGGGGCATTTTTAGCTAACAGCTAGCAATGCAGACATCAAAACTGTAAATACGTTGTGATGATACAGGAATCCGCCTTGATTTCTGAAATTATTTGTGTGGTAAGGTAACAGGGAGCAGAGAAGAAGAAATAATATCATATCTGTGACGGTCGGTAATGGGTAATGGGTAATGGGAAAGAAAAATATGATGCAGAGTTTCCCAAACAGACAACCAACCTTAATTGCAATTTAATTAATAGTTGCTACAACTTCCCCGATTTTACTAGTGTCATAGCCACCGACTACTTCTAATTGTGAATGCACCAACCGATGTCCCAAAGTACCGAGTAGTTGCTGTACAGGTGCTTCTTCAAGATATTCCTTGAGAATAACTAAGTCATAGCGTGACTGATGTAGAGGAATAAACCCCAATCCAAAGGCAGTAGCTACAGATGCCGTACTGATACCTGCGTCAGCAATTCCTGATGCGACTGCGAAAGCAACATCTTGGTGACTTGTGACAATTTGGTCAAATCCTTTAACATCTTGAGATGGTAATTGCTCTTGTTGAAGTTTTCTCTCCAACAGCATTCGACTACCAGCACCTAGTTCTCTATTAACAATAGTTGCACCTAATTCTAATAAGTCACTAACTGTTTTTATTCCCATTGGGTTACCAGCTTGGACTAACAGTCCTTCCTCCCAAACACCAAGAGTAATCAGAACTGCTTCTCTCCCAGCTAAAACATCACGGACAAATGGAATATTATGTTCTCCAGTGTCCGGATGGTAGAGGTGCATTCCGGCAATGTGAACCTCTCCTTTACACAGACTGTGCAATGCAGCCATGCTATTAGCGAAATTATATTGAACTCGCAATTGGGGATGCCAGCGTTCAGTAGCTCTAGCCCAAAGTGAAATTACAGGTGCACAGCCGGCTATCACAACTGTGTTGTACAGGATATCCATATTATCGTCTAATAGCCGGACTTGCAGTTTCTCTGTACTAACTTGACTGATAGCTTCTCCCTTCGGGTTCGATAGTTTGCTTATGCCGGGGAACCCGTCCACCGCAACTATCTCACCGTCTGCTGGAATCATATCTTGGCGAAAAGCATTTTTCCCCATTAAAGGGTAAGCTCTCCATTGTCCGCCAATCCGCGCTAAACTAACTCGCACTTTTTGCCCAGGAGGTACGGTTTTTGCCAGAAATGCTTCTATTTCAGGTAAATCCTGCTCCAGCCAGAATAGATCCTCAACTTGACAACCTAATGCCTTGGCTAAACGCAGTGTAATAGCAACAGAAGGAGCGTATTGTCCTGACTCGACACCACTAATAGTCTGACGGGTAACTCCAGCTATGTTAGCTAAATCCTGCTGGCTCATGCCTAGACGAGTTCTGATTGACTTCAAGTTGTTACGGAGGCCACTATCCTGCTTCATTGGCTTATTTGGCTGAATTTATTCTCTCAATTACAAAAAGCCGTCGCGGATTTAACTGCATCTAACAATACAGAAACGCCGTTATTGCATCAACCTGTCTGACAAACTTTGTACGTCTTTGCTGTTTTGATTCCCTATTTTTAAACAATATCATAAGCTTTTGCAAATTTACTTGCGAAGGGAAAAAATTTTTGCAAAAGACCAATCGTTACCAACTAGCGATCCATGAAAAGCTTTGATTTATCAACAATGCAGGGATTTTTTTGATTCATTTTTATCATCTTTTTACCAATTAAATTGGTAAAAAGATACATATGATACAGTTTCCAGAGATGAACTTAGTCTTTGATGGTTGATAGGCAATCAGTATCAGCTGTAGAAAATACCTATAGCGATCGCACCAAATGGGTAGCTGCCATGAACATGAATGAAATCTATTGCATAGCAAATTCATCTCTTGCTAACAAGGCGATGCATCAATACCAAAGCTATCTCTCTGGTTAGCGGATGTTAAGTAGGTCGGCGAAATGAAAGATAAATGGCTGAGGCTGTCATTTTTCATTGGTAAGGATGTCAAACCTATTTACGTTCCTTAGCATAGTTGGGTTTATTTCCACCGACTTACTTAGTCTGATGTGTTCGTCTATCTGTGCAGAAATACCCAAAATCGCAAATATTAACGCCAGTCATATTGGAGGAAATCGTGATTACGGAAGAAGCCCTGGCCTCTCAGTTTACGGCAATTGTCGAGCAAACTCACCCACAAGTATGGGAATTGTTGCGTCACTGTTATATCCGAGTGATTAATCCTTACTTAACAAGAGCAAGAATTCCCCATCCGCCCTATATTGGCATTTACTGCCCCGATAAAATGATCGCTGCTGTAGCATCACAGAAAAATGTACTCCAAGAAGTAGCTAGGTTAATAGGATTGGTTGACGTTGTTTGCTTAAACGCCACACATTTAATGAGCGATCCGCTGTCAAAACTCAAAGAAAATCATCCGCAGTTGTGGTTAGATCTGCTTTGGATTTCCGCACAACCAGAATGAGTAACTTCACTTTTAAATTTATAGGTATCAGCTAGTGCATCCTGATGATTTCCCTTCAGAAAGGACAATACAACTGAGTGTAATATTACTCAGACAACTTGAAGCTAAAATCAAGCAGAGATTTTATCAAAGCTGTGTTCCGCTAACACGTATTGTCTTATCGAATTGTCATTGGTATTTCCGAATTAATTCTGGGGTTTTGATGTTAATAATGGTTTGCTATGACATAGAAAGCTATCAGAATATTACGAGCATTATTCCCCAGCTTGTCGAGCAATTAAAAAAATTTACTAACACAGCTATAATTAGTGTCAGCCCTCCTATTGCCAATGGTATACCGTTGATCATTAATGTAGAGCATCTGTTATCTGAAGAAGACTACCCTAGTAATTAACGAATCAAATAATCTTTGCGACACATCAATAATATTCTAGAAGGCACGGGCACTCCCGTGCCCCTACAATCTGTCGCATTCTTTTTTCAAATTGGTAGTAGTTACAATGTGTTTTGATCAACAATTTCTGCGGTGATACTGGTTGATTTATCAGCTTGCAACTTCACCCAAAGGAAAAAAGGAATAGCTAATAGCTGAGTCGTGGCAGAAAAGACTACTAGTGAGATGATGGAATGATCGTATAAAATGCCCATGACAGCGCTGCCTAAAAACCAGGATAAACCATAGCCTGTGCTGAAAATTCCGTAAGCTGTAGCGCGTTTGTGCTTAGGAACCATCCCAGCGATCGCAGCTTTGAGAATTGATTCTTGCGCTCCCATACCTATACCCCAAAATGCCATTCCTAAAAGAGCCAGATTGGTATCGCCAAAAAAGACTAATGGTGCAAATAAGGATGAAAATAAGGCTGCAAACATCAGCATAGAAATACCAATACGGTCAAATAAATAGCCAAAGAAAAAAGCGGCGATCGCATCAACTCCCATTGCTACAGCATAAAATATAGGAATTGTCTGCCCAGAAGCAATTCCCGCCTTTTGAAAATGAAAAGCTATTAGGGGAAAATCGGCATAGCCAGCCGCAATAATCGCTACAGCAACTAGATAAATCCAAAAAATTCGGGGTAGTTTTTCTCCTTGATTTTCTATAGTTTCTACTTCTAAATCGCTGGGATTTGGGTAAAGAATTTGCAAAATAACTAACACAAGTAATCCCAACACCGCAGGTACAACCAAAATAGCAAAGCTATTGCGATACTCTCCCTGAAAATAAAGCATTGCAGCTACAGCCAAAGGCCCCATGACTGCACCAGTTTGATCCATTGCTTCATGCAATCCAAAGCCAAAACCTCTACCGATTTGGCTTGCACCGTGGGAAAGTAGCGCATCTCGTGGCGGAGTCCGAATTGCTTTACCTGTACGTTCTGCCATCATCAAACCGGCGGCGGCTTCCCATCTCCCAGTTAAGGCTAAAAGTGGTACAACTGCGGTGTTTAAAATGTAACCTAAAGTTGTGATTCCCCAGTATTTACGTGTCTGGTCGCTGATATAGCCAATAGCCAGACGCAAGCCATAACCGATCAATTCACCAAAACCAGCTACAAGACCAACTACAGTGCCGCTAGCTCCCAAAACTTCTAAGTAAGCCCCTGTAATACTACGCGCACCTTCATAAGTTGCATCAGCACAGAGGCTAACCAATCCTAATAAAATCACAAACTTTAAAGCGCTTGTTTTTTGCGGCATCATCTGTAGATCAATAAATTTATGCTGTGCTATTCATACACAGATTTTTACAAAAAATCAGTAGGCTTTGAAATTGGAATTATAAAATCCCAGCAATTATTCCATTAAGATTAACCGCAGAGGATCTAAACGCAAATACCAAGGAAAAGATTGGTCTTTGATTGTTGCCCATTTTTCTTTGAAGACTTCTGCTTGCAAATGATAGTCGTGAGGATTATTAGCAGCAGAATGTAGTTTTAAAAATAAGGTCATGCGGTGGGGTGTTTCACTAGTTCTGGCTAGCCAACAAGGAAAGGTATTTTCCTGATTAGGGTCTTTGGTAAAGCTGATGTGATGAGCGCGAATACCAACATGAGATATGTTTTCGGGAATTGTATCTATAACTTGAATATGACAACCCCAATCAGGAGCTTCAACCAAATCCGATCGCACAAACTGCGCCACAGAAAAGTTTTTACAACCAGTAATTCGAGCAACACCCATAGTTGTAGGATGCTCAAAAATATCGTATTTAGAACCATATTGAACAGCTCGACCATGTTCTAAAACCAACAAATTTGGGCAAACTCGGTAAGCTTCTTCCATATTATGGGTAACAAACAAAGCTACGCCTTGATAATTAGCTAGAGTCTCGGTCATTTGCTGTTCTAATTGACTCCGCAGGTGGGTATCAAGTGCGGAGAAAGGCTCATCTAAAAGTAATGCTTCTGGTTGAGAGGCTAATGCTCTAGCTAAGGCTACTCGTTGTTGTTGACCACCAGAGAGTTGGTGTGGATAGCGATCGCCTAATCCTTGTAATTGCATAGCTAATAATTGCTCTTCTATCTGTAGGCGAATACTGCCATTAGATAGTCCCTTGGGTAAGCCAAAAGCAATATTTTGTGCCACAGTCATATGGGGAAACAGCGCATAATTTTGCACTAAAAAACCAATGCGGCGATCGCGGCTGGGTAAATTAATTTTTTGTTCCGAATCAAATAGTACTTTGCCATTGAGGACAATACGCCCTTTCGTTGGTGTTTCTATCCCAGCAAGACAACGCAGAATCATACTTTTACCTGCGCCTGAACCACCCAATAAGCCTAAAGTTTGTTCATCGGTATTAAAAGCTACTTTAAGATGAAAACTCGGCAGTATTTTTTCGATATCTAGGCTTAATCCTACGGTCGAGGATAGTTGAGGGAGAACAGACGCTTCATCTGTCGATGTGTTTTGTCTCCATCCCTTTTTTTCTCTATTTCCTCGCCTCCCTTTCTCTCGCCATTCCTGCCAGAAATTAACAGCGATAATCCCCGATAGGGAAATTGCCATAATTATAATCGACCAAAACCAGGCCTCATCCATAGCTCCGGCTTCCACAGCAAAATAAATCGCCATTGGAATCGTTTGCGTTTGTCCGGGAATGTTACCTGCTAGCATTAATGTTGCACCGAACTCACCCAAAGCCCGCGCAAAGGCTAGAGTGGTCGCCGCTAAAATTCCCGGTAGTGCTAAAGGTAAACTAATACGCCAAAAAATTGTGGACTCCGTTGCGCCTAGAGTTCTGGCTACCCGCAACAGATTACTATCAATTTGCTCAAAAGCTCCCAGTGCAGTTTTATACATTAAAGGGAAAGAAACCACTGTAGCTGCGATCGCTGCACCGTACCAAGTAAACACAATGCTGAAGTCCAAAGGCTGCATGAGTTTCCCTACAGGCCCATTCTTCCCAAAAAACAGCAATAACAAAAAGCCAACAACTGTAGGGGGCAAAATCAATGGTGCAACAAAAATACCTTCAACTAGTGATTTTGCTTTGCCCTGATATCCCAGCATCCAGTAGGCAGCAGCAATACCTAAGAAGAATGTAATAAACGTAGCTAACAAGGAAGTTTTTAGCGATATCCAAAGAGGCGATAAATCCAAAGCCATAATTTTTTGGTTAAAAATGTACTGAATGAGGGCTAGTTTGACTTGTGTGTTCTCCTCTCAAACAGCCCTGTGAAGATTTCACTTGTTAACTACCAGCAAGTGTAAATCCCTGTTTTTCAAACACAGCTTTGGCTTCATTACTCGATAAAAATTGCACAAAATCCTTAGCTGTATCGATGTTTTTACTGCTTTTCAGCACTGCTATAGGATAGACGATAGGAGAATGAGTGTTTTCGGATGCAGTAGCCACAATTTTGACTTTTGGCGTGCTTTTGGCATCAGAGAAATAAACTAGCCCCGCATCAGCATTACCTGATTCTACGTAATTGAGAGCTTGACGAACATCTTTAGCGTAAACGGTCTTGCCTTTAACTTGGTCAAGAATTTTTAATGAAGTTAAAACCTGTTGAGCGTATTGTCCAGCCGGGACACTTTTGGGTTCACCGAGAGCGATTCTTTTAATGCTTGGTGAAGCTAAGTCTTTAAAATCAGTGACAATTTTAGAATTTTGGGGTGCAATCAACACTATTTGATTTTTCAGCAAGTCCTTGCGAGTGTCATTAAGCAATAAACCTTTTTGCGCTAAAGCATCTATCTGTTTAGTTGCAGCCGAAATAAAAACGTCAACCCCTGCACCTTGTTCAATCTGTTGTTGCAAAGCACCCGATGAACCAAAATTGTAAGTCAAACTGACATTTGGCTTTTGTTTGCTATACAAAGGCTTGATTTCATCCATTGCATCTTTGAGGCTAGCAGCAGCTGATATTGTCAAACTTGCTGTTGACGCTGCTGGGCTAGTAGTTGAAGATGAGTTCTGTGTCTTCGTTGGGCTACAGCCCACAATGAGTAGGAACGAAATTAATACCCAACTCAAAAAAGTCACAATGGGTTTATTAATCATCAGCACTCTCTCAAGCATTTTTGCGGATTAATTCATAATTTACCAACCTATTCACCTAGAAACTAAAAAAAGTTGGTAAAAGAATCAGAGATTGTTAGAGTTCTATGACCAAATCAGGCAAAAGAAAAAAAGAATAATAGTCAGCAAGAGGAAAAGGGACAGGGTTGTACTCCGCCCCAAAGCACCCTTCGAGGGCGGGACTTGTACCTATGTTCCGCTAAATTTCAGTAATTACCGTAAAATAATTGACCTTGTTAACCAAAATCGTTAGCTTGTTAAACAAAGTCCTTACGTTGCTAAGGATTTCCAGAAAATCAGTAGACGGGAAAATTGATAGCTATGTCATTGCATTGGTGGAACGCCTTCTTGCGGGGTACGTAGCCAGGAAAACTGCGATCGCACACAACCTAATTCTGCCTAAAATCAAAAAAGGCGTAGAAGCTCTGCTTATTGTCCTCAGACATCGCGTCATCTATATCGAATTGAAATAAGCTGAGTTACTAAAATTTACCCCAGTTTTACCCCAAAAGTCTTTAATTGCTTGTAATTCTAAAGGCGGCACCCGGATTTGAACCGGGGGATGGAGGTTTTGCAGACCGGCACTGTCTGCCATTATGTGCCCCAAATGCTTAAATAGTAAGAAATATAGCCTTAACTATCTTGACTTTGACTATCAGCCCGACTATCATGATGGGAGATAAAGGTTTATGATAGTCAAATGAATACTGCTAAGAAGATTAAGGGTAATGTGGGCATTGAGGAATACAGGGGTAAGCTTAGGCTTAGGCTCCCTAGAACTGTAACTGAAGGTGGTAAACAGGTATACCTAAGCACTGGGTTAGATGCTAATGAGGTTAATCGCCGCAGAGTCTCCTCAGTCGCTAACTGGATGGAAGAGGATATCCTAACAGGTCAGCTAGACCCTACCCTAAACCGCTACAGAGAGAAACTAGAGGCTTACAGGCAGCCCCAGTTAACCATAGTGAAACCTAAGACCCCCCAGACTGACCTAGTAGAACTCTGGGATAGGTACTGTGAGTTTATGAAGCCTCAGCTAGCCTCTACAACTTACCTAAAGGATTATGCCAGGAAATATAAGAATCACATTAAGGCATTACCTACTAAAGACTTAACCCAGGCGATCGCCATTAGGGACTACTTACTCACCGAGTTATCCCCTAATGCTGCAAAGAGGGTTATTACATACATAGCCGCCTGCTGTAAGTGGGCTGTAGGCTCAGGGTTAATCAAGGATAATCCCTTTGCAGGTATGTCTGAGGATATTAAGTTACCTAAGCATGACTCAGATGCCATAGACCCTTTCACTAGGGAAGAGATGAATAATATCATTCAGGCATTTGAGGAGACCAGACCCCACTATGCACCCTTTGTTAAGTTCCTATTCTGGACTGGGTGCCGGACTGGGGAAGCCATAGCACTACAGTGGAAGCATATAAACTCTGAGTGTACCCAGATAACCTTTAGTGAGTCTTATGACAGTGCCTTGAATATCCGCAAGGGGACTAAAACTGGTAAGTCTAGGAAGTTCCCATGTAATACCCAGGTTAGGCAGTTATTACTATCTATCAGACCTTCTAGCCCAGACCTAGAGCAATCAGTATTTACTAGCCCTACTGGGGGAATCATTAATAACACTAGGTTCTCTAATCAGGTCTGGAAAGGCGGCAAGGTAGGTAAGAAGCAATATAAAGGGGTTATTCAACAGCTAATGAATGAAGGTAAAATAGACCGCTACAGATGCCTATATAACACTAGGCACACCTTCATAACACTAATGCTGGCTGAGGGTCTAACAGTCCCTACAGTAGCCAAGTTAGTTGGTAACAGCCCAGAGATTATCCTTAAACACTATGCGGGTAACACAGTACCCTTGGAGTTGCCTAGTATCTAACTAGGAAGCCCCTAGTTGACAACTAGGGGCTTATGGGGTTAACCCTTAATGAAATCTAGCCAGCTATCTAGGGGTTTAAATAGGTGCCTGGGGACTGCATAGGATAACTCTTGGGACTTTACCCTAAGCCAGCTAGTCTCTCTAGTCAACCTATCCGCCCTAGCTACCCTAGACTCTCCTGTGGTTCTATCAATGGCAACTATGAAATGAACAGGAAACTTATACTTAGCCCATCTGGTATCAATACCACCAACTAATATGTTATGGTCTTTGAATACATTAGCCTTAGTTTTAACCTCTAAGTTATACCCTTTGCCATTATGGATAACTCGGATATCCCTTTGGTACTGTGCATAGAGGCATTGGGCTAGCTTAGACTGACTGCGGTCTCTCCAGTTATCCGGGTCAGCCTTATAAACTCCATAGACTGACCTATGGGTCATATACTGGTCTAGTTGGTACACCTTGTCTAACCCCTGGGTCTTAAGGTACTCCGCTAGGCTATATTCCCATGAGTTACCACAGGTTAGGCGGTCACTGAAAGAGTCTCTGAAGTAGTTAGAGTCTCTACTTGCGCCATTAAGCGCAATATGTGTTATAATGGTCATAAGTATTTAAGTTTGTTTGATAGCCCCTTAAGTAGTTCGCAGCTATTTAAGGGGATTTACATTAGGTACCAGGGTTAGCCCCTATCAGCCCAGAACTGAGTCTCTGTTAATGCGCCATAGAACTTAATATTCCTAACCTGGGCTGCTGTCCATTGCCCCCTGTTCTCTCTGGTAGGCATAAACCCTCTTGGGCGGTCATAGGGGGCTGTCCAGGTCTTCTGATGTATTTGGATATTCTGGGCTAGCTGGTAACCAAAGGGGTCAGTATTGAAACTAGGGGCATGACTAAACATCCAGTAGCCATCAGTCCTTCTAGTTGGGCTGTCTAATCCCTTAATCCATCTGATATTCCAATCAAAATAAGGCTTTCTGAACATCTCGCCATCTATGCGGCTAAGTCTAACCCTAGAGAAACCATATTCAGTTATCTGGGGGAATATGGCTATTAGTTCCTCCCATTGCTCCTTTAGGGCTTCTGTCTCTTCCTCTAGGAACTCTACAGGGGTCTTCAGGTAAACTTTGAGTACCCCAGACTTAGGGTTAAACCTTAGCTCGGCTGAGACCTCTAGGGTCTCCTCTTGTCCTAAGTGCTGGAAAGATACTTCCATCATGGGGTCATTCTGGGGTAAGTTTGATACCCTTATTTAGTCAATATGAGCATTACTCATATTTGAAAGGTTTCGACAACCATCGAAATAGTTAGCCAATGCTTAGTCCGCCTCAGGTAACCCTAGTTGCTCCTCTAGGCTGCCTAGAACTATCTGTACCGAAACATTAGGCTCAGGCAATCCTTCTCTGTCCTGTCTGTCCCTGATAATCCTATTGGCTACATCTGCCCATTCCCTAAGCTCCCTGGATACCCTCAGAGAGTTCCCCTGTTGATACTGCTGATACAGGCTGTCTACTGTATCACAGGCAATCTGAAGTAACCTTTCTTGTCTCTGGTCAGAACTCAGCCCAGACTCAGAGACTAACCTATCAACCTTAGTAGGTATCAATACCTCAGCATTAACCGCCTTGGGTACCTTTGAATGCTTGAAATGGTTATAAACATTCTGAGGGGTTACAGATACCCCTTGAGTCCCTAAGTAATCCGCAAGGGCTGAGGCAGGTAACCCCATAGCTACCCTTTGGTTAAACTCAGCCAACCTATCATGGTCTAATCGGCATATTAAACATTTCCTAGTTGCCATTAGCCTTAACCTCCTGTAACTGGCTGATTAACTCATCTAGACCATCTAGGAAGTTATCAGGCTCTAACCCTTGCAGGTATTCTAGGCAATCATGATAAGCCCTAGCCTCTGCCTTGGACATCCTAGCCAGCTTTAATATTTCCCTAATGACATCAGTTAGGGTTAACCCAGATGTAGCTGATAAACCCTCAAGCCATCTGCGATCGCTATCTGTTAGCCGAATAGTAACCCTGTTATCCTTAGCCATCTTAGTAATCTCCTTAGTAGTTTCTATAGGTATTTTGTCAGCCAAAGTAGTTGACTAAATATTCTTAGAAACTGATAAAACTTACCAGTATGACCAACCTAGAACAACAGATTAAAGAACTATCAACCCAGTTAGCAGCCAAGGAAACCCAGAAAGCCCAAGAGGAAGCCCAGAAGGCAGCCAAGAAAGCCTTTGAATGGAACTCAAAGGTCAAGTTGGTTAGATTCCTAGAACAGTATTTGGATAACCATATTCGACTAGGTAAACTAACTCCAGATATCTTCTTTAATGTCTACAGAAAGTATAAAGAGGTCTACCAGGATTCTGATGACCAACTGAGTCTATTTGTATCTACAGTTATCAAACTTATCAGTCATCCTTGGCATGGGGTCGAATGCAAGACAGCCTTCATTGGTAATGGAGGTTTATTGTACAAAGGTCAGACCTTTGAAGACCCTCAGAAGTTATATCTAGAGATTGTCTTCAGTACCATTCTAGGCGAGTTAACCAATGACCCCTTTGGTACTGATGTCTGGTTCTATGAGTTATTACAACTGCATTTTGAAGACCCTACAGCCTTCCCTGCTTATGCCCAGATGGGTCAGGTTAAGACCAGAATATTACCCCTAATGAAGCGCATTGTTGACTTAGAGAAAACCTCTCAGGAGTTACCAGAGTTATCTGAGTTAACTACTGATGATGCTTTGTATATCCAGAGTTTACTTAACTAGTTCTTAGGGTTCCCGGGAACCTTTTAAACATTACTAAAGGACAAACAAATGATTATCAATAGTTCAGAAGGCGCAGCCTTGGAAGTTAATATTGACCCTGAGTTACTCCAGAAGATTCAGGAGTTATCTGAGGAATCTAGTACATCCCTAGATACTGTTGTTGAAGTTAGCTTATGGAAAATCATTCCTGAACTTAGAAGACTTATTTCTGCCCAAAGTAGCTATGGGTTAGCCTATAAGGTCTCAGAGGCAGATAAGATTAACCTATTGACTGAATAAGGGTATATAGTAAGCCCTTAAATATAACTAAGACCCCTAGGGAGACCTGGGGGTTTATTAATGTGTTTGTATTAGGTAGGCTGAATGAGAGGTAACTGAGAGATAATAAACCTATTGATTAAGCGCATTTAAGCGATTAGGGTGATTACCACTAAGGCATAATCTCAAGCCTAGCCAATAATATGAGGTATCTTTTTTAATGCTTCTTCTATAACCCATAGCTCATCATCATGATATGCATAAGATTTCTTAAGGAATCTTCCTTGGGTATCCTTTCTGGCAATCTTCCGAGGGTTAGACATATATTGACTTTTGTATAACTTAACTATCAGATTAGCTAACTTGTGAAAATCAGACCTATTGACCTCAATATTTTTAGATTCTAAATATTCACTTAGTGTAGTTACTTCATTAGGTGGAACATCCTGCTGTAACTCATTTATATCTGAAGCATCAGCCAGAATATACCTATCTGGATAAGCCCTTGACTCAACCCATAGATTGAGTATGTTTGCCTTAGTTAGTGTCTCAACATAAACTATCTTTACCTGCCTATTATTACCTGTAGGGAAAATGTTTAATACCCTCATGGTTAACCTTGAACCTATAACATTAGTAATAGGTTAACCTGTGATACTAACTAGTGATAAGTATCTAAAATGACTCTGTGACAATAATAAACTTATTGTGCTATAGGTTAACCTATCTAGTCAAAATAAATGATTTTACTCAGTTTGAGCTAGGGGAAGTTGAGTTAGTCCAAGGGGATGACTAATATGAGTCATAGAGTAGCCTTGGGTTTACCAGTTACCTCTGGTAACCTCTCTGGTTACCTCTAAGTTACCTCTAGAGGTAACCACTAGAACCCTTATACAGTATAAGGTCTAGCCTATGGGTTACCTAGTTACCTTGGTTTTACCCATTAGGTTCTATGTAGGTACTGGGTGATATCTGTTTCATAAAATAGAGGTAACTAGGTAACCTACAGGCTGAAAGCTATACCCCCTATGAATCCTATCGGTTACCTCTAGAGGTAACCAGGAGGTAACCGAGGTAACCAGGGGTAATCTAAGGGTAACCATTTAAGCGCATTGGAGCGGCTAGGGTAAATAAAAGACCCTAGAACTAACCAGGGTCTTCATTAGTGCTTATCTGTAACCCTTATCTGGATTATCCTTATCTAGAGTTTCCCAGACCATCCTATCTGTATTAAATCTTGCTGGGTAAATATCTGAGGGGTTCACACTAGCTAACCAGTAAAGCTTCTCTGGTTTCCCTAGTACCTTCTTAGTCCCCTGTATATACCCTAACTGTTTAAGGCTGTTTATGATAGCAGTCTTATTCTTCCCATGTGTCTCACCTCTAAGACCCATAGCATACATGATATCAACTACCTTAAAAGCCACAGGGAACTTACCATCCATAGTTACCTTACTTAGGGACACCTCTAGCTGCTCATTCCAGCTACCCTCGACCATGTAATCCCTGTTTCTAACCTCTGAGGCAACTTGGTTATCCTCTGATAAGTCAGTGGGATGCCCATTATTAACTAACTTATGGTAAGCAGTAGCCCAAAGGTGGTCTACATTATCCTCTAACCAGGCTAGGGGTAACTTCCAACCATCGGCTAAGTCTATAATCCAGAACCTTTTATTACCTGTGGTATCGACTAGAAACTTAGACTCATTAGTAGTACCAATAAACAGAGTAACCCGCTCAGTTACACTTGCCTCATCTGCCTCTTTATACTTCTGGATGTAGGTATCCTTGGTAGTGCTAAGTAAGCTTTTTAAGACACTAGCTTCTTTACCCTTAAATAAGCGGTCGCACTCTGATAACTCCATAATCCAGGTAAACTTACATTGGCGAATGATATCCGCCTCAGAAGTCCCAGACCTTAGCTCTGTTCCCCAGTCCTTAGCTAGTATTCTAGTAAAAGCAGACTTACCAGCATCCTGGTCACCTTTGAGGATTAGTGACCGCTTCATGTAGCACCCGGGGTCTAATGCTCTCTTGACTGCCCCACATAGCCAAGCAGTAATCATCTCTTGGGTTAGCGGGTCATCAGTACCAAATAAGACTTCCCCTAATCTGTCCCATTCTGGTAGAGGCTGGAAACCTTTCTCAATATAATAAGGGGGGTTACCTTTGAAGCCTTTTTCTTTACCTAACTTTTCTATTTCCTCAAAGCTTAGATGGTTAATCCAGACTTTATACTCTGAGTGTTCCTTATAGTTCTGTTCTAGGTATTTCTTAACTGGTTGGAACTTTTTATTCTCCAGCACTAGGTCTAACTGTCTCTCATAGAAGCCCTTAGATGCTTGGGGAGAAGACATTTGCAAAGCTTTCTCTAGTTTAGCTATCAGCTTAGGTCTAGTAGTAGCTTCACCTTGGTAGTAGGGAACCTCAGCCCATCCATCTAACTCTAAATGCTTCCCATAAACAGCCTCAAAGACTTGCCAGAAGGCATAAGCTCTTTCTCTGGACTCTTGGATATATTTTCTAGCTAACTTCCTAGCTTTATCAGGGTCATTACCATGCTTAGGGTCAGCATATTTAGACTTGTCACCACCTGAACTCACAGAACTACCAAAGAAGTCTACAGCACCTAACCAAGCCAATAATCTTTGTCCTTTGGTACTATCATCCTCATCATCAAAAGCATCAAAGCTTGACTGAATACCATTAGATGTGATATAATCTGACATATATTTCCTTTGGGCAATCTGCCCTAATGTGTTTAACTTGAATACTTGGTCTTAAGGGTCTACTAGCTGCTAACTGGTTGACCCTATTTGATATTTAGACATCTTTAGGCTGTACAGGTAGCCCCATAGCAGCTAACCTGATGTACTCTGATAAACAATACCCAGCCTTAGCCGCATTAGCCTTAATAAGTGCTAGTTCCTGGGGGTTTGCCTTAACAGTAATCTTGTGTGGTTTGGTAATCATTTGGGTTACTCCCTTTAGTCCCTTCTCTAATAAAGTGTCATTTCCTAGAGTCAAGCTAAACCCTTACCAAATAATCAGGGTTACAGCCATTGGTATAGAGTAATCACTGATGACTATCAGAAAGCCATAGATGATATTCAATGGAATATTAAAATCCTAACCATTGGACTTTCTTATAGTTACCATAGACTAAACTCTATGCCACCTTAAGTAGTCTCTAAGGGTTACCGCAGGGCTTTTATCTGCCCCTGTAGTGCCTCTAGTTGTGCCTTTATGTCTTCCAGGGTTACCGGGGTTTCTGGTTGGTTCCCTAGCTGGTTACTGATGGCATCTATGATGAACTGGTGTTTACTGATACCCAAGTGAAGTGACTGGGATTTTATCTGGCTGTCTAGTTCTTCAGGAAGTCTTAACAGGAAAGCTTGCTTATTAGTAGCCATTAGTGATACTTCTTTCCTATGTGATACCACCATAATATCACAGTATTACTACTAGTGGCAATAGATTTCAGGTAACTTTTATTACTTGGTTAACCCATTTTGAGTAGATTTAGGTTTACCGGATGACCTACAGTATCCCTCAGATAAACTAAAAACCCTCTAGGGGTTAACCAGAGGGTCTTAAGGATTATTTAATATTGTTCTTAGCTTTCCAGGCTGCCCTTAACTCACCATAGGTAGGTCTGTATTCTGCTGGGGGCTGTCCTTGTCTTCTCTTTAGGACTTCTAGGAGCCTGGCTTGCTGTTCAGGGGTCAACAGATGCCAGATATTATTCTTATTCATAACCCCTTAGCCTCTAAATACTTAGTTAACTTATCGATAGCCCTGGTGTTCTCATCAACAGCCTTATTAAGCTTCTCAAGGGTCGAGCTTAGGTCTACTGGCTGGGATTGCTTGAGAGACAAGGTACCTGATTTGGGCTGCCATAGAGATATTATTGCGGGCAGCCAAGTCTTGTAACTGGGTATAGAGTTCATCATTCAGGGTAACCTTTAGGGATTTGATAGACATAGGAGGCAATCAAGGCTTACTACCTTATTAAGTCAACTTGACCCTAAAAGTACCCCTTGACTATCAGTTTGACTATCAAGTTACCCTAGTTTAGTTATTTGAGATTGCCTTAGAAGGCTGAAAGCCTTAAGGCGGCACCCGGATTTGAACCGGGGGATGGAGGTTTTGCAGACCTCTGCCTTACCACTTGGCTATGCCGCCGCAGTTGTGCTTACCTATATTAACAATATTTTAGCTAAAAGACATCCTCTGTTGGGAGAAATTTCTGATTTTTACGACAATCAAGGAGAAATTAAGTTTTTGTACTTAGCGCGATCGCATCTAACTGTATGGAAACCCTACTAGGAGCGATCGCGTTTTACTGTCATAATTTCACTTCATCAGCAAAACTTTTCCAACGGACAAAGTGAAATGGCCCGGCGACAGATCCCCAGAGATGTTCGTCAGTTTCTGGATCTCTTCCCCTATCGAGGCTCATAAATGTTTCTGCGGTGATTTCAAATTCATTATCGAGATAGGTTTTTTGCCCCTTGCGAAAGACGATGCAACCTTTCCCTGGTTCAACTTTACCTTTGAAGCTATTGCCAGTCCATTCGACAATCATGTCACAGCCTGGTAACTTTTCTATGTCATCAATCTTTAAGGTGGCAAGTTTTTCGAGATCGCGGGAAGCACCGTAAAAGTTTTTTTCTTCTTTAACAGTGTAATTTTCAATGTGAATGCGATCGCCTACAGTAACTAACTTCAATACCCGCAAGCGATATGGGTCATAGAGCGCATAATCATAAGCTTGTTCCAAAAACAAACTCGCCCCTGATAAAAATTCGACAGGTAGGGGACGCATACACACACGAATATGG
Source organism: Calothrix membranacea FACHB-236 (assembly GCF_014696315.1). Taxonomy (GTDB): domain Bacteria; phylum Cyanobacteriota; class Cyanobacteriia; order Cyanobacteriales; family Nostocaceae; genus Aulosira; species Aulosira membranacea. The sequence continues at coordinate 43,206 of NZ_JACJPX010000029.1, forward strand.
GCATAAAGAGGTGGGTTGTCAAAAGCTTGTTCTTGATTGCTAAAGTCAGCTGCCATCCAGCGAGCTAAGGTAGCAATGTCCGTAGAGTGAGTCATTACAGATAATCAAATAATTGCTATAAAATCCACTTGAAGTATTTTAAAGCTTCATGCTTGTTATTTGGGGTTTGGTAATGGGTAATGGGTAATTGGTAATTGGTAATTGGTAATAGAAATTTCTCCCTCATCCCCCTTATCTCCCTCATCTCCCACATCCCCAGTCCCCAATCCCCAACCATCTGGGAGAATTGCGATCGCTTTATGCGTCCATCAAACTGGTAGTTTAGGTTAGGGCTTGGGAGATTAGCAGTTGAAAATGAAAGAATGTCGCTACAGCAAGCATTGTGGCTGGGGTAAAAGCTTAATAACTCACCATGTAAATTACTCCAAACCAGGTAAAGTATCTATGCTACGTCTCTTAAGTGTAATTGTAACTGCGGCTATACTTTGGCAGTTTAGCGGCTCGTTGACTTTGGCGCAGAACCAAAAGCCGAAACAGCCAGATAAATTTCCGCCTAGTCCACTAGAGAATATTATCCCCGATCCCTTACTATCACCTTTGGGCGATCCGACGAAGTTGACTCCTGCACAACTACAACAGCTAGAACCGCAAATCGATCAGTTAAATCAGGAAGCTGCGGCTAAGTTACAAGCGGGAGATTCGGTAGCGGCGTTTGAACTGTGGAATCGAGAATTACGTTTACGCCGCTTGTATGGTTCATTAACAGAAGTGCAAGCGTTGTCACGGGTTGGGGCGATCGCATTTAATCAAAATAATCGCGAACAGGTGCAATATATTACCCAACGCTTGCAAGCTATCCAACAGCAAGCCCTATCTCAGCCACTACTTGATTTACAATTATTGCGATCGCTGGGTGGCGCTTATGAACAAGTGCGATCGCCTAAACAGGCTCTAGAGGTTTACAATCGACTTTTGACAGTAGTTCTAGAACAAAAAAATACTACTGCTATCATCGATACCCTAAAAAGCATTGGGGAAGTGCATCTGGCTTGGTTTGATTATCCTCAAGCTGCAACTACTTATCAACAATTATTAAGTTTAGCTACGGCTCAAGGTGATAAATTAAACGAAGTAGCATATTTACAAGAGCTAGCTTACATATACGAACAGGGTAAAGACTTCCAACAATCCATAAATATACTGAACAAGCTAGAACAAGTTTATACTGCGGAGAATAATACTACTTCATTACCCAAATTAAAATTGGCGATCGCTTCTAATTACCAAGCATTAGCCAAGGAAAACCCCGCTTTATTACCAGAAGCATTTAAAAATTATCAACAAGCATATACTACGGCTTGGGAATTAGAGCAATATGTCGATGCTGGTGAAGCTTTGCAGAAGTTAATTGCGTTGTACCGTTCTCAAGGTCAAATTAACGATGCCTTGCAAACTAGCCAAATTTTAATTGAAGCGCAAACAAAAGCTAGTAATTTTTACGGCATGATGCAAGCATACGACCAAATAGGGCAAATGTATGTTGAGAGCAAACAGTACCCTCAAGCACTAGGCGCTTTTCAAAAAGGCTTAGAATTAGCCCAACAACTTAAGTATGATGAAACATACTTTACTCAGCAAATTGAAAAGCTACCGAAGGCGAATTGATTTTGTCAAGGGTCAAGGGTCAAAATAGATATTTCCCCATTTCCCATTCCCCATTCCCCATTCCCCATTCCCCATTCCCTACTTCACCCGCAATTTCAATGTTGCAGTCGTATTAGTATCTACTTTTTGCTTTTCCCAAAGCATGGGGTGATATTCAATTTTGCGCCAGGGGTCAATCATGTCTGTGTAGTGGGTGTGGAAGGCGTGTCCTGATTGACCAGGGGTATGAATGGCTACGGAGTTATCGAGATTTTTTAAATCTACGACCATGCGGAGGGAGGGAATATCAGTTACCTCGAACGATTTATTTGCTTTCCAGCGATTAGCATTCACTGTTTCACCATTACCAGAAGTGGGAAATGCGCCACGATTAAATAAAGCCTCAATGGGTGCTAAGCCAGATTTACCCAAGGTAGCATTCCGAAAAGTCACCGTATGTAAATCACCCCAGTTCCAGGATTTAGGGTCTTTACCTTGAAGGCGTTCGAGTTCATCTACAGCTTTGGTGAAGGACTGGCGGAGAATTTCGTCGCGGTTTTCTACTTTTGCAGTGTTGCGGTTGTCCCACCAGCTACTATTGGGCTTTTTGATAAGATTTTTCACCACAGCATACCAGCGATCGCCGCCATCGGGAAAATATTCTGGGGGTAATTGATCGTGGAAGGTTTCGGCTAGTAAGTGTTTCCAGAAGACTTCAAATAAAGCGGCTGCGGGCGATCGCATTTCTAGCTGTAAGTTCCAATCTAGTAGCAGCTGTTTGGCGGCTTCGTATGGTGGATTATTTAGGGAAAGATTATTGAAGAAAGGTACTAGGGTTTGGGCATTTAAATTCTGGTTGTCACCCTGAATCAACTCTACATCCAGTAAGGAGAGAATTTGCTGTGACTTGGCAATCATCTCCACAATCCGCTGGGCGCGGTAGCCATAAACCCAATCTGTAGTAATTAAATAAGGATAATTATTTTGTACTAAGTTATTTGCGGTAGCAATATAACCTTGGGGTGGGTTAAAACTTGTGGGTAGTTGCTCAAAGTCAATATAGCCTTGCCATTCGTATGCATCTGTCCAGCCAGGAACCGGATAGCGCCCCTTACTTTTAGCCCTGATAGGGAATTTACCAGGCATCTGGTAGCCAATGTTGCCATCAACATCAGCATAAACAAAGTTCTGGGCTGGGACATCAAAGTTCTCTACGGCTTGGCGAAACTCTTGCCAATTTTGAGCGCGATTAATTAGGGGAATGGCGTATCCCAGGGTGGAAGGTTCTAAAGCTGTCCAGCGTAGGGCTACAGCATATTTTGGCGGAACTTCTACGCCACCTTGTGCCGGAAACTGCTGAAGTTTAGCGGAAACATCTGAAAGAATTGGCCCATGTCTGGTGTAGCGTACTGTTTGGACAATTGGCTTACTTCCCGCAACTTGAATTGTCTCCTGTACGAGTTGCATATCTACCCATTTGCCATTTACCTCATATTGGTTAGGGTTTGCAGGGTTGATTTTCTCAATGTACAAATCCATCACATCTGGTTCAACATTGGTGACACCCCAAGCAATGCGATCGCTATGACCGATAATTACTCCTAGCATCCCCGCAAAGGAAAAACCCGTGACGTTGTAAGGACATTCACTATTTTTAGGCGTACAGTGCAAACCGACTTCATACCAAATCGAAGGCATTTGTACTGCTAAATGGGGGTCATTTGCTAATATTGGCTTGCCTGTAGTGGTGCGGGAACCAGATATTACCCAATTATTAGAGCCTATACCTATTGCTCTTGAGCCAATCAACTCTTCTAAAGCCTTCATAGGTTGGGTAATTGTGGCTAAGGCTTGGGTAATGGGTAATTGAGAATCTGTAATATGAGCAGCAATTAATTGTGTTTCGTCAAAATCATCCTGTTCGCCTGTTTTGCGTTTTTGCGAATCAGGTAAGATGACTGGTAAATCTTGGGGGTATGGGGGAAATAGTTCTTCTACCTGAGCCAAATTTAAGTTTTTCAGTAAAATGGTACGTTCAATTTCGCGCTCAAAGTTTCTCCCCAAATCATAAGCCATGACTTTACCCCAGGTGAGGGAGTGGAGTAGTTGCCAAGGTTCCGGCTTATACCCAGGATTAAGCAATTTCAACATGGCATATTCTAAACTAATAGCACTGCCTTGATGCTCTGCTAAATAAGCGTTTACCCCTTGAGCATAAGCTTCCAAATATGCCTTCATCTCTGCATTCACTTGTTGGATTTCTTGCTGCGCTATCCTCGCCCAACCCATTGTCCGCAGATATTTGTCAGTAGCTACTTGAGAAGAACCAAACATCTCTGCTAGTCGCCCGGAACCAATGTGTCGCCAAAAGTCCATTTGCCAAAAGCGGTCTTGAGCATGGATATACCCTTGTGCCATAAATAAATCATGGGAGTTGGTAGCATAAATATGCGGTACACCCCATTGATCGCGTTGGACTGTTACCTCAGCCTTCAGCCCTGCAAGTGCGATCGCTCCATTTTCTTTGGGAAAGGATTGCCTTACAGTATAGGTGGCAAATCCTACTATTAATAAACCAAATAATAATAGTAAGATAATTGTCTTTTTGAGTAACTTTTGCAACCAAATCTTCTTGGTTCTTCTCATTGCGCGGGCCGTGGCATATTTAATGAAACCATCGGACATTGTACTGCTTAGAGCGCGCTATTTATTCTCTCGACACAAGATTTAGATTTAATTGTTCAAAGATTTAGTGTTGTGGAGAAGATTTTTACATCTCATCTCTTCCCATTGGGGATATGTGAGATTTTTACCGATTACTAGCACCCTGAAAACGCAACCACAAAACTTAATCCTTTATTGCTCACCTCGGCTAAAAATTTCTGATGACATTTGCCAAAGCAGACAATTTTTAGATTCCTATAGCCTTGAGTCTATAGATGGAATAGCACACCTGCTATCTTTAACCAATATCTTCTTTCAGTATCACCTTCTCATTGACTATATTAAGTTCAGTAATTGATTGTACTGGTTGTATAGCAGTTAGATGTAATGACACTTGTGCCCCTAATTTCCGTAAACAGGTGAGTGTATCAATTGTGCTGAAATTGAGATTGCTGAAACTATCTTTAGAGGCTTTGACTGAGATTAAGTTGGTTGAAATATGCTTTTTTGTGTTGAAGTCCAATTTTTGCACAAAGCCATTAAATACAACAAAATCTAGGTGTTGACCTAGATCTGCTGCAAAAACTTCGCTAATTGTTCGTAAAGTAATGGCAGCTATTATATTTTGATATAATTCCTCAATTTCTCTTAACGTTCTCGGAATCCCATAAATCTCATCTTTCCCACCATCGTACCTAACTTCTGCAATTGTAGGAATAATTTTCCAAGTCGGGAGTTCATAATCAATTACTAGTTGTTTTGCTGCCGAGAAATAAGCCACTTGAAATTGCTGAGGAAATGCCACCTTGTCTTCGTCTGTATAGGATATGTATTGCAAATCCTCTAAGGATGGATATTCTGACTTTTCTAATACCATTTCATTGTAAAGAACTACAGCAGCTTCGGCTCTAGCCTGGTAAGCTTCCTCTAATTCATCTACCTCTGCATTGCGCTTTTTAGTTTCTAAAATGGCAGTATGTTTATGCCATTCGTAATTAGCTTTTAAGCGCTCTAGTGATAATTGACGACTGGTTTCTCTTTCTTCGTATTCTTGTTTAGCAATTTGATAGTTTGATTCAGCCTTTTGCAGTGCCTTCTGATATCTTCGCTCTAAAAAAGGTAACCGTTGCGTCAACCAATGAGGTAAAGAAGGTGGTTTTTGAAATTGTGGTTGTGGCGATGCAATGGATAAATGCTGTGGTGTTTCCATTGCGGGAAATGTATCTCGAATCCGTAAGTTGTCAAATGAAATTGTCTCTTCTACTGCCAGAGTATGCTCTAGAATGGTTTGCAACTCACCGATCCAATCTGCTATTTCTGCATTAATTTCATCAACATCAGTTAATCGCTGTTCTAAATAATTTAGCCCACTTTGTTTTTTTCTTGGCTGTAACAATTTGTAGGATTTCTGGGCGGCGCGTTTTTTTGCTATTTCCGCCTCTCTATGAGCGCGCGCACATTGCTTAGCACTATTTTTCATCAACTGAGATGGTATATTTCGTTTCATCTCTAGCAACTCCTGATGTCTGGGTTCATAAAAACTTTTATGCTAGCAAGATACATTTTATTTGCCCTCATAGTACTTAACTATTGATTTTGGCTGTGACTATAAATAATCATGCTAGCGTGACAAAGAGAAACCAACAATATATATTCAAGATTACTTTTCAGTGAAAATACTGAAAAGTAATCTATTAAATTATTGGGCAAAAAAATTGTAGGAGCTAGTCTATGTTCTTAAACGTTGGTTGATATTGCTACCTAGATTTCACAATTTTTTTACTCTAAAAATAGAATATTTTATGTAACTTTTCTAACTGTATAAAAACGAAAAAACCTCCAACAAAAATTTATATTATGTCTAGATCAATACAAGTTGATTGTCAGTAAAGGATGAATCATGAGCATAGCCACCCTGAAGCTTATAACATTGGGTGACAGTGAGCTATTTAATTTATTTTATAGGTATATAGCTATATACAGTTACAAATAATAAACATCTTAATTGTTGCTGTAATATTTCTTAGAACTTAACTAGATGTGTACTGAGATAATTTTTGCAACTCCGAGTTGAAGATAGTTAAATTTCATACTAAGTTTGCACCTTTATGTGTCAGTGCTAATTTCTTAGCAAAAGTATTGATCAGTCGTAGAGTATTTTTTGTCAAAAAAATACTAATAATGACAAAGATTATGCGATCGCTATCCTATAAAATCCCTCCAATTTTCGATGTAACTTTCTTAACGTGACTAATACCAAAGAGGGAAACTCGCTATATATCTCGCCTCCGAGAATATACTGCAACTTTCTCACTCCTTTGGGTCTCAGCATAACTGCGTGACACTGTCCCTGACTTTTGATCGGTAACCCATAGAACATGATATTAGACTGATATTAGATATTCACTACAAAAATTACGGCATCCGCCAAAATCGCTAAAATAATTTCTATGACAATCTTCCGCAAAAGGTAAAATAGCGAGAATTAGTTTATTAGCTGCGATCGCTGGAGGTCATAAATGGGATTAGCTGGGGTGAGAATTGTGTTGGTAGAACCAGCTGGGCCCATGAATGTCGGTTCAATCGCCAGGGTAATGAAAAATTTTGGCTTGCATCAACTAGTAATCGTCAATCCCCAATGCGATCGCCTGTCTAAAGAAGCAATGAAAATGGCGGTTCATGCCAAAGAAATCTTACAATCTGCCGTGGTGGTGGCAACATTGCCAGAAGCTTTACAAGGATGTGTGCGGGTAATAGCCACCGCAGGAAGAGTTAGCAGTTGGGAAACGCCTTTAGAAAATCCCCGCACTGCACTTCCTTGGTTACTCGAAGAACCAGAAAAGCCAGTGGCGCTGATTTTTGGACGGGAAGATCGGGGATTAAGCAATGAAGAATTAAATTATGCTCAAAGGTTCGTTACTATTCCTAGTAATAAAAATTATCAATCCTTAAACTTGGCTATGGCCGTAGCTGTTTGTTGTTACGAACTGGCGCAATCTACAGAGCAATTAGAAACTCAGCCTCCCCTAGCCACAGAACTTGCTCCCTGGGAGATGCTGGAAGCATATTACCAACAATTAGAATCTTTAATGCTGAAAATTGGTTATCTTTACCCCCATACCGCAGCCAGCCGGATGGAAAAATTTCGCCAATTATATAATCGTACACACCTGCAAACTACGGAAGTAGCGATGTTGCGGGGAATTTTGCGGCAGGTAGAATGGGCACTGACAAATGCTAGCGATCGCAAAAACTGCGATTCGTAGATTAACATATACCCATTACTCCCCCCAAAATAGATAATATGGCCTAAACTAAACACAAAAATGCTACTTAGTGGCAAAAAGTGATGTCTGTATTTCAGTGCTTGAGAAGAAATTTTTGGTTTGGGAGTTGGCATAAACAAGTGTATTGGGTCGCAAGGAGTAGCCGTGTCAGAATCGATTGACAAACAAATACCTTTCTCGCGGCGTGAACCCAGAAACCGCCGCCAACGTCCACGCAAAGTCCAAAAGGTGGAACAAAAGAAGGCAAAAGTGCCTAGCCAAAAGCGTGCTGGCGCAAAAGAAGTTCCACTAACGCGTGTAACAAATAGTAACAGTTATTCGCCAATGGTGGCTAGTGGCTCCAGATCCAAGGCAGGATTAGTGATGCCAGCAGCAGTCAAACCCATACCTAGAAACAAGGTAGCCACTCCTCAGACACAACCCAACACTGTGAAGTTAAAGACAGTGCGGGTAAACCAGTATGGGGTGGCAAAAACTGTGGTGCGATCGCGCAAGACGCGTTTAAAGCCAATGGCCAGAACCCTGCTATATACCTTACGGCTATTAATCGTAGGTGTTGGTATTGGTGCCATTATGGGTACGGTGTTATCTATATTAGATCCAGCTTCGCGGATGACTCCTACTTCTTCATCCTCATCTAATACCAACGCGGGACAAAACCAAACCCAACCTACCCCCAATGCTGCAACACCATCCGGCTTATCTTTATCACAAGAAATTCCCTCATTAAAAACTGCTGTGCAAAACCTGGCGGCTGCAAACCCCAATCTTACGCCAGGGGTGCTGTTGGTTGATTTAGATACGGGTTCCTATGTAGATATTAATAGTTCCGCCAGTTTCCCCTCAGCTAGTACCATTAAAATCCCCATCTTGGTAGCCTTTTTCCAAGATGTAGATGCAGGGAAAATCCGGCTAGATGAAATGCTGACTATGCAGCAAAGTATGATTGCAGGCGGCTCCGGAAATATGCAATACAAGCCGGCGGGAACCCAGTACACGGCTTTAGAAGTTGCGACTAAAATGATTACCATTAGCGACAACACAGCTACAAATATGCTGATTGCGCGCTTGGGAGGAATAGAAGCAGTTAACCAAAGATTCCGCAGTTGGGGTTTGACAACCACAGCCATTCGTAATCAACTCCCCGATTTACAAGGAACCAATACCACCAGTCCCAAAGAATTAGCCACATTAATGGCGATGGTAAATCAAGGGAACTTGGTGAATATGCGATCGCGCGATCGCCTACTTGATATCATGCGCCAAACTGAAAAAGACACCCTGCTTCCATCTGGTTTGGGTACAGGCGCTACTATTGCCCATAAAACAGGCGATATTGGTACAATGCTGGCAGATGCTGGTTTAGTAGATATGCCAACGGGTAAGCGCTACATAGCCGCAGTCATGGTACAGCGTCCCAATAACGATGCGCGTGCGGAAAAACTGATTAGCGGCATATCGCGTGCAGCTTACCAACAATTTAGCCAAAATGGTGCCATCCCCAATGTGACAAGCAGTCCTGCACCAACCACTGGTTATCAGACTCCAGTTATGTCACCCTCTGCGCCCAACAGTGGTGTTAATACTGTACCAGTAATGCCTAATAACGGCGTTAACAATGTGCCGATGATGCCCAACAATGGGGGTAATGTATTACCAATGAATGGTTATCCTGCCCCAGTTATGGCACCTTACCCAAATGGTATGGTCAATCCTATGCCGAATACTGGTTATCCATATCCAGTAATGAATCCCCCATATTACCCACCGAGATAAGGTAGAGGGCAGGGGGCAGGGAGCAGGGGGAAAATAATTTTTCTGTTTTTTTGGGCGAATATAGGAATTATCGTTTATTTTTAGACGCATATGGTATTGGGCAGCAGCCACAAAGGTTTTAATTGGGCATGTGGAGTTTGTAGATTTTTATACTAATTTTTGGGAATTCGACAGAATATTTAAACCTGCAAACCCAGATAAAACCTAACGTTCTTAATTACGAATTACGAATTACGAATTACTGAACACCGCTGAAGACTGAAAATAAATGAAGAATACTCATCAAAAGGATGAAGTGTGAAAGCTGATGCTTTCTAAGCTTCATCCTTTATCCTTCATACTTTTTAATTCTTCATTTAAATATGGAATCAACAACACCTTCTATCCAATTTTTTGCGGGAATTTTTGAAGAACTTAGTAATGTGAGTTTGCGGCGTGAAGTTCGCACTGGTAAACGCATAGTAGTAATGTTTTTTGAAAAACTACAAGCTTTGGAAGGGTTTAATAGCTTTACTAAACCATCTTTAAATTCATTACGTTTAACGGATGAAGAAGGCGAAGTTAATGTGACTCCTTCTTCTACTCGCTTCATTTTTGGTGGTGATGAAGGCGATGAATTACAGCGAGTTGAATGTAAATTTGAAATTGAGCAAGATGACCATTGGGAAAGATTTATGCGTTTTATGCACCGCTACGCTGAAGCCAATGGTATGGAATATGGTGAACGTTAACTTAAATTAACATGAGCCAAGTAGGGTGTGTTACGGCTATGAAAGTATTTGGGACACAGAGACAATGAAATTTAGCCGTAACGCACCGCCGCATGGATGGTGCGTTAGGCGCTAGGATAGTTATTTAGTGACAAATCATCTTGGCAATAAGCGCCTAACACACCCTACAGTGATTTCTTTATAAATAACCTTTTCAATCTTTGATGCAACTATCAAACTTTTTGATATCGCATTCCTGGGAGTTGCGATACTAAACCCATCAATTCTAGTTGTAATAAGGCACTGGAAACTGAACCAGCATCCATGCCAGTTTTTTGAATAATAAAATCAAATGGTAAAGCATCAGAAGCGATCGCATTGATTACCTGTTGCAGTTCCGGTGCTAAATCTGGCAAACTTAACTGCTGGGGTGCTGAAAATTCTTGCACTACGTCGATTTGTGGTATTGCTCCCAGGGTTTTTAACAGTTCGTCTAATTCTTTGAGAATTATTGAAGCGCCTTGACTAATTAATTTTAAACAACCTTGGGATGGGTAATCATCAATTCTGCCAGGTAAGGCGTAAACATCTCTACCAAAATCATTAGCGTAGGTGGCTGTAATTAACGCACCTGATTTGATTGGTGCTTCGATAACTAAAATGGCGCGACTCAAACCTGCAATAATCCGATTACGCCGGGGGAAGTGACTGCGATCGGGTGGAGTTTTAGCGGGATATTCACTGACGACTAATCCCGCAGTCAAAATCTGCTTGTAGAGTTCCCGATTTTTGGGTGGATAGATAATATCGACACCTGTACCTAAAACTGCGATCGTTCTCCCACCAGCTTTAATTGTAGCCGCATGGCTTTCAGTATCAATGCCCTCAGCCATTCCCGAAACTACTGTAAAACCGTTTTTGGCTAAAGCTGTACTAATTTGGCGAGTCCAACGGATGCCATAATCTGAAGGTTGACGAGTCCCAACAATACCCACTAAAGGTTTATTTCCCAGATTTTCTTGCAATTCCACTTCACCGCGATAGTACAAACAGGCGGGTGGACTGGGTGTTTCTAATAGCAAGCGAGGATAATCTGTATCTGCTGGTGTCCAAAAATGGGGGTTTTCTTCCTGGTGCTTAAGCAATAATTGTTCTGGCTGCAAACGCGATCGCTGTTTGACTACTTTTTCTAAAGTCTGAAAACCAAAACCTTCTACCTGCGACAATTCCGCCGCTGTTGCTTTCCAAGCTATAGCCAGCGTACCAAAATGCTGCTGCAAACGCCGCAGAAATACAGGGCCAATCCCAGAAATTTGCGACCAAGCTAACCAATACGCACGTTCTTCTCCCACTTTCTCATCCTCACAGCCTTGGTTAGAGTATTCCCAATTTCGGCTGAGGTGTTAATGGGGAATGGGGAATGGGGAATGGGGAAATATCTATTTTGACTCTTGACTCTTGACTCTTGACCCTTGACCAATGACAAATAACAAATGACAAACCCCAATTTAAGCCTTCCAGTTAACAAATTGGACATAAATATATGCGATCGCTTCATCTAAGACTGTCCGTACGCCTTGGCTGTAACGCCACCATTGCTGGGGATTGTAGTCTTTGTTTGTAGATGCGATCGCGCCTACTTGAGTATGAGGAGTTAATACTTTTTGAAATAGTAACCAGCTTCTACGAGTATGAGCATCCCAAGAGAATAGATTGATTGATTCTCCTTTAAACTCTGAATTGGCTAACCAGCGACTAAATTCGTTAGCAGATGCATAGCTACGATCCTTAATTACATAAGGTGCAGGAACAGCTATCACTTTCTCTGGTGCTACACCTAATTTTTTTAATGTGATTGCGGCTAAGTCAGCAAAGCTTTTATATTCGCTTAAATAACTTCCTTGCTCTAATGTTCCGCCTGTGGTGATAATTTGGCGATAATTCCGCCGATTAAATTCACTAATCGCCTCTTGGAGTGCATAATCTGGTACCCATCCTTCCACCACCAATATTTTTGCTGATTTGATAGGAGCATTGACGGCTAGAAATGGATGTATATGAGTAATTGCGAAAAATAGTAAAGCCGCAACTAGCGCGATCGCAATTATCCATCCCTGAACCGTCAAAATCCACATTTCTTGGCGTTTAATTAATCGGATTTTGGGGAGTTTTAATCTCTGACGATTTTTTCTCTTCTGCATTAACCCTTATTTGAACGCTGCTGTTTCAAATAAGTAAACACAGATTTATCGCCAATATCCGCAGGAATTGCTTGCACTGTTTTCCGCAATGCAAATACTAAAAACAAAGTTGCCCAAATTCCCAGTAAAACTTGTTCTGCTTGAATTGGTAAAATTCCCACCAAATGCCCTAACAACAATAGTGGTACGGTAAAAGTTAATACCTTAGTCTCTAAGCGATTAAAGCAAAAAGCTTCTTTGAAATAAATACCTGTCAGTGCTACAAAGGTAAATCCAATACCAAATAAGGTAAGAGGATGATTGTAAACGGTAACAGCTAAAGGCTCACTGCTATAAAGAGCCAATCCCACTGCTGCAATGCTACCAATTGCCCAAAAAGCCTGTAACATTCGGTGCAGTGTCAGCATATAAATATGGATGGTGAATAAACTCACGCCGAGAGCCAGTGTAAAACAAGCATATAGCGGAGTTAGCGCTGCTAAAGTTGCTGGTTGATTGTTGAACACCACTAAAGCGCTAGCGATCGCAAAGCTAAGTGCAGCTACCATTAACCCAGCGCGATAGATAATTACCCCAGTGCGATCGCTTTGAGTAATTGTAAATTCCCCAAACTGACCTTGATAAACTTCTGGTGCTGATAATGTTTGTGTAGTCATAGATTAGTTATGAGTCTGGATTTGTATCTCTACGATAAATCTTTCACAATCCACAATCTGTCTTGGAAAGTTTGCTCAACGGGGGGAACCCCCGCACGCAACTTTCCGCAAAATCCAAAATTGTAGAACTTCTAGCCTCAACACTTGTCAGTTCAGCTGGAAGGATAAAGAAAAAACCTTTCACCCTTACCCTTTCCCCTTTTACCCTAACCAAATTCAAAGATGAAAATCTCTAACTGAGCAGTATTATCTCTAAACTATCTTGCCAGTTGATCTGCAATTGTGACTGTGCATTACCGCTATTAATGGCAATTTCTACCCAGCCATGACTACCCACCAAAGCAATGGCTTCACCAACTTTGACATCGCTGTAAGTTTCACACCCCAGTATTGTCAAGCTTCGCACTTGTACGCGCCAGGTTTTACCCTGCACATAACTCCCCGGAATGTTGCTCACTAGGTTACCAAAATGGTCAATATATTGAATACTGCCTGTGATAACATTTGTTATTTGTTGGCATTCTGTGATCTCTAGCTGTACCAAACTAGCGGGATCAATTTCTCGTCCCAGTTCTTGGATTGGCACACCGCTTGCTAAATTAGCTCCGACTGGTGCAAAAATATCTCTACCGTGAAATGTGCGGCTAATTTCGGTGACCCGCCAATAGTTACGATTTGTTAATTCAACTGCTGCGATCGCCTGTTGTTGACTGAGTATGCCACTGAAAATGCCATTATCTGGCCCTACTAAAAATCCTTGGGCAAACTCTACTGCGATCGCTCGTCGTTTGCTACCCACTCCCGGATCTACCACAGCTATATGCACCGTCCCCTGTGGGAAGTAAGGATAAGCATCCATTAAGCAAAATCTTGCTGCTGCTAGATTTTGTGGTTGAATTTGGTGATTTAAGTCGATAACCGTTAGCTGGGGATTGATTTGAGCAATTACACCCTTCATCACAGCTACATAAACATCGCGATCGCCAAAATCACTTAACAACGTCACGACACGGGCTTTTCCATCAGGGATTTGCGATTGATCCATTGGTAGATAGGATATCTATCTATAAATATAGAATGAAGCAGAAATTTCTGTAACAAACGCTACGAAATTTGTGCTATATTAAGAAGGCAAGACAAAAAAGCTGAAAGATGACCAGGTAATTGCTATGAATACAAATAGATTACAAGTTGCGAACAAAGCCAAAGAAGCTCACAGAGTAAATATTCAAAGAAATATCGAACGTCGCCTGCAAGTAGCGAGAGCCAACGGCGACGATAAACTAGTTCGTCAATTAGAAGACGAAATGAAATATTGTCGTTAAATCAACAGTGCCTTGTTCATAGTTTTGTCGCATGAAACCCTGCTCAACCAGGGTTTTTGTGTTTTTGGGCAAATGTTTTGCCAAGGCGTTTAGTTAAGTGAGAAAGGGATGCAATACTGCTCGGTTAAGGATTTTCAACTCTTAATTTGGTTTGGGGAAAAGGTGAAAGGGTAAGGGTTAAAGGTTTTTTCTTGCCCCTTTACCCCTTTCCCTTTTGCCCTTAAGCGACAAGTATTGGAAAGGGATGCAAGTTTTAATTCATCCCTTATGAGTCTGTGAATGTAGAATCCCCGTCACTTTAGTGCGGGGAGTGTCAATTTGCGGAAAGTCTAAGCGGAAGTTTCCTCCGTAGACACGCAGCGACTTGCCAACGACATCAAGACTTTCCCAGAGAGAATTTTGAATTTTGAATTCCCCGTCGCAGGGGTTGACGTTTCATCCACCACCCAAAACCGAGAGCAAGTATTGAGCCACCAATAGTCAATGGTTCAGGAACCTCTTTGAACGCATGGTTATCACTTTCAAAAGCTACTTGAGAGCTTGCTAAGATTATTTTGTCAAATTCTTCGCCCTGGCCAGCGAAGAAATTAACGTAAACGTTATCTTCAGGACTTGATTGATCGCCACTAGCGGTAGTACCAGGAACATTACTACCCGTAAAGCTTGCTAACAAAGACTGACCTTTATAGAAGGCTACAGTATTGTACGCATCAACCGAACCCCAGTACAAACCAAAATAATTAGCTGCTTTAGCCAAAGCTATTGTGATCGGAGAATTACTACCTAAAACATTAGCTCCCACTGGAGCAATTGTTAGATATTTCGTTTGATCGCCTGATGGTGTAGCATATTGCCCACTGACAGTACCTTGAACTATAGTCGGTGTCTCAATACTAGAAGAATATTTAGCATATCCAGTCGTTGGTGCTATGCCATTGTCGAAAGTTACGGTTTTTGTGT
Organism: Calothrix membranacea FACHB-236; assembly: GCF_014696315.1. Classification (GTDB taxonomy): domain Bacteria; phylum Cyanobacteriota; class Cyanobacteriia; order Cyanobacteriales; family Nostocaceae; genus Aulosira; species Aulosira membranacea. The sequence goes on from NZ_JACJPX010000029.1 coordinate 58,429, forward strand.
TGCTGACACTAGAGATTTGACCAGCCCCTGGTACTGATGTACCTCCAGTAGTTATGGTAAAAGCACTAGCTGATGTTACAGAAGAAGCTACTATACTGGCAAAGACCATAATATTACTAACAGCCGCAATGCCAAGCTTTTGAGCTAATTGCATGAGATGCTCCGATAAATGAAGATATTCGGTGATAGCTAGGGTACAAGCTTTTTTGGGAAATAGCTACTCAATAGAAAATTGATAACATAGCCCTAACTAAGAAGTTTGCAATTAAAAACTTCTCTATAGAAAATCTTCCCATCACTTGAATCTCAAGGGATTTGGGAAGTTAAGGAAAGTGGATGATCTGAGTATTTTTGTGAAATGCTATTCTTGTAGCGTTAAGATTTAAATTACTTATGGGATGATCTAAAATTCCAGCTTTTGTTAAGTTGGGTAATCAGTTGCCGTTTTGACATAGGTAACTGCCAAAGGTGTAAGTAGGCTTTCTAGTTGAGTCACAAAAACGCGATCGCTTTCTGACCAAATCCGCTTTTTACCAAACACACAAGGTTGTAAAATTCCCCATAATTGTTGATTTTGGCACAAATGAGCATGAATTAGCGCCCTATGTCCAAAATTCTGACGCTCAAATTCTTTATTTACTACTTCTGGGCTTTCTGTCTCTATATCTTCAACATAAACAGAAGGCTGATTCCGTAATGCAGCTGCAAATAAAGGATCTTCTTGGGGTAAAGACTCTGGATCTAATCTCCAGTCAGAGTCAGTAATATCAGGTATTTCTGAATTACGCCGCCAGCAATAGGCGACTTTGGCAAACTTATTTTGAGGATTTCTTAAATAGAGAAAACAGCGATCGCACTGCAAGACTTCCCCAACTATCGGCAGTATTGCTGTAAAAATCTCATCCGGCTCACTGTATTGCTCTAAAACACTTTGTACAGATGCAGGCAGAACTAGCTTAGTCATCAAAATCTAGGTGATGTTCTTGGATATTGTCTCAATGGCTGGCAATCCAAAACATCACCCTAGGGCAATACTTGTTGGTGAAGGGGAAAAGGGTAATGGGAAAGAAAAAACCTTTACGCCTTACCCTTTAACCTTTCCCCTAAACCAAATTTCAGGTAATAATCTTTAACCGCACAGTATCGCATTCAACGATACAAATTACGACCGAATACCGACTTGCAGAAATTTTCAATCTAGCCTCTAAACGGCTGTCAGCGCTTCTAAGCTGCTTTCCAATCCAGAAACTATCAGCGAGATCATCTGTAAAATTGCAGCGCGATCGCCCATTTGACAACGATCAAACAAAGCATCGCCATCTAACTCTGGGTAGTTCGCTAGTGTTTGAACTATATTCTCTCTAGCGTGAAGGTTATTGTTCGCACATGCAGTATACAGTACCAGTCCTGCCATAGTATACAAATCTAACATTGGCTCTTCACTACCTTCGATTTGGACAATGTTAGGAAACTCAGAGAGAGGATGGACGAATTGCTCAAAGGTTAATTGGGTCATAGTTATTGTTGATTCGATACCTTAAATGAGTTCAAACCCCAGGTAATCATGCATTACAGCAACTTGCTACTGTATAAGACAAAAAATGAGATTGACCTTTGTTACTCTGAAAAAAATCATTTGTGCAGTGAATTTTATTTTTCGTAACAGAGTGTAGATGTCCATCCAAATTAGCCAGGTACAACATTAGAATTTAGTAGGCAAATCTATGCTCTATTGTTGTACAATGGGCACAAGCATATATACTTAACAACAACGGGTCGTCAAAAACCCTAAATTTGCACATTAAGGTGAGAAGCTAGCTACAAAAAATCGCAGCTAGCCCCGGGTGTGGTCTACCGTTTCTTAGTCTTCAGCCGCTTACTGCTCCATGTAAACCATACTAAGCTTGTCATTTTTTTTTGTCAAGTTGTCATTTAAATGTGACATAAGAAAATGTCTTGCATTTCCGACTTCATGAGAGAAAATAGAAACAAGTACTAAATTCACCATTTGAGAGATATGACGGACAGAAGGCGTTCTGACGATTACAAGCAAATAAGCGGCTATATTCCCCGGGATTTAGCTTTAGAATTCAAGAGCATCTGTGCGCGCTTGGGCATTTCTCAAAGCGACGCAATAGAAGAGATGACTCAGGAGTGGATGGCCAAAAAACTTGGTTCTCGCTCCGAAGAGGCACAAAGACCCAAAACAATTGCTGATGTAGTACAAGCCAATATGACAAAACTCAAGCGCTGTGGAGTGAAAAACCTGCAAGCGCTGGCAAAAGGTGAAGTACTCCCAACACCAGGAGACTTCGCAATTATCACATCGGCTTTAGCTATCCCCGAGGAGGAAAGAAAAAAGATTTGGGAAGAAACATTTAAAGTTTCTGTATATCAGGATAAAGTTTCCGTGTATCAGGACATTAAGGGTGTAAAAGTATATAGAGATTCTGGAGGTGTCAAAAAAGATGAGTGTGAGTATTCTTAGAATCCTCAACTTACCGGGGTGGAATTATAAAATGTCTCATGAAGGGGTTTCAATTTTTGCCCCTACCAAGCGCGATGCCACGCATTTAGCGCAAAGCTACGGAGACGCTCTCAGCGAAACTGCATACAAAATAAATGGGAAAGTGCGGATTCGTTGGCGAGGCTGTAAACAACCAATTGAATTTTTCGCATGGATGGCGACTAAAGAACCGCCAACATTGCCAGAAACTGCGGAACGGATATTGCAATATCAGGGTGCTGTGTTTTGCAGCCAGTTACACGTTCCATCTGAGTTGTTGTACCGCATGGTTGCTGCGGCAGAAAACGAACGCCCAGTGAGCATCGTTAGACAAGATACTCGCAAGCAAATTATTGTGAATCAGCCAATGGCTGAAATGTTAAAAACACCACCAGAAATTGCTACCCACAGGGTAATGACCCAATTTTGGCTACCTGAGGATCTAGCAGAACTAGAGCAGAGATTATATAACGATCGCCGATTCACCTGGACATATTCTGCTGGGTTAAACGAAAAAGCTTGGGCAATTCTTACTACTCAGTTCGAGGCTTTTGAGGTGGAAGGCATTTGGTACAGACAAGGAACTTGTTTGTCAACGCCTCAACTCGTGCCCATTCCACCAGGAGTGTTTGAACCCGCTTAAATGCATAATTTAGCTTTTTCAGAAATTTAACCAACAGTTATCAGGTGCTTGCATTCCATTAAGGTGTGCTTTATCAAAAATTTCTACCACTAGTACGACAAGGTGCTAGCTATTCAGCTTCAAGGATGAAACCAAAAAACCGATATAATCAGCCTTTAAGCGATTGATCATCGGTGCTTTAACCCCTTGTTGAATATTTCGATTTTTAATATTTTGATCCCCAAAACCGAAACATTAGATTCAAGCTGCAATAAAGTACAGCAGATTAGAAAAATTAACAATATAATTTTTTGGTGCGCGCCGAAAAGATAATTGTAGGTTGGGTAGAGCGTAAGCGTTACCCAACAAAGCCCCGAAAATGTTGGGTTACCCTGCGGGAAGCCGCTACGCGTCTACGTCCCTCAGCCAACCTAGGCAAAATCAGGTTTTTGACGCTAACTCAACCGTATTGCAATATAACTTTTTTGGTGCGGGACGAAAAGCCCGCTAGTTTGAAGAATTGCTGAGTGCTGAGTTCTGCTGAGTGCTGAGTTCTAAGTAAAAAATACTAATCTCTAGTCCCTGTGACTGTTGAAAAACTCCCATTCTCAAAATGAATGAGGTTTATGTATTCAAACTTGCCAAAATCAGGGAAAAAACTATACCAGATAGTAGAATTTCTGGGATAAACTGATGCCATCATTTGAGGAGTGAATGATGGTTAATCAGAAGCTGGGACGTTTATTCTCAGTAGGTTTTATCAGTTGTTGTTTTTGTCTAGGTATTGGTATAGGAATTTTCATTCGCTTTGGGCAGATGCAACGTTCAGATGCTGCTACTACACCTACAGAACCCCTGCAACTTCCCTTTGTTATCCCTGAAAATCAGGAAAATCTTTCGGACACTATTACTATTAAAGCTGTTGGTGATGTAATTCCTGGGACTAATTTTCCTAACTACAGACTACCTCGCTTTCGTGATGAACTTTTGCCAAAGTCTGTTAGAGGTTATCTACACGGGGCTGATATTTTATTTGGTAATTTTGAAAGTAGCTTAACTACCTATCCCTACAGTGCTAAAGATGTCAGCCAAGGACAAACTTTTGCTTTTCGCTCGCCACCTGATTATGCCCAATTATTTGCTGATGTTGGTTTTGATGTGATGAATGTAGCCAACAACCATGCAATGGATTTTGGCCCTATAGGATTTCGTGATACCGTGAAAAACCTGGCTGCTGTAGGTATTGAAACATTAGGCCATAAAAATCAAATTCTCTACTTACAAGCCAATAATATTCCGGTAGCAATGATCGGATTTACTACTTATGATTTATACAATTCTGTTCACGATTTAGAAGCTGCTAAAGCCTTGGTTCTAGAAGCTAAAAATAATGCCAACATTGTAGTTGTATCGATGCAAGTTGGAGCCGAAGGAACTGGTGCGCTCAGGGTTAAGAACGAGACGGAGTATTTCTATGGAGAAAATAGAGGAAATTCTTTAAAGTTTGCGCGCACAATGGTTGATATGGGCGCAGACTTAGTTATCGGGCATGGGCCTCATGTACCCAGAGCTATCGAAATTTATAAAGGTAAATTAATTGCCTATTCTTTGGGAAACTTTTTAGGTTATCGGACTTTATCAACAGCAGCCGAGACTGGTTACTCAATGATTTTAGAAGCTAAACTCAACTCTAAAGGAGATTTATTGTTTAGTAAAGTTATCCCTGTTCATCTAGATAAGCAGGGAATTCCTCGAATAGATCAGCGGTTTAGAACTGTAGGATTGCTGCGTTATTTGAACAAAAAAGATTTTCCCAATAATCAAGTAAAGATTAATAAAAAGGGTGAAATATTGGTGATGAATACCCAATAGTCAGGACTTGATTTTTGAATTGCGAAGCACTATCAATGCAGATTAGACCACATCAAATAATGTTTGCGACATATCAATAATATTCTCAAGGGTAAGGTAGTGCCTTGCCTCTACAATCTGTCGCATTCTTTTTCCAAATTGGTATTAGTTTAACGCAGGTAGTGCTTTCTAAAAACCTATAATAATTATCATAAAATAAGCAGTTCAAGTATAGATTTGAACTGCTTATTATGTAAGGAAGCAGTTCAGTAAATTACTGAATCTGCTAATTATGGGATATTTTTGTTTGCTAAGGCTTGTTATAGTTTGTCTTGATGAATAGACTCAGGACTTAATAACCTCGTGAGTATCCACTAGCATTTCTTTCCCAATTGCCACCACCAGAGCGAGCACCTCTGTCCTCTCGTGGTTTAGCTTTATTAACTTTCATTACACGCCCCATCCATTCAGCACCATCTAAAGCTTCGATAGCTGCATCTTCTGCGGCTGATGATTCCATTTCCACGAAACCAAAGCCACGTAAGCGACCAGTTTCCCGATCTGTGGGTAATTGAACTCGCTTTACAGTACCGTACTCAGAAAATACTTTGCTGAGGTCGTCTTGTGTGACGCTGTAGGATAGGTTCCCTACGTAAATAGACATGAAACTCTCCAGAATCCATTGATGCAGAGATGCTTATCCGGGGAGGTGCTTGCAATTATAACTAAAAACAAGATTTGTATCACCGAATCTAACTTCTCCAATTTTATGCTACCACAACTTTTAGCTAGCGCGGCTATAAATTTTATTCATTTGTGATTATGTGTGCTAAAATACGAAATTTTCTTGATTTTGGCTAATTTATTGATTAGGTAACTATCACATTTATAGTTTAGGTTTGGATTGCAAACTCTTCGGGAGCAATTCCCCAATTTATCCAGCAAATAGCCTCATGTGCTGATTTCATATCCGGTGGAACTCGCAAAGCATGAATCAATCCAGTACTAGGACAAGTCATTTTTAATAAATAAATTGGCTCTTCATCAACATCAGCATCAATTTTTAAAAGCGTATATTCTGCCCAGGTATCTAATTCCAGAGCTTGTAATTCTTGGCAAATTCGAGCATAACCAATACCTTGAATTAACACTCGCCGCAACTCGGCATTATTTTCTGCTAATAGCCATTGCGCTTGCCATTGCTGTGGGTGAATTTTTCCGTATTTTTCAGGTAAAATTACATCGTGATAAAAGTAGAGGCTAAATCCATCAGCGTACTCGATAGCAGGTTCACCTTCTGCATGGAGACGATTTTGATGATCGAAGCGAAGATAAAGCGGGCGATCGCAGATAATTACAGCTTTATCAAAAGCAAAAATCCATCCGCACTCTTTAATTAAAGATTGATATATTAACCATTCTGGGAAAATTTCAGAAACCCATACACAAGTAATAATAAAATCCTTAAAGCTGTTAATTTTACACTCTTCTTCTGGCTGAAAACATAGCCCAAAGAAATTATTTATGTGAGAGTATAAACTGGCTTTGAGAGATGATGATAGCCGACTTCCGAGTTGCAGGTTTATTTGTTGCCAATCTTCACTTTGTAGTTGTTCATTCAGATATATTCTGATGTAATTTTCTAGTACCAAACTTAGCCTAAAACCTAAAATGTCGGAAAAATTGTTATTTAATTTACTATAGACCAGTTCATCGTATAGTTCTTCATCGATTTTGATATCCTGAAAAACTTGAGGAGATATTGAATAACTTAGATCGCTGAAGAACGAAGTTTGTCTTCCCAATTGATCTAGTGGCTTTTCTAGCAACTCCCGTTGCAGCTTTTTTAGGTTACTAATTGGTGAATTATTTAATTGGCTAACAACTTTACTATTTAATTCCTGCTTCAAGTAATCAAGCTTGTCAAAGATAGTAGATTTTAGAGCTACATAAGGACTGTCATAAAAAATAATGTTAGGAGCATTCTTACCAATTGCTATGTAGGCTGCTTTTACTGCTGACGCAGCTTTTTCACGATCAATTCGTTCAGTGGAAAGCGCAATCTCTCGCCACTTATCCCGATAAACTGGAATTAAAGCTTCTTGCTCAGGCGTTAACTTTTCAATCAGCGACATAGCGCCACCCTTCAGGCTCGTATTCTCGTTGAATTTTCACCATCCAATGACCTTGGGGAATTGCGATCGCTTTATGTTCTTCGTGAGCCAGCAACGCAGTTTGGGAATATACACGTAAGTACAAAGTATCATTTTTGAAAAATAATTTTGCTTTGCCTTCAGTAATACGGTGCTTATGCCCAGTTACCTCGCCTTCAGCCAAAATCAAGTGAGGTATCTTTTCTCCCTCAACTTGTGGCACAGGTAGTAGAATGACATCACCTTGACGGATTGGCTGCATAGGTCAAACTCCAAGATAGGTACAAACCCCACTTCGTTTTTGCTCTCAAGTTTGATTTAATTTTGGCACAACCTTTCTGGGAATAGGATGAAGGAGATGAGGTCACAAGGTGAAAAGAGTAAAGGTGAAAAGGGAAACAAATAACGAACACCCATTACCAATTACCAATTACCCAGTCCCCATTCCCCATTCCCCAGTCCCCAGTCCCCAATCCCCAATCCCCAATCCCCAATCCCCAAACACATGACGTATCACTCTATTACACTTCGGGGGTATTTTGAAAACTGTAGTCGCCAATTTTGCTGATATAAGTTAAAGATTGAAATAGCTGGAAATTCCAAGCCAGTGTTTTCCTACCTTATTATCTGGAAAGAACATTGCCCAAACTTTAGTGGATTTTCACCCTAATGGGCAGTTTGTGTGAAGATAAACTCACATCAACAAGCGCGACGTTCCATTTTGACATCACGCCCAATCGTCTAAATTTCCCTGTTTAGCTTAGCAGCTATTCTTTTTTTTGAAATTTCCATGTCAACTCTCGTCATCGTCGAATCTCCAACCAAAGCTCGTACCATTCGCAACTACCTACCATCAGGCTATCGGGTGGAAGCGTCTATGGGTCATGTACGTGACCTACCCCAATCGGCTAGCGAAATTCCCACCGCTGTCAAAGCAGAGAAATGGGCACAGCTTGGGGTAAATGTAGATGCCGACTTTGAACCGGTGTATGTTGTCCCAAAGGATAAAAAGAAAATTGTCACTCAGCTCAAAGATGCGCTCAAAGAGGCTGATGAGTTGATTCTGGCAACGGACGAAGATCGGGAAGGTGAAAGCATTAGTTGGCATTTATACCAGTTGCTTAAGCCAAAAGTGCCTACAAAGCGGATGGTATTTCATGAAATTACCCAAGAGGCGATTAAAAAGGCTTTGAAAAACTGCCGCAATATTGATGAGCAGTTAGTTCGCGCTCAAGAAACGCGCCGGATTTTGGATCGGCTTGTGGGTTATACCTTGTCTCCTCTGCTTTGGAAAAAAATTGCCTGGGGGCTATCTGCCGGGCGAGTACAATCTGTAGCAGTGAGGCTTTTGGTAACCAAGGAACGCCAACGCCGCGCTTTCCATGAAGGTACTTACTGGGATTTAAAGGCTTACCTAGAAAAGGAAAAAGCTCCATTTACAGCCCAGTTGGTGACGTTGGGAGGCACCAAAATAGCGAATGGCAGCGATTTTGACCCCGCAACTGGACAAATCGCCGCAGGTCGCAATGTGGTTTTGTTAACGGAAGAGGATGCAGCCGCACTCCAGGAACGCCTGACTGGTAAAACCTGGAATGTCAGAGAAGTAGAAGAACGTCCTGTAACGCGCAAACCAGCGCCACCTTTTACTACCTCAACACTGCAACAAGAATCTAACCGGAAATTGCGTCTTTCCGCACGAGATACCATGCGAATTGCTCAAAATTTGTACGAGCAAGGGTATATCACCTATATGCGGACAGATTCGGTACATTTGTCAGATCAGGCGATCGCAGCTGCTCGCAGTTGTGTAGAAAGTCTTTACGGCAAACAATATCTCAGTCCTCAACCCAGACAATACACCACTAAATCCAAAGGCGCACAAGAAGCACACGAAGCCATTCGTCCTGCTGGTAGTACTTTCCGCACTCCCCAAGAAACTGGTTTAAGCGGTCGAGAACTAGCTGTTTATGACTTAATTTGGAAGCGCACCGTCGCCAGCCAAATGGCTGACTCACGGCAAACCCAAGTCAGCATTCAGTTGCAAGTTGAAGATGCTGGATTTCGTGCTTCTGGAAAGCGGATTGACTTCCCTGGCTATCTACGGGCCTATGTCGAAGGTTCCGACGATCCCGATGCTGCATTGGAAGACCAAGAAGTAATTTTGCCGAGTTTGCAAGTAGGAGATCATCCAGATTGCAAAAATTTGGAAGCGATCGCCCATGAAACTCAACCACCAGCCAGGTACAGCGAAGCTACCCTGGTGAAAACCTTAGAAAGCGAAGGGATTGGTCGTCCTAGTACCTACGCCAGTATTATTGGCACCATTATCGATAAAGGTTATGCCCAATTAGTTAATAATGCTCTGATTCCCACATTCACTGCTTTTGCTGTGACTGACCTGTTGGAAAAACATTTCCCTGATGTAGTCGATCCCAGCTTTACCTCTAAGATGGAGCAAACCCTGGATGACATCGCCACAGGTGAAGCTAAGTGGTTACCATACTTAAAGGAATTTTATCTAGGAGACAAAGGTTTAGAAACCTTAGTCAAAGAACGGGAAAATCAAATTGATGCTACTAAAGCCAGAACAGTAGAACTAGAAAATTTAGCGGCTAAAGTTCGTATAGGTAAATACGGCCCTTACATCGAAGTAGAAAACGGTGAAGGTGTGGTCACAGCTTCTATTCCTAAAGACTTAACCCCAGCAGACCTTGACCCCAAACAAGTTGAGGTATTGCTACGGCAAAAAACCTCCGGCCCCGACCAACTCGGCCGCCATCCCGAAACTGGGGAACCAATTTATGTCAAGATTGGCGCTTATGGGCCTTATGTGCAGTTAGGTGACAAAACTGATGAGAACCCCAAACCCAAGCAAGCTTCCTTACCAAAAGGCGTAACACCAGAAAACGTTACTTTTGATATGGCCGTGGGTCTTTTAGCCTTACCCCGGACATTAGGAGTCCACCCAGAAACAGGAGGGAAGATTCAAGCGAGTTTAGGACGCTTTGGCCCTTACATTGTTCATGACCAAGGTAAAGAAGGTAAAGACTATCGTTCTTTAAAAGCAGCAGATAATGTCTTAACTGTTTCTTTAGAACGTGCTTTAGAGTTATTGTCAGAACCTAAAAAGGGACGCAGTTCCAGCAGTAGCAAATCCAAAGCCGCTTTACGTGAGTTGGGTACACATCCAGATGATGATACACCAGTCAATATCTACGATGGCCCCTACGGCCCTTACATTAAGAACGGCAAAACTAATGTCAGTCTTCCAGAAGGTCAATCCGTGGAAGATATGACTTTGGAGAAAGCCTTAGAATTGTTGGCTAGCAAAGCATCGTCTGGAAAATCTACTCGGAAATCGAGTAAATCCACAACTGCAAAATCTAAATCAACAACTACTAAAACTAAGTCAACTTCTAAGTCAACTACCAAATCAACTTCTAAGACTTCTGCGAGTAGTGCAAAAAAAAGTGATGCTGAGGACTAGTACACAAAGGCTGACTTAATAAAGTCTTAAGTATTAAATCAAAACACCCATCTAGTCTTGCTTAAGAGCAATTTTTCATGGGTGCTTTATTGGCATTGTGAAGTACTAGTAGTTTGTGTTACTCATTCTGAGGTTGGAATAAAGTCGTAGTCAGAGCTAAAGTTCTGGTAGTCAGGAATTTAGCCGTGGTTGTCAGAACTTAAGTGCTGACTACTTAACCAGCATATTTATTCCAGTGAACTCCAATTACTCAATCAATCCCAATTGAGATTACTCAGCCTCATGAAAAAATTATCATCAATACTTAATATCAAGCAAAGCGATAGTTTGATAGCCGTGGGATTCTCCAGAATGTGATAATCTAATAAGTAAGGCAGATCACAACACAAAAATTTTATAATGTGGCTCATTCATTAAATTTGGAGAGTGCGATCGCCTAATACAAGGCCAGAGGTGCGAGAGTACGCCAGTTCTGCGTAGCTGTAAGTCAAAATTGAGGTAGTATCTCAGGAGCAGTCAGTTCAATGGACTATATAGAAAAGGTACTGGAAAAGCTTAAAGAATTGGCGCGGAAGCTGATTGAAGCTCTGCTCGGCCCAGAAGGTGAGCCGGAACCGGAACTGATTCCGATTCCAGTAAATGAGCGCTCGCGTCGTTAGTAGCCTGAAGTGCCAGACTTAACGTTGCAGCCTTTGAGTATTTTGGTGCTGCATGGGCCAAACCTAAATTTGCTAGGACAGCGAGAACCGGGAATATACGGTTCGTTAACACTGGCTGAAATTAACCACTTGTTAGTAGCGGCAGGAGAAAAGCTACAGGTGGAAGTTTTCCCCATGCAGTCTAATCATGAAGGAGTTTTAGTTGATACTATTCATGAAGCCTTAGGAAAACACCAAGGAATTTTGATTAATGCGGGAGCATACACCCATACTAGTGTGGCGTTGCGAGATGCGCTTGCGGGTGTGAACTTACCTACAGTAGAAGTACATTTGAGTAATATCTACCGCCGGGAAGAATTCCGACATCATTCCTACATAGCCCCCATCGCTATTGGGCAAATTAGTGGTTTTGGTGTGCAAAGTTATCTATTAGGCTTACAAGCGTTAGTGCATCATTTAAGGAAGGATAAAGGATAAAGGATGAAGTATCAAGATTTTCATTCTTTATCCTACCTTGCGGTAACGTCAAGGGCGAACACCTTAACACTTCATACTTTATCTTTGATGTATGCGCTACTCGGTTGTGAGTCGGTTTCGTGGAACTTTACTAGGAGCATTAGTAGGAGCAAGTGTAGCCTCTGCTAATGACAAAAAATCTTCGGATCGCTATGACATCGACAAAATAGCGGTTTTAGGAACTGAAAGTTTAATTAAAGTGGGCAGATTAGATGTAGATGATTGGCGACAGTATTACTCTTCACCATCTCCTGATTTAATTGCCACTGATAACACTTTAGGCAAAGTGATACTAGCGACGCTACCAGTATCACTTTTTTTTCATGAAAATACATTTAAATTGCGACAAAACTTGCTACGTGTGTTACAAATCTGGGAGGATAACCCAGTGGTACGGGATGGAACACTCGCAGTTGGGTATGCGATCGCTCAAGCCTTGACTGAAAAACTCCATATCCGCACCCTAATTCCCGAAACAATCGCCTTTATTGGTGAAACGCCAACATCCCTACCACAACAATTATTAAAAGTTCAGGCTTTGTTGGATCAAGGTGCAGGATTAGCCAGGGCGCAAGCTGAGTTGAGTAGAGAAGACAAGCTAAGTAACGCTATTGCTATGGCATTTTACTGCTTTCTGACTACTTTAGAAGACTACCGCTTGGCAGTTTTACGGGCTACTCAAAATGCTGATGTTTGGCGGCAAGACTCTAAGCGTTTACACTTACATACTGTAAGTGCAATTACTGGTGCTTTATCAGGGGCATACAATAGCACTGCTGGTATTCCTGTGGCTTGGCAGATATTGTATTCACAAGCAAACTCCACAACTTTGGGATTAAGCAATTTTTCCCAGATGGTGGGATTAGCTGATCCACTTGTGACGGTGTGGTCAGGATTGTATAATTTTGCCCTGAATTCTAGCCAATTACGAGCAGAGGGAGATACTATGTCTGAGGAAGCAGCATCGCTACCATTACAGGTATGCGTCTACTCAGCGCCTCGCGTCATCCGATCGCGTTAATGCTATTTCTACTGAATAGCATTGTAGGCGTGGAACAAAAATCCCATCCTAGCAATCATCCAACCAAGACAAAATTTAGTAGTAGTTTATACTACAATTTCCAAAGAAACTCTTAACCTGACTCTGTAGGTAGGTATTGTGGCAAATCGGCGGCCGCTAGACCCCACCTCCGAAGTTCCCTATTAATCAGGTTGGTTGATGTCAGCCTTTACCCTCAAGGGTGCGGCTACAGGAACCAAGCCTGCACAATCAGACTGTGGGCAAATATGAACCAAATTCAGTTACAAGCAACTGCTGTTGCTTTTGCGGGGACTTCCCCTAGGTTTGTCTTGTTTTGAGGTATCAAAGTAAGCAACTGTAGGCAGAGGTAATGAAACATCAGCGATTTTTGAAGTCCCTAACCCAGCAATTTACTCAATGGCGAAGACAGTATAAAGTACTACGCCGCAAAGGAACGTTGCTGAGGTCTGTAAGCGATCCAAATAGCCAAAGCAGCTTTGGGACAATTCCCAAAACTTTGTTTAAGAACATACACTTGTATGTATCAAAAGCCAGTGACGGCATTCAAAAACCAGTAATAGTACTCAGGTTAATGACCAAATCGGTGCAAGAACACCGATTGGTCAATAACATCGGTGTCAAATGGGTGCATGAAAACCGTTCCTCGGTGATTTTGGCGATCGCAATTGTATCGCTGACAGGTGTCATCGGGCACAAATCCTATTATCAACCAAAGCTAAAAGTTGATACTGTGGCACCCGAAACGATTAAAGCCCCCGACACAGCCAAAATTGAAGATATCGAAAAAACCAAAGCGCAACGCAAAGCGGCGGTGAACACTTCCCCGCCTATGTTCAGGGTGGATCAGCAACTTACTGAACAAATCAACCATAATTTGCAGCTAATTCTCGATCAAGGTGATGAAATTCGTGATGCTGGTGGTGATTTTCCTTTTGCTGAAACCTTACAGTTATCTATTACTAGCCAAAGTTATCTGCGCGCTTGTAGTGAGTCAGAGTGGAAAAATATCTTACTAGCGTTAGAAAAAACTAAAAAACAGCCAGTTGGATTTTTGTTACCTAACCAAAGCAGCAGTTCTGGGACTGCACAGGAAGCGAAAAAAACCAATGGGACAAACCAGCTACAATCTACATCCCCTCAAGCTGGTTCCCCCAAGCAAGAAGAATTAATCCAGCCGGGGAAAGCATCTATTAGCCTCAGCCCTGAATATACAAAACCAGTTAATGTTTCTACCAACGCCGACTTATTTAAAGCCGTCACAGATCTAGAAATTTTTCGAGTCACAAATTCGGCACAAAAATATTCTTCACTGATATCCCAAATCTCCCAAGCAAGGAAAAAATACCAGCTAGCCAAGGAAAAGCTATTACGTATCGAAGCTAGCAGATCCAAAACCATATATCAAGAAAATATTCTTCTAGAGTTATCCGATCAAGATTGGGTAACCACAAAAACATTAATCCGCGATATTTCTGCACGAATTCTCGCTCAAGGTATTCCCGAAGGGCTACCAGAAGATGCTTTAAAGAATACAGTCAACTTGCAAGTGGAGAAATTAGAACCGCTAACAGCACAACCTTTAGTAGCGAATGTATTGTTAACTGTGCTGCAACCGAATTTGAAGAAAGATGAAACAAAAACGCAACAACAGGCTCAACGGGTAGCAAATAGTGTAGTACCAATTATGGTTGAGGTGCGAAAGGATCAGGAAATTGTTCAGAAAGGAAAAAAGATTACCCCGTGGCAATTGCACGTATTAGATCATTATCAATTAATTGATAGCGAGACTAACTGGGCAGAGTTAATCAAGGTGACAGGTATTGTCACTACAGCAATTGGCATTTTTGTAATTGTTGAACGTCGGTTAAAAATTAAATTGCGACAACGCGATCGCCTGTTGATTTTACTCCTTACCCTCAGTACTCCAGGGATGCTGACGTTTGGTATATTACATACTACCTGGAGTGCGATTGGTTTATTGTTAGGTAGCTTTTACGGCCCATCTTTGGGTGTCACAGTTGTAGGGCTATTGTTAGGAGTGCTACCAATTGGCATGGAAATGAGTAAAGTTGCCCTGGTTGCTGGTGCTGCGGGGGGAATAGTAGGCAGTTTAATGGCCAAACGACTGCGATCGCGTGAGGAACTGGCCTTATTAGGTCTTGCGATCGCCTCAACCCAGGGAGGAATTTACTTAATTCTCTTAGTTCTAGGAAGTCCAGTTTCTTGGTATCTCATTCTCAAAGAAGCAGGCTTATTTGCTTTATCTGGCTTAGCGTGGAGTATTGTAGCTTTAGGCTTGAGTCCTTATTTAGAAAAACTCTTTGATTTAGTCACCCCGATCCGGTTAGCAGAATTAGCGAATCCTAACCGCCCCTTATTAAAGCGACTAGCAACAGAAGCGCCCGGAACCTTTCAACATACGTTATTTGTAGCCACATTAGCGGAAGCCGCAGCTAAGCACCTCAAATGCGATGTGGAACTAGTGCGCGCCGGTACACTTTACCATGACATCGGTAAAATGCACGACCCCTCTGGTTTTATCGAAAACCAAATGGGAGGGCCGAATAAACATGAAACAGAAATTAAAGACCCCTGGAAGAGTGCAGAGATTATTAAAAAGCACGTTAGTGAAGGGTTAGTGATGGCGCAAGAACATCTTTTACCCACCGCAATTCAAGCTTTCATTCCAGAACATCAGGGAACAATGCTGATTGCTTATTTCCATCACCAAGCGCAGCAAATGGCTAAGGAAGATCCCAGTATCCAAGTAGAGGATGCTGATTTTCGCTACGATGGCCCAATTCCCCAATCGCGGGAAACAGCAATTGTCATGTTAGCCGATTCCTGTGAAGCCGCACTGCGATCGCTCAAAGATGCAACACCAGAACAAGCTTTCAATATGCTGAATAATATCCTGCGGGCGAGATGGCAAGACAATCAACTAGTGGATTCTGGACTCACTCGCGAAGAAGTTTCTGACATCGCTCAAATATTCGTAGAAGTTTGGCAACAATTCCACCACAAACGCATTGCTTATCCTAAATTCAAGACCAACAACGAGAAAATAGCTAAGGGATAGGGTAATGGGTAATGAGTAATGAGTAATGAGTAATGAGTAATGGGTAATGAGTAATGAGTAATGGGTAATTACTATTCTCCCCTTGTCCCCTTGTCCCCTTGTCCCCTCATCTCCCTCATCTCTCTCATCTCCCTCATCTCCCTCATCTCCCTCATTCCCTCCTCACGCCTGCCAAAATCAAATTAACCGCTTGCTCGGTATACTGTTCAATTATTTCTGGACTCAGTAGTTGTAAATCTGGTCTAAGATGCTTGAGGTTTTCGTGGGCGTTGAAGTAGAAAGTACAAACTCCAGCAATTTGCAGGGTGACAAGAAATGGATCTATTTGGCGAAAACAACCTGCTGCTATTCCGCGCTCTAAAATTTTGATTAAGTAGCCGAAGTTATCTTGCCAATTCCCCAATTTAAAATATTTTCCCTGGTTTTGGTTTGCTTCTTGAAACCACAGCATTCCACGTTGTGGGTGTGCAGTTTCGTAAGCGATCGCTTCTTTGATCACCAGCTTTAATGCTTCTTCTGGTGGTATGCTATCCAGATTTAGGCGTTTAAACCATTCGTGCATTTCTACAGCCGGACGTTGCATTACAGCCTGATATAGCCCTTCCTTACTCTCGAAGTAGTAATAAATCATCGCTGTGGTGACACCTGCACCCTTGGCGATCGCCTCTGTTCGCGCCCCACTCAGCCCATTTCTGGCGAACTCTGCTTCTGCTGCATCTAGAATCTGTTTTTTTGTTACCTCTGCATCCCGCACCTGGCGCGGTTTATTAGATGCTGGTTTTGATTGCGTTGAACGACCCACGGTTTTTATCAGAATCACGAAAATCATCTTAACTAAAAAATTGGTTAGTAGTTGACAGACTAGATGAAATTTATTACATTACTCTTAATTAACTAAAAATTTAGTTAATTAATTGTTGCAGACATCCTTAATAAAAGTTAGCCGACAAGATAGTCGGTAAATTTGCTTTATTCATTTAATTTTGGCAGAGATATCAAATCTATATTTCGCCAACAGATAGCTATTGGCAAACATCCGATAAATTAAAAAAATAAAATATATTGGAGGAACAATGGAACCAATTCTGCCCGGTGCGCCTTGGTTAATTGCTCATAAATCAATGTTGGGAATTAATCGACCCAATAAAATTACTTTAAATAGTCAAGATTACGTTATTTGGCAAAACGTGAAAGGTGAAGTCTTTGCCCTAAATAATGTTTGTCCCCATATGCAAGCACCTTTATCAAATGGCTGGGTGTGTCAAGAAAGAGATACAATTGTTTGCCCTTTTCATGCACTAGAATTTGACGGTAAAGGTAGACTCTGTCAAACCGAGAAAAAAGATACCCAGCCAATTACTAAACCATTAGAGGTAATTGTTAGTAATGATTGTATCTGGACTTATGGCGGATATGAACCGAGATTACCGATTCCAGATTTACATCAAAAAGTAGTCAATGAATACGAATTCTTAGGTGTAACTGGAGAAAAAAGTATTAAAGGTGAGTTTCTTAGTAACCTGATGGTTAATTATGACTATAATCACCAAAATGGCACACACAAAGACTTGTTTAAAATTACATCTTGTAATGTAACTGCTTTTGAGCCACAAGGCTATTATGCCAAAGTCACACAAAATTTAACTAGAGCAGACAATACTTGGAAAGAAATGCTCCAAAACCCTGTTGTGGGGATATTACCCAAGATTATGCATAATCAATTGGAGTACGCTTTTCCTTCAACTACAGTTTTATTTAGTCAAGCACCTATTGCTGATATTGCTCAATTTCATATTCTCTACCCAGAAACAGAAAAAATTACCAAAACATTTATTTTGATGTATGCCAAATTTATGAATCCGATGATGAAATTATTATTTAAAAATTCAGTTTTACAGGCAGCAGCTACAGTCATAGAACAAGACAGTACAGCAGTAGAAACTCTCTATCCCAGAGAAAAACCCAAAATTAGATTACCTAACGAAGAGATTATGTTTTACACCGAAAAACTCTACCGAGATTGGTAAATGCTAGGCTAAAGTTAGCAAGATTGCAAGGCAAATTATGAATGACCTAATTCTCGACTTACGCCCTACTATCAAGCTAACTGATGAGCAGTTCTTCCAAATCTGTCAAAATAATCGAGATTTGCGTATTGAACGGACTGCTGAGGGAGAACTGATTATTATGCCACCAACAGGATGGGAAAGCGGAAATCGAAATAGCCGATTGACACAGCGCTTAGGTAATTGGGCTGATGCTGATGGTACGGGGTTAACTTTTGACTCTTCCACAGGTTTTAAACTCCCTAATGGTGCAAATCGTTCTCCTGATGCGTCTTGGGTGAGTCGCGAGAGATTAATAGCCTTAAACCCAGATCCAGCTAAATTTTTACCAATGGCTCCGGATTTTGTGGCAGAATTACGCTCGGCTACAGACAGCCTAGAAACACTGCGGCGTAAGATGCAGGAGTATATTGATAATGGCGTGCATTTAGGTTGGCTGATTGATCCGCAGAACCAACAGGTAGAAATTTATCGCCCAGAACAGGAAGTTGAGATTCTCAAATCCCCTACTAGCTTATCAGGAGAGGATGTACTACCTGGATTTGTGCTGAATTTAGCCCAGATTTTGACTTAGTAATAGCACTAACTGTAGAGCAAATGTTTGGATGGCTTAAGATGGTGATTTAGCACAGCTCGAATCTAAAAATTCTCCAAGCAAAAAGCTGCGCTGACAATTACCAATTACCCATTATTGTTGATTAAACAGCAAAAACACCGTTTGAGCTAAACCCACAATTACACCTAAGACACCACCTAAAGTTACAATTGCCTGCAATTCGCTTTTAACAATTCCTTCAATTGCAGCCTCTAAATCAGCAGGAGAAGTTGATTTTACGCGGTCAACAATTACCTGATCGATAGATAGAATTGGGATTACTTGCGCCACAATCGCTTCTAAATCTTTCTCTAAATAGCGCTCTAAAATTAAAGCCAATTCTTGGCTAACAACTTCTAGAGAACTACTAACTACGGGTGATGTACTCAGACGATTGAGCAGCAAAGAGGCGATATTCTCCCAATCTACAGAGTCAGTTAAACCTTGAAGTAAATCGCTACCACTAGTTTGTAAGTAGTGGCGGACGCTTTCTCTGGTAGTTTTACGCAGTTGGCGTACTGTCCCTATAGGCAAGTTTTGCAATGATAAATTTTGCAATAGTTTTTTGATGCGATCGCGTATTTGCAATTCTTGAATTAATTCTTGCAAACGAGCATTGGTAGCCTCTTTTTCATCTAAACAAAAAGCTCTCAGTCTGGTAAGAGTATTGCGTAAACCAAACAAATTCGCTACTACCCAATAGGTACCGCTTGTCTTTTCCCGAAAGGTTTCGTCAATGGTTTGAATTGTGCGATCGGTTAAAAAATCAACAATTGTCTGTCGCAGAACATCTGGCGGTAAAACTACTTGCAAAAGCCAATCAGCCAGCCTAATTGACTGTTCTTCACTCAGTTGAAATTCTAGGAGTATTTGGTCAAAAATCTGATTGATTTGTACTTCCAAAAAGTCTTCCCGCCGCGCTAATACTTTGAGGAGACGTGGTAAGGATTCACCTAATAAATCCCGCAAAATTCCGCCAACGATTTTAGCACTTTTTTGATTTTTATCCTCAGAATTAATTTGGTCAAGTGCTAGTTTTAACAACCACAAAATTGCTCCTTCTACCCGTTCTGTTTGCAACAGACGGCGAGCCAGATTTTGCAACTCCTCTGGAGTCAAAAGTGACCCCATGATTGTATTAGAAATTTTCAGAGCAAGCCTTTCCTGGTTACGGGGAATCAAACCAGGTGTGAATGGCAATCTTTGCTTACCGATGTAAATCGCTCGGTAGGGACGAAATAACATTTTTATGGCTATATCATTCGTGAAATAGCCAATAATTCCACCTAATATCGGTGGTGATACATAAAGCCACAAATGAGACCAATCCACAGGATTTTGGACTTAGCAATTTTGGGTATTGGATATTGGTTTTTAGATTAAAGATTGACTTTTTCATTCAAGAGCCTCTGTATTTTTTCCAGTAGACCTCAATCCAGAATGGCCAATATAAAATCTAAAGTTTACTGACTACCAGCACTCCCATCATACCGTTCACAATGGGATAGTGTGTGACCGCAGCAAAACCAACTTGATAAGCTAATTCTACCTGTTCTTTGCCAATGGGAAAGCGATCTAAGCTGGGACTGATGTAAGCGTATTCTTCCTTAACCCCTAACTGGGTGGCTATGGGGACAACAAGATTATCCAAATACCATTGCTGGAACGATCGCAGCTGGGGATTCTCTGGGCGATGAAAATCTAAAATCGCAGCTTTTGCACCAGGTTTGAGAACGCGGTACAACTCTTTGAGGCTGCGGGGAATATCTTTAACATTTCTTAAGCCATAGCCCATAGTTGCTGCATCAAATTTGTTGTCCTCAAAGGGTAAATCGAGAACATCAGCTTCAACCCAGGTAATAGGAGGTTGGGGATACTGATTTTGGGAGCGTTCTTTGGCCATTGCTAGCAGGTTAGCGGAAAAATCAACTCCATATACATCACCTCTAGCACCTACACGCCTAGCCAAACCGAAAGCGATATCCCCACTCCCGCAACACAAATCTAGGCAAGTATCTCCCGGTTGCGGGTTGCTCCATTTAATTGTCATTTCCTTCCAAATTCGGTGTTGTCCCAAACTCAACCAATTATTCAACTGGTCATAAATAGGAGCAATACGATCGAAAATAACGCGAATTTCCTGAGTCATTAGTCAAAAAGTCAAGAATTGGAGAGACGCGATTAATCGCGTCTGTAGTCAAGAGCCAAAGCCAAGACCTGAACTTTAGACCCTTGACAGTTGACACTTGACTACATTTGTGTTTGATGATAGAAACTGCTCGTCAGAGCGATCGCTACCAATTGTGCTGATAAATTGATTAGCTTTAATTCATCATCTCGCAAAGTGTGAGGTTGTTTCCACTGTAGCGATAATACCCCCATAACTTTGTTGCGGTAGGTAATGGGAATAATTAAGTGTGCTTGTATATCCGAATTTTGGTAATGAGAAACACTGGATAATTTTGGATCTTTCAGTATATTTAGTGAAACTTGAATATTGCCAGTAGCGATCGCCTCGTTTGTTAAGGGGTCTTGTGCTAGCCAGTTTTCTACAGTACCGCCTTCACAGTAAGACCCTTGAGTCGCAACTAAAGTATTATTTTCAATCAATTGCAAAATGCAAGCATCTGAGCCAAAACTTTGACTAAATGCAGTTGCAATAGGTATAAGTATTTCTTCTAAACTATTAGCTGCTTGTGTGACTTCGACTAAAACAGTCAGCAGCGCCATTTGAGCATTAGCACAGCGTAATTCTTCTGTGCGTTGTTTCAGTAAATCATAGGTTTCGGCGGCTCTTTGGACTACAGCCTTCAATTCTCCAGGGTCCCAGGGCTTGGTAATATATTTGTAGACTTGCCCTGCATTAATTGCTTCTACTAAATCTTCAATATCAGTAAAACCTGTAAGGATAATCCTCACTGTATCTGGGAACTGAGGTACTGTCTTACTGAGAAACTCAGTTCCCTTCATTTCTGGCATCCGCTGGTCAGAGATGATCACCGCCACCTCTCCTTCTGCAGCCAACATTTGCAAGGCGTTCATTCCGCTATCAGCTTTAAGAACTTGAAAATCCCGGCGAAACGTGCGATACAGCAGATCTAGATTATCTGGTTCATCATCAACCACCAGGATTTTGAGTTTTTTCGGCCTATCTAAAGTTCTTAATTGACGACGATCTGTATTAGTTTCCAAACTGAGATTATCCATAGATGCCTTAAAATATTTACTTTCTTGTTATATTCCATACCAAGTCTAGTTGATAATAGATTACCCAGCCTTGCGGAAAATTGCGGATGTCGTTAAATAATAGGGAACTAGGGATTGGGGATTGGGGATTGGGTAATGGGTAATGGGTAATATTGTTTTTTTGTTCTCCCTCATCCCCCTCATCCCCCTCATCTCCCTCATCCCCTCCGCACACCTGCATCTGAGTACAGGGTTTTCCGGCTTTTTTCCTATAGAATAAGATTTGCCGAGCCGGTATTAATTATTAACGTATGACTGACCTACCACCCAACGCTCAAAATCCTGACAACGCTGATTCAGATACCGCCCAGGAGTTGCTAACAAAGTTACGGCAAAAGCAAGGTAACTGGGTGGAATGGGGTCAAGCGATCGCTTATTTGCAAAAAAATGGTTACAATCCTCAAGAAATTTTTGAAGCTACTGGATTTGAGCCAATTCAACAAAATCAGGTAGTTGTTGGTTCTCAAGTTTATAATTCTTTAGAAAAAGGCGGTGCATCGGAAGCAACGCGATCGCATTACGCCGCACGGGGCAGTGATATTTTATATGAGTTACGGTTACTCACCCATGAAGAACGGGCTGCTGCTGCTGACTTGACTTTCCAGCACAAACTCGACATGGATGAAGCAAGGGAAGTAGCCAAAGCCTATAAAGAGTTTTCCCGCTTCCGCATCTTGCCAGAAGGATTTTCCAATCATCCCGGAGATGCTATAGCTTATACTGCATGGAAATTAGCACGGCAAAACAGCGATTTTCAAGAGCGATCGCGTTTAATTGCTAAAGGCTTACGGTTTGCAAACACGGCATCCGCTAGGAAACAAATTGAACAATTACTGACAGATTTTACTGTCGTTCCTAAACGTCCGGCACCGCTGTTACCTTTTTATCGCTTAGAGTCTGAAGAAGAATTACCGAGAATTGTGCCTGTAGCTGGTGAGTTGCCATTGACACCAAACGACTTAAAATCGGTGCCATTAGTGACAGAAATTCAACCATTTCGCATGGTTAAATTTACTGGCGAACAAGCTTGGGTACCATTACCAGGTTGGCAAGTACTATTGAGTGCCGAAGACCCAGTAGTGATTATAGCGAATACGGATCGTCTACCCAACCAAAGCCAAAATCAACCAGGAAAAGTTTTAATAGTTGTAGATCGTGCCCAACGGCAATGGGATGCTTCCAGCTACTTTATATTAGAAAATTCTGGTGAATTAGACATCCAGTGGTTTGAAAATGACCCAGAAATTCCCCTGTTAGGAAAGATTATTATCATCTTGCGTCCTAAGAGAATCCTTGATGAAGAAATCACCAAAGATTCTTGGCAAATTGACGAATAATTATTAATCAGTCAACTTATCCCCTGTTTTCAGTTTTGAAGACAGGGATTTTTAATCACACGCAATTACCCATTATCCCTTCCCCATTCCCCATTCCCCCTTACCCAAACAACCCACTTACATAATCAGCCGTTCTTTTATTCGCAGGATGATTAAAAATCGTTTCTGTCTTACCAAATTCCACCAATTCACCCAAATACATAAAGGCCGTATAGTCAGACACACGGGCTGCTTGTTGCATATTGTGGGTAACAATCAAAATTGTGACTGTTTGCTTCAGTTGAGTAATTAACTCTTCAATACTAGAAGTAGCGATGGGATCTAAAGCAGATGTTGGCTCATCAAATAGTACAATTTCTGGGTCAGTTGCTAAAGCACGGGCAATACAAAGCCGTTGCTGTTGTCCACCAGAAAGGTTAGAAGCTAAATCACGTAATCTATCTTTAACTTCATCCCATAACGCTGCACCACGCAAAGCTTTCTCGACTTTCTCATCAATAACTACGCGTTTTGTTTCACCTCTTACCCTCAAACCATAAGCTACATTTTCATAAATAGACTTAGGAAAAGGATTAGGTCTTTGAAATACCATGCTAATCCGCATCCGGACTTCAATTGGATCAACCTTATTACTCAACAAATTAATCCCATCTGGTTCTAAACTAATTTCCCCCCGATAACGATTCCCCGGATAAAGGTCATGCATTCGGTTAAAACAACGCAATAAAGTAGTTTTGCCACATCCAGAAGGCCCAATCAGTGCCGTTACCTGTTTATCACCGATGGGCATATTAATATCTTTTAAGGCGTGAACTTTACCACCATAGTAGAAATTGAGGTAATTAACCGCAGCTTTAATCGGTTTTTCTAAGGTTGAAGATTTTTTTTCTACCATTTGATTGTTTTACGTAAACGATAGCGGAGATAAATAGCTATAGCATTCATAGCCAAAGTCATGGCAATTAGTACAATACCTGCGGCGGCGGCGTTTACCTGAAATGCTTCTTGAGGACGAGACACCCAATCAAACATTTGAATGGGTATAACCGTGAAAGGAGATGATAACCAGGAAAAGGAGATAAAAGGAAATTCCCCTTTAATTGGAGACTCTGGAAGAAAGGCAATAAATGTCAGTGCGCCTATAGTAATTAGAGGTGCAGTTTCACCAATAGCACGTGCTAAAGCTACAATAATTCCTGTGAGAATGCTACCAGTTGCATAAGGTAAAACATGATCCCAAATCATTTGCCATTTAGATGCACCAGTAGCGTAGGCAGCTTCGCGGATACTATTAGGAATAGCGCGTAAAGCTTCCCGAGTGGTGACAATTACCACAGGTAAAACTAATAGTGCTAATGTCAATCCTGCTGTCACCACACTAGGGCCTAAATTGAAACCATAGACAAATAAACCCAAAGCTAACAGTCCATAAATTATTGAGGGAACGCCAGCCAAATTAGTGACATTAATCTCA
Source organism: Calothrix membranacea FACHB-236 (assembly GCF_014696315.1). Classification (GTDB taxonomy): domain Bacteria; phylum Cyanobacteriota; class Cyanobacteriia; order Cyanobacteriales; family Nostocaceae; genus Aulosira; species Aulosira membranacea. The sequence goes on from NZ_JACJPX010000029.1 coordinate 83,062, forward strand.
ATAAAATCAGCAAGCCAATTTTTCTGGGCATATTCTTCTAAGTAAATTCCTGATGCTATCCCAATCGGAATTGCAGCCGATGCCGTTACTAGCATGACTAAAAGCGACCCTACCCAGGCTGAAAGAATACCAGCATTTGCTGCCCTACGGCTAGGAAAAGAAGTAAGAAACTCCCAAGAAAGACGCGGCGCGCCATCACTAACTAAGTCAAATATTAGTGCTAGTAGAGTCACAATTCCAATCAACATTGACAACAAGCCAACAATGCTAAAAATATATTCAGAAAACTTGTTGCGGTTGATAATAGCGCGGATTTGCCGCATATTATGAGTTGTCGTCATGCAATTCGTAATTCGTAATTAACTGACAAATGACCAATGACAAATGCCAAATGACAAACTAATAAATCTCTCGATAGCGCTTAGTCAGAAAATGACCAATGATATTAAATACCAAAGTCATTAATACTAGAGTTAGACCTACAGCAAAGATAGTTTCGTATTCCAAAGTGCCATGTGGTAAATCGCCAAGACTGACTGCAACAATGTAAGCCGTCATGGTTGCGGCTGGTTCCATTGGGTTCCAGGTGAGATTAGGTTGACCGCCAGCTGCGATCGCGACTATCATCGTTTCGCCAACCGCACGGGAAATTCCCAAAATGTAAGCTGCTGATATCCCAGAAATCGATGCTGGGACTACAACTCGTAAGGCTGTTTGCAAGCGAGTAGCACCAGTTGCATAAGAACCTTCGCGCAGATGTGCAGGTACGGCCCGCATCGCATCTTCACTCAGGGAACTCACATAGGGAATAATCATAATTCCAATGACTAAACCCGCACTCAACATATTAAAGCCAGGTAATTCTGGCAATATTACCTGCAATAAAGGCGTAACAAACAGTAAGGCAAAATACCCGTAAACTACTGTAGGAATCCCTGCCAATAATTCTAAAATCGGTTTGATTACCTCTCGGACTATCGGTGGTGCAAATTCACTGAGGTAAATAGCAATAATTGTACCGAGTGGGATTGCTACTAATAAAGCAACTACGGTAGTTACTAAAGTTCCTGACACCAAAGGCCAAATACCATAGTGCTTGTCGTCAAACAAAGGTGTCCATTGGGTATCTGTGAGAAATTCCCAAATAGATACTTTCTGAAAAAATAGTATGGACTCGTAAACCAAGATGGCGACAATCGCTATGGTAGTCGCTACAGAAGACAATGCTGCGAGAAACAAGACAAACTCAATGGCCCGTTCCCGCAGATTACGCAATAGTTTGGGAGAAAGTCGAGTTGGTTTAGCACCAATCATGTTAAACGGATAGCGATCGCTCTTGAAAAAATCTACTTCAATTAAGACAAAGAGAGGTTTTTACCTCTCCTTGGATAAAGGATCAAACAATTTTGGATTTTGCGAAAAGTTACGTGTGGGAGTTCCCCCGTTGAACAAACTTTTCTTGGCGTAGCCTCTCCCTTTGGGAGAAGACGGATTTTAGATTGGCAAATGCGATCCAAGCTTTAGAATTTAATACCAATTTGAAAAAGAATGCGACAGATTGTAGGGGCAAGGCAATGCCTTGCCCTCTAGAATATATTGATGTATCGCAAACTCAATTTAACCCAATTCAAAATTCAGAAATGAGTTTATTCTTTAGCGTCACGGCGCATAAGTTCATCAATCTTTAGACCAACTGCTTCTTGACCACCAAATACGCTACCAAATCTCTTTTTAGTGAAGTGGCTTTGAGCTGTAGTGTAAGCTGAACCAGGTAGCGCCACATATCTTACTTCTTTAGCGAACTTAGCAGCATTCCGTAAATAAAATTGCACAAACTGCTTGACTTCTGGTTTATCAATAGATTTAGAACTCACATAGATAAACAGCGGACGAGATAGGGGAGTATAACTACCATTTTTGACAGTAGCTTCCGATGGTGATACCCCATTAACTGAAACAGCTTTCAGCCTTTTGCTATTTTCTGCATAATAAGCATAACCAAAGTAGCCCAAGGCATTTTTATCACGGGAAATACCCTGTACTAAAACGTTATCATCTTCACTGGCGGTAAAATCACCCCGGCTAGATTTAGCTTTACCAACCACAGCTTCGGTAAAGTAGTCAAAGGTTCCAGAATTAGTACCAGGGCCAAACAACTTCAGTGGTGCATTAGGGAAGCCGGAACGAACTTGACTCCAGTTATTTACTTTACCTTGTGCCCCTGGTTCCCAAATTTTCTTGAGATCAGCAACTGTCAGATTCTTTGCCCAGGTGTTTTGTGGGTTAACTACAACTGTTAAAGCATCATAAGCTACTGGTAATTCTACATAACGAACACCATTAGCTTTGCAATCGCTGATTTCTTTTTGCAAAATAGGACGAGAAGCATTAGAGATATCTGTTTCACCACGACAGAACTTTTTAAAGCCGCCACCAGTACCAGAAACACCTACAGTAACTCGTACTCTACCGCCTTGAGTTTTTTGAAAATCCTCTGCTGCTGCTTCCGTAATTGGAAATACAGTACTAGAACCATCTACTTTTATTGTGTTAACACTTTGGGACTGAACCGCAGACATTGTTAACCCAAAAGTAGCAGCTACAAATGAAGTTACACCTAATACCGTCAAGCTGTTAAGCTTAAAGTTCATCTTGTTCACCAGGATACTCCTAATTTGTCGGGCGTACAATTTTCGCCCAATCAGTGTAAAAGCAGATTGTTCTTCTGAAGTTCAGAGTTAGTGAACAGATCGGTTAACTGTTCACTACCTGAAATTTGACTGGCTCAGGTAATATAAAAGTTAACTCCTGGTTATATGGAGGCTAATTTGTAACACATACGAGTAATGTATTTTTGTCAAGTCCTTGGTGCTTTATGCAAAGCTCAAATGTCATCAATTAGGCATATAATTAGTTATTTTTTGGAGATTTTTACTTGTATAATCTCTTTTTCTAACTTTTAGGCATAGCAAAAATTTACAAATACTTCATAAATAAGGTTATAGAAATAACGTACTACGGAATAGGAGTTTCACAGTTCTGCTAACACAATATTGATATCAAACATTTTGTGACCATGAGTAAATTAGTTCCGGCTATAAAAGTCAGCAATTTTAGTTTTTATTACGAAAATAAGAAAATACTTGAAGATATCTCATTAGATTTTTACCAAGACAAAGTTACTGCCATTATTGGCCCTAGCGGTTGTGGTAAATCTACTTTTCTGAAGTCGCTCAATCGCATGAGTGAATTAGAAGGAGAAATAAAAGTTGAAGGGAGAGTAGAATTTTTTGGTCAAAATATATATGAGCGTCGCGTGAATTTAAATCGGGTACGTCGCCAAATTAGTATGGTTTTACCTAAACCAAATCTCTTTCCCATGAGCGTTTATGATAATGTTGCCTATGGGGTCAAACTAGTCGGTTGGTATCCGAAATCAGAATTAGACGCAATTATTGAATCTGCTATTAAAGCTGCTGACCTTTGGGATGAAGTGAAAAATAAGTTGCACAAATCTGCTTTGGAACTTTCTGGAGGTCAACAACAACGACTTTGTATTGCTCGCGCTTTAGCCGTCAAGCCAAGAGTTATTTTAATGGATGAGCCTTGTTTTGGGCTAGACCCTATAGCCAGCGGCAAAATTGAAGAGCTGATCCAAAGTTTACGCTCTGAGTTAACTATCGTGATTGTGAGCCATAATATGCGGCAGGTCACTCGTGTATCAGATTTTACGGCGTTTTTCCAAAACAATGAAAATCGGGTTTGCAGTGTGGTTGAATTTGGCTCCACTACGAAAATCTTTACTAATCCTTCAGATCAACGCACCCGCGAGTATGTTTTACCACGGATGAATTAAAGTATTTCCTCTATATGATCGTGAAGAACCACTGACTAATTTTGGCTATAATTTATCCCGAAACTGAACTTAGCCAATTTATTAAACTTTGTAAACTTAACTTTTCAGATTGAAAAATTAGAGGTAAATATCAGCACAAGACAAGCTAAATAACAAGATGAAATGTCCTAGATGCGCCTCTACTTCATATCGTAAAAACGGTCGTAGGAACGGTAAGCAGTATTATTTGTGCAAAAATTGCCGTAAACAATTCATGGAGCCTGTATTGCTCAGTTCCTTAGAAAACGAGTGGATTGAGGATAGCAACGGACATACTCAAATACCTTTGGCTGAAGCACAAGAACTTTCTTTAATAGAAAACTTGTCAACAGAGAAAATTACCGAACCGGGTAGTTTAACTTTAGCTCAAGAACTCTTGCAAACTCTATTATCATCAGAATTTTTAGAATCTGCTGCATTTACCCAATTTATCCAAAGTATCCAACCAAAAATTCAAATTCAACCGCAGCTAGATACAGGAATTTCTCTTTTACTTTTGGATGCAGAAAACTTAAAAATAGATATTGCTGCTGAAGCATTTTTAGCTAGTATTTGCAATTATCCGCTACAAGTAAAAATTGCATTTGCTAACTGGAAGACTCCCAGTAATGGCAAGCAAGATACAGAACTATATGAACGTGGGTATCAACTTTTTCATGTGCCAGGTGGCAAAGACGGCGCTGATGCGAAAATGATTGCGGTTGGTGCTAGCTTATTAAGTTATTATCCCACAGTTAAAGAAATATTTGTTTGTTCAGGAGATGGCATTTTAACCCACCTATGCAATGAACTACAAAACCAAGGTTTAACAGTATATTGGGTGCGGAGAAAATCTCAAACTTTACATATAGAAAATAAAAATACTGGAAAATTTATTTTTTATTCTCTTGCACAAGCAACCGAAATTCCCTCCTTAGAAGGGGTGCTGGATAAAATCCAGGATTTAATTACAGATGAACAGGAATCTATTAATTCAAGACTGAGAAATTTGACTGCGATCGCTAATCTATTTCAAGAGCGTTGCGAACTAGATTCTAACAGTAACCCGCAAAACTTAGAAGACAAATCCATACCATCTAATGATCAAGAGGATTTAGCAGCACAGGCGAATACAGCAGAAGTTAAAGAAATTGGCTCAAAAGAAGACCTGGAAAGATTACTAGGAGAAATTATTAGTAATCTGCAAGCCAAGTCTCCTAAAACAAAATTGACTGTATCTAAACTAGGCACAGAGTTACAGAAAATATCTGGACAATCTCCTAATGCCATTGTCAAGAAGTTAAAGTTAAGCACTAATTTTACTAAATTTTTGCAATCGTCTCCCCAATTTAGTTTAAAGCCCAGTGGTAGGGAGTATGAAGTAATGAAGTCGGATGTGGGGATTGGGTAATGGGTAATTGGGACAAACACCTAACCCCAAACTCCCACAAGGTAACAATATATGAGATAATTTAATAAAAATTAATGTTTGCTTATCCGCCGATGCTAAGACTAATTACTGACTTCGACGGCCCTATTGTTGATGTCTCTGAACGATACTACCGTGTTTATCAATTTTGCTTAGAGAAAACCCGACGTTCCGATCAATCTGTACGAGAACTTTCTAAGGCAGAATTTTGGCAGATGAAGCGATCGCGAGTTCCAGAAAAACAAATTGCCATCAATTCTGGACTGGATGAAGCACAGGCGTTAGAATTTGCACAATTGCGGTGGCAAACAGTACATACTGAGCATTACTTTCAATACGATACTCTAGTCCCTGGTGCAGTGGAAGCGCTCTTGAAAATCCAAGCTGCGGGAATCGATTTGGCGGTGATGACAATGCGCCGAGTCTGGGAACTAGACTATGCTTTCCAAAAATTCCAGCTAGGTAGATTTTTCCCCGAGAATCGCTGTTATTGCTTAGCTAACGATTATGTGAAAACCCGTGATATTGAAGATAAGCCTTTATTGATGGCACGGGCAATAGAGGAACTACCTGCTGTGGCTGATAGCTGGATGGTGGGAGACACGGAAGCTGATATTACGGCGGCGAAAAAACATAATATTAAGGCGATCGCTGTGGAATCTGGTATCCGCGATCGCGCTCAATTAGAACTTTACCACCCTGAATTTATTGTGCCGAATTTAAGTGCAGCTGTTGATTTCATCTTAGAAACTGGACTTAAAAATCAGCGATCGCTTTCTATCGGCTAGTAGCTTGTGATGGCGCAATATTACAGTAATTGGCAATAGTAATGGGTAATAGACCTGAAATTGTATAGTCCATTACCCATTAGTCAGCCAAAATCTGAAATATTCAGATAATTTATTTGGGCAGCTTTGCCACAGACAAAGTCGAGTCAACATAAGTCCCGAAATTAACGTAAAAAGCTGCTAACCAACCATAACAAGATAAACGTTAATACCGTAGAAAATTGATTCGGCATGAGACTAATGAATGGTACTTGCGGTAAAAGCCAGTTAGCAACTAGCCCCCCAAGAATTAAACCAATAATTAGCCCAACTAGCGTAAATAAAACTGCTCGACCAAATTTACCTTCTTTACGATTGAGAAAGTAAATACTAATTCCCACCCCAACCACTAAAACTAGCTGCAAAACCTGATCGCCTGCTGCTGGGTAGAATAAGCTGGCGGCACTCAAACCCGCATACCAAGCTCCAGGTAATAGCACATCAGCTTTTGTGGGCTGATCCAGCATACGTTGTAGCCACGCTGGCGACTGTTCACGGGGAGTAGGGCTTTCTTTGGGAAGCGATTGCACTCGAGCTTCTGGAAACCGAATCCGCTCAGGAACTTTAATTTTACCTTCCTGGCGCATCCGCAAGCGCTCCATTAAAATCGCGTCGTAAGCAACTTCAATTACTTCTAGACGCTTGGCATCGCCACTGTATTGCTCCAATAGGCGATTGCGAGCATCCTGAATTTCGTCGAAGCTAGCATCTTCTGATACCCCAAGTTTTTCGTAGGGATTGTGATCGCTCATGGGAGTTTATACTTCAGCCTCGGTCAGCGGCAGTCTTTTGTTGACGGAAATACAACTTTAGCTTTTATTTTGATTGCAATCCTGATGCCAATCAAATTTTCTGCCATACCAGGATACTAGCATGGGTTAGTTTGATCGACTTGGGAATTTTAACTATAAGTCACTTTAACATATTGCCATAACTCCGTGTATCCCCTCATGTCGTTGAATAGTTCTAGCCCTACTCTAGAATTTGAACTAAGAATACCTAAAATACAATATTTATGAAAAAATTAAACTTTCCATTTCCTTTTTAGTCACTGAACTCCTGCAATTTGGAGTATTCATCAATGAGTTTAAGCATTTTAGGTGGTATCGATCCGCATATCGATTTAATATTGAAACAATTTCAATTACCACTTACTTGGGATCGGAAAGTCTTCTAAGTTACTAAACTGCTGTGGCTGAGAGCGAAATTCCTGCTGTCTGGAGACTAAATTAGTCATAATTACAGTATTTGCACTGATATGCTGAGCTGTTAACTGGTTGATTTATCCAGAACATGATTACACTATTATTTTAGATAGTCAGGAAATGCATCTCTTAGCCTTGTAGATTTTTAACGAATTCCCTAAGTGGAAACCGCGTTTTTACGCGATTCTCTTGTTAATCCTATGAATTTTTGTGCAAAGTGATGGTCATGGCTCCTGCCAAGATTCTTGTAGTTGATGACGACCCAGCGGTTCGGAATTTAATCCAACGCTTTTTAATTAAGCAGAGTTATCAAGTAGAAGCTGCTGAGGATGGTAAAACAGCCTTAGCGCTATTTGAGCAATTTAACCCTGATTTGGTGATTTTAGATGTAAATTTACCAGATGTGATCGGGTTTAACCTCTGCCAAGAGATGCAAAGTCGCAATGGTGTTTTTGTACTCATGCTAACTAGCCGCGCAGACGAAGCTGATAAGATTCGCGGCTTTGCTAAAGGTGCTGATGACTATCTCACCAAACCCTTTGGGTTAGGAGAATTAGAAGTCAGAGTAGCAGCTATTTTGCGCCGGCAACGAGTGGTAACTACAGCTGAACAAAAACGCCTCGTTTTTGAAAAGTTGATGATCGACCCAGTACGGCGGGAAGTGGCGCTGAACAACCAACCAGTACCTTTAACCGCTTTGGAATTTGACTTGTTACATTTCTTAGCTAGCCATCCTGGTAGAGTTTGGCGGCGAGCAGAACTCATTCAAGAGGTCTGGGATTATGAATATGTAGGCGACCAGCGGGTTGTAGATGTACATATTGGTCAAATTCGCAAAAAAATCGAAATTGATGCTAGCCAGCCGGCATTAATTCAGACAGTACGTGGTGTGGGATATAAATTTGAATGTCCTACTCACTCGCCGCAATTGGAAGTTAGTTCCTAGGTGTTTAGTCTATAGTCCAGAGTTTTTAACTCTTGACTTTTGACTTAAGTTACATAAACTCACGTCAGTAGGCACAAATCTACCTACAATATGCAACGAAGTGTACAGTCGCTAAAATACTAGTGATTTATACTACTGTGCAGGAAGCTGGTGTGCGTCTAAATTTAGCTTTGTTCCATTGCCAATGACGTACTCGCAACTTCTTATCTCTCTATCTGGAAAATATTACTGAGTACTGATAAGCCAGTGCATTAAGCGGCTTTGCCGACTTGAATTAACTGGCATTGCTGAGTGCTGGGTTGAAAAAAAGATTTTCCTGGATTTATTGTGTAATTTATTACATAATATTCTGGGATGAAAATAGTTCTGAGTATCCTAAATAAAAGAAGAGAAATTTTCAAGACCTTCTTATGTGATAAATCACATGACTGTCCAACTTGAGAAAGCTGGAAGAGTCAAGGAAACTAAGGAGGCTGGAGAAGTTGGTTCATCTATCCTGTGTAAGCAGTTGATGATGGCGACTTTAGCTGTAAGAATTGGTGAACTTCTTTGATGTGACTAACAACTATGTATAGTAGTCGCTCGAAGTCATTCTATTAATGTAGATGATGCACCAATACATACCAGTAATTTATTTGAGACTTTTAAATAGCTCAGATAAAAATGCTGGTTATGTAAGAGGGTGCATATTGATGAGAAAAATATTTATCTTTACTTTTAATAAGATTTTTAATAATTAAGCCTAATAAAAACTTTTAGAGGATGGATGTCACTGTAAAACATCCATCCTCAAATTTTGCGATCGCACCTCATAAATTTAAACATTTAGTGGCAAAACTTGATGCTTTATAGCCCAAGAGCGCACTTATTTTTCTAAGATAATTACTTTGCTCAAACTTGAATATGAACCAGAATAGCACCGTGATGACCACCACAACGGAGTATGCTTGCTAGCATAGAGCGTTGTGGCTATTTATAGTTAGCTGTGATGAAACAAGGTTTCTAGATAAACACGAGCAGCACGGCGATCGCTATCTCCATTTTGAAGTAAAAACAGTGACAGCGCGGCCGTTAATACTCGGTTTTGATCCCAATCAGGATGTGTTTCTAAGTAGGTTTTTAGGGATTCGTGAAGTGCTTCTGGGATTTCTGTAAAAATGTTAACTGTTGCGTTCATGAGATTTCCTCCTCTGAGGTCAATCAAGAGGGACTAATTGCTTGCAGTGACTAGCTGAGGGCGAAATACACAACCCTTGGCTTACCCGACAATCTACGCTAATACCTGAGGTAATTTTACCCATATTGATGTTAACGGTTGAACGAACTACAACAGCAAGCCGAATCATTGTGCGCTAAGAGGGGGTGGGTTTGTCAATGCTGCGAAATGTTAAAAACGGTGGTATAAAAAGTAAACAATAACGACAGAATAGGGGTTTGGATATATTTTTTGTTACATTTTTTAATAAAAACTCAGTCACTGAGACTACCGAAACAGAAAAGCAAACAATCCCCAATAAGGTAGCAACCGCCTATGAACTCGTAGAGCATCTGTGGAAAACTGGTAAAATCCCTGTGGAAAGCCTGTGGAATCTGTGAGGAAAATCCCCGCTAATAATAAGAATTACAAAAACATAATTTTTCAATGAAATTCCCATCCAGACAACTAGCGCTTGAATCGCAGTTATTCTCGTGGTTACCCCAAATTAATTCCCAAGTAGGGATTTTTGCGATCGCTAGGTTCCTATCGGAAGTAGGGACTGGCTTTACCATGTTTTACGCTCCCATATTTTTCGTCAATCAAGTTGGGTTATCTGCAACGTCTGTTGGTATTGCCTTGGCTAGCGCTTCAGTTTTGGGTATTGTGGGAAAAATTATTGGGGGTTCTCTCGCCGATTCTCCCAATTGGGGCCGTCGTCGCACCTTGTTGCTAGCAGCAGCAATTTCAATAATTGGTTCTTTGGTGTTAGCTGCAACCAACAACTTTGCTACCTTGGTGATTGGGAGACTGATTTGTGGTTTAGGGATGGGTTTCTATTGGCCTGCGAGTGAAGCGATTGTGGCTGATGCCAGTGAAGTTGGTAATCGCCGTGAAACCTTTGCCCTCACAAGAGTGGCAGATCATCTGGGGTTGGCGATTGGTAGTGTGCTAGCAGGATTTTGGGTGGCGACGACTGGCTTTTATCGGGGGCTATTTGTCATTGATGCTATTTCTTTTATGGTGTTTTTGATAATTGTCTATGGGGCAATCAATGAAACTTATCAACCCCAGCTGGATGAGTATCCCCAAAAGCAACATTTTGCTTCTTGGATGACAGCATTACGCGATCGCCGTCTCCTGATCTACGTGGCTGTCAACATTATTTTCACTACCTACCTGTCTCAGATAAATAGCACCCTGCCGATTTACTTTAAAAACTTTGTCAATGTAGGTGGCGATACTCCAGGATTTGCAGCAACCACCATCAGCACGCTATTTTCTGGGTATCTAGCCTTGGCTATCATCTGCCAATTCCCTATTGCCGCTGCCTTAAAGAACTACTCTCATACCTTGGCACTAACAATTTCGGCTATTCTCTGGGCAATAGGCTTTAGCTTCATTTGGGTGACTACTATCACCCCATCTCATCATCTGCTTTGGGTAACTTTAGCCCTAGCAGTATTTGCCCTAGCTATGAGTTCTTATACGCCTTTTGCCGCCTCTCTAGTGACCGATTTAGCCCCTGAATCGCAACGCGGGGTGTATTTCTCTATCAATGCCCTTTGCTGGGCTATGGGCAATTTTATGGGTTCTCTGGTGGGTGGGTGGGCGCTCGATCAATCAAGAATTATCGTCAATAATTATTGGCTCTGTTTTGCTTTGAGCCTCTTCATCACAGTAGGAATTTTACAGTATCTCAATCGGATTTTGGCTAGGGAATAGGGATTGGGGACTGGGGACTGGGTACTAGGGACAAGGGGAAAGGTGAAAGGGGAAAGGGGAAAGGTGAATAGCAAGCAACAAACACCAAATACCAAACACCAAATACCAAAATTATTTGGACTGACGTTCAAGGTTGGCTTCTATAGTGCTATTTAAAAAATGTCCAGTTAAAACAGCGCTACTTAAGTAGTAATTATCTTCTGATAACTGATGTAAAGTTTCAAAACCACTCCGACGTTGGCGATCGTTTAGTGCCCAATAACGCTGCACAATTGTCGATACACCAATCAAACCCTCACCTTCAACCTGTCCTAAAAGATTATGTTGGAGCAAAAAAGTATATTGGCGTTCTCCATCATCTAAGCGTCCTTTGTATTGCAAAGCAATTTCTGTGCGATCGCTACCTGGAAATATCAGCTTTGTCGCCATAGTAAACCAGTTATCCCGATTCCAAGCCACCAAGATCATACCCTTGACATTAATGGGCATACTATTACGTTCTAGCCAACTACCTTGTAATGTCCAGCGCCCGGGTTGCATTAAAAAAGTATGAGCCACTTTGGATGTTCCTTGTCTTGCTCGAATACCACCGAGACTTAAAGATATATTTGAAACGCCAAAATGTCAGGTGGTAAATAAGTTAAAGTATAGCTTTGGAAAATTGGGGAATGGGGAAAAGGTTTTTGTTTCCCTTTCTTTTTTAACCTTTTGCCCTTAACTGATAGGTTATTGAATTTCCCAGCTTGGTTAAATTTATTAACTTGAAACTGAAATATTATAAGCAGGGGAAATTTCTCCTAGAAGGACTTCGTGAGGTGCGCCAGTAGCGCTAGGTAAGTTACCAGGAATACCCAACTGTCGCCAATAGGCTAAAACCGCAAAGGCGATCGCTTCTTTAAAATCTGCATTTAAACCAACTTCATCGGTAGTCATGACTGGTACAGATGGTAATAATGACTGTAAACGCTGTTTTAAATAAAGATTGCGACTACCACCACCACATAATAGGATGCGATCGGGCAATTGCGGTAAAAAATTCCGGTAACTTTCAGCGATAGTTGCAGCTGTTAGTTCTGTGAGGGTGGCTAGTAAATCTGCTGGGCTAAGTTGATAGGCTTCAGCATCTAGTAAACACTGTTGCAAATAAGCAACACCAAATAACTCTCTACCCGTAGATTTAGGGGGTGGTAAATGAAAGTAATCTTGAGTCAACCATTGCTCTACTAAAGCCTGACAAGGATTACCGCTTGCTGCCCACTGTCCATTTTCATCGTATGTTTTAGCACCATTTGTCAGATGCTGCACAGCTAAATCTAATAGGCTATTTCCCGGGCCAGTATCCCAGCCGCGAATTTTTTCCAGCCAATTATCATGACGAGGGGGTATATAAGCAACATTACCAATACCACCGATATTTTGAACACAACGCGCTTCCTGGGGATGGCTGAGTAAATAAGCGTCAACTCTAGGAACCAGAGGCGCACCATGTCCCCCAATCGCAATATCCGCAACACGGAAGTTACTCACAGTGGTAATTCCCGTAAGATGAGCAATCAAAGCGCCACGACCAATTTGTAAGGTATAACCTAGAGATTTGGGTTGGGTAATTGGTAATTGGTAATTTGTTCTTTCTCCCTCGTCTCCTTGTCCCCTTGTCCCCCTAATCCCCAGTCTCCAGTCCCCAGTCCCCAGTCCCCAGTCCTCACTCCCCAGTCTCCCATCCACGGGCGGCCGATGGTAAACTGTTTGACCATGAGAACCGATTAAAGTAGCGCTTTGATGACCAATTTGAATATTTTGGGCAGCTTGAGCAAAAGCGAAGGCGATCGCATCATCTATTTCTGCTAATTCTGCCATTGAGATAGCTTCCCCAGCACAAACTGTTAAAATCTTCTCTCTGAGATTTGGGGGATAAGGATATGTTTCTCCAGCTAATAACTCTACTTTGAGATCTAAATCCTTTCCAGTAATCTCTACCAAGGCAGCGTCTATACCGTCTACAGACGTGCCACTGATTAGACCAATAACGCGAGTAGGTACAGTAGTTTGTTCAGTGGAATGCATTGGCAGAAATTCTGTTTTAGTTTGCAAGGGGTAGTTTAATGGATGCTACCGCCTATGTCAAAAAAGTAGCGTCTCTATAGAACCCATTTGACATCTTTACAATTATCATCTAAGGTTCTCATACCCGTTGAATCTAACTGCTATGAGCTATTCCACCAGCCTTACTGATGAAGAGT
>NZ_JACJPX010000003.1 GCF_014696315.1 Calothrix membranacea FACHB-236
TCTGGTGAAGTACGAAATTACCCCTCCCCAACCCTCCCCTTGGTAAGGGGAGGGTGCGCGATAGCGCGGGTGGGGTGTATTTCATTTGCTTGGGAATTGCTATAACGCACTATTTTAGCCTTACCACGCCACTACTTAAGATTTACTAGTTAGACCAGATCAAATGAATATTACCAATTACCAATTACCAATTACCAATTACTAATTACCAATTACCAATTACCAATTACCCATTATCTAATTCATTCCTTTCCAATATCCTCTTTTGTATTCGTTGAATAATCGCTGATTCTTCAGCCGATAAACCATCAAATAACATCTCATATATTAAGGGCATCCCCAATTCTAATTCTTCTAAAATTTCACGTTCCATAAATACATCTTGGGGCTTACCTTCTAGCACTAAACGCCCTTTATCCATCACAAAAACCCAGTCTGCCCAGCGATAAACTAAATCTAAATCGTGGGTTGCCATTAATAAAGTAGTTCCAGCCTGATGAATTTTTCTCAGGGTTGCCATGAGGTTACGAGTATGTTTGACATCTAAATATGCAGTTGGTTCATCCAACACCAATAGTTCTGGTTGTAGTACCATGACATCTGCAATAGAAACTCGTCTTTTTTGCCCTAAACTGAGATGATGTACTGGTTTCTCTGCTAAAGATTTTAATCCAAATTCAACTAAGGATTGCTCGACTTTTAATTGAATTTCTGCTGTCGGCAAACCTAAATTACATAAGCCATAGGAAATATCTTCTTCAACGGTAGCAGCTACCAATTGTTGCTCTGGATCTTGAAATATTAAACCAACTTTTTGCCTTAAATTACTGAGGTATTGGTGGTTATAATGTAAAGCTTCCCCACACCAACGTATTGTTCCAGAATTAGGTTTATAAAGACCATTAGCTAATAAAAATAATGTGGTTTTACCACAACCATTTTGACCAATTAACGCACATTTTTTGTGCTTAGGAACTCTCAGCGTTAAACCATTAAGAGCAGATTGCTGTGAACATGAATACTTATAATATACTTGCTCAAATTCGAGTAAATATTCCTGCATCTTGGGATAATTGTAATACGATTAATAATGCACAGCCAAAAATTGCTTCTATAATATATCGTGGTTGTGAATGATAGCGATGAGGATGCCACACTCGAAATTCATCCTTAAAACCACGTGCTTCTAATCCCAAATAAAACTGATTATATTGCTGTAGGGTTCGTTGTAACAATTGCCCAATGAGTAATGCTAAACTTTTCATACTAATGCGCCAAGTACGATAGCCATTACGAGATTGTTGAGCAGTCCACAACTCATTAGCTGTTTTTAACAAAATGAAAATAAACCGATACATGAGCAGCAAAAGTTCAGTCAAAAGTATAGGACATCCGATGCGGCGCAAAGTTTGTAATATTTCTGTAAAGGGAACAGTTAACATTAAAAAGTATAGACAAGAAATAGAAGCTAATGCTCTGGTGAAAATTGTTAACGCTTGCTCACTACCACTACGACTAATGTAAACATAGTATTGTCCCAGCATTAATCCTGACCATGAGTCTGGTAAAATGCTAGCTAAATCATGAATAGAAACGCTATTGAGCATCAGTGCTGGTAAGCTGGTTAACCAAAAAAAACTGGCGACTATTAATAATTTCAAGTAAATACCAGCAGGAATTTTTGCGTAGATAATAATCCAAATACCCATCCACAAAGCAATGATAATTTGTCCTAATGGATGGGTAATAAGGGAAATTACAAGAGTAGCGATCGCAAAAATTATTTTATGTTCTGGAGGTATGCGTCTAAGTTGGTTGGTGTAGGCTAAACTATCTAGTTGCAGCGTCATTCGTGATCTCTTTGCTGTTGCGAACGTCCTCTATATAAGCCAATAGCGTAACCAATGACTCCAGCACCTAAAGCTGCTTGCGATGCAAATAATAAACTTTCTATTTCCTTACTAGGTGGTTGAAATAAGGGTTGAAACCAAGGTTCATATCCTGGTTTTACTTTAGTAATAGCCTCTTGGGCTTCGCCATCTGCACCACCAAATTCGGCATCGCGTGCTATTATTAACGGCGCGACTGCTAAACCAATAACTGCAAGCACCAACAACCAGTTATGCCATCCCTTATGAGACTGTTTCATTACTTTGGGGTTCCTGTTTAATTAATTTCAATAATTCTAATTCTTGAGGATTGTATGATTGTAGCCAGTTCCACACCAGCACCGTTAGCAACCCTTCACTAATTGCCAAAGGTACTTGAGTAATGGCAAAAATTCCTGCGAACTTGGTAAATGAAGCAATAAAGCCACCCACAGGTGCAGGAAAAGCTAGAGCTAGCTGGAAAGAAGTAATAATGTAAGTTAGTAAGTCTGCTAAAGCGGCTGCTAAAAATATGGCAATTCTTTGTTTACCAGTTAGCCGCATTGTCAGTTGATATATCCAGTAAGCTGCAAATGGCCCCGCGATCGCCATTGAAAAAGCATTTGCGCCCAATGTTGTCAAACCGCCATGTGCAAGTAACAAAGCTTGAAATAACAACACCAAACTGCCTAAAACTGACATTGCCAAAGGCCCAAATAAGACTGCGCCTAAGCCTGTTCCGGTAGGATGGGAACAGCTACCTGTAACAGAAGGCAGTTTTAAAGCCGATAACACAAATGTAAAAGCCCCTGCTAACCCCAAGAGTAATTTCAGCTGCGGGTTAGCTTGCGTAATCCGAGTCAGCGATCGCAGTCCTAAAATAAAAAATGGTAAGGCGACTACCCACCAAAAAATTGCCCACTGCACTGGTAAAAAACCTTCCATAATGTGCATCGCATAGGCGGGTTTGGGTAAGCCGACTACAAAGTACAAGCTGACTAATGCTAATAAAACTAAATGTAGTTTGACGCGATTTTTTTTCATTTTTATGTTTTAGCAGATTTAAGATAGTATACAAATTCTGACTAATTAGCTAGCACAAGCTATGCTCCAAAATATGATGCATAAATCAGGTTGGTAGCAGTGCAAATTTACATTAGTCAATATTGCTACATATTTATATTTGCTATGCACTTATAGGCATCTTTAAATCTGTTGTAATCAGCTACTGATGAAACATCGATCAATCGTTTAATTAAACTCATGGTTGTTGTGCAATACAGTGTAGGCAATCAAGATTCGTTGAGCGATCGCTACTCCTGTATTTAACAAACAATATCCGCCGCCTTGTTGGCAGATCTGGATAAATCATTTGAAAAAATACTAAATAAGACCGCATCTGTACCTCGCAGATGTGTTTCCACAAAAATAACTAATAGGCGGGCATTCTGACTTACTCCATAAGAGTTCACAGCTGCGGGACAGCGTCGGATTTGCACCGAACTTTCCCCCTTACGTCTGATGGGTGTTTGCCATCAGAACCCATTAAATTAAAACAAAGTATATCATCAGGGAATAATTACTAATTGGTAATTCGTAATTCGTAATTAAAAAATTTAGACTGCTCACAAAAGCAGCATCTTCATTATTCTTGCTCACAGCCCTGCTTCAGAAGCAAAGGAACAATTTGCATTTCTTATTTGATTTATTGATTTTTCCTGACTCAAGGCAAGACTGAAGCAATGCCAAAGGGTATAAAATGACATCATCAATTTGGCAACGCGATCGCATCTGGGACAATCAAGCATATTCTTTAGATTCACTTTCAGCTAATTCCTTGGGTTCGTAATGACGACATCCTTGACAGGGGCCATTGGGATTAACAGCACAGCGGATATGGCCGGATCGAGCATTAAATTTGCAGCTGATATCGCCTACAAGATAACCTACACCTTCTAGATAATAGCGATCGCCTTCAAGCTGCCTAATTTGCCTTGTTCTCATTCTTGAGCCGTTCATGGCTGCTTGTCTCATCCTTAACCTTGTCCTGAGATGAGTTTTACGGATGATCCATAAAGAGAACAGGGAGGGTAAGAAACCAATGGCGATTACCAAAAGAGTTTTTAACACTTTTTCCTTACCTCGTTTTCGTGAGTGCAAATCTTAGGGCAGTTTTAGCTTTGCGCCTTGTAAGTAAGATAGTTTTTCCTAACTTACAATAGCAAGTGGCACTGCAACCTCCAAGTTAGAGGTATCGAGTACCACTGTAATCAGCATAACTTTTACAGTTTATTGGTTGGGCTGTAGTTGCACCCCGAGAACTTTAAGATTTGTTGATTAAGGTTATCACCCAATACGGTTCAGTGAAGCTCATTAGGGATTGATTTCTCACTTATTAAAAAGCCAGCAGCATTGGGGGATTCTCCCCCAAACCCCCGATTGGGTGACGGTTGCGTCCCCCAAACCCCCTCCAAAATTATTGTTCGGTTTTTTTGTTGAGTAATTGGTTTTTTGGTTTTGTGATCAATTACAGCTATTTTCAGGTAAATAGACCACATTTGGTGTATGGGCATGGCACTGCCGTGCCCTGAGAGTGTGGTTCAACTACGTGAAAACTGCTGTAATTTTCTTAACTGAACTGTATTTGGTTATCACCCTTGTATTAGGGAAATGCCAAACATCAATCATTTTTCTGGATATAACACTAATCTTAATCCCCTCTGCCCCCTGCTCCCTGCCCCCTGCCCTGATTCCTTACTGCGATCGCAATTCTTTGCTACGGCTTTGCTGGCGCAGTTGTTGTGCTAGCTGTTGTGCATCTTTTTCGGCTTGAAATAAATCTACATTGCGGTTTGTGAGGATAAATGACTCATCTGGCTGTTTTCTCACCCAGGGAATAGTCACTGCTAAATACTCAAAAGTGCTGTTATGCAGCTTACCTTTCTCTTGCAGCTTACTAGCGATCGCCTTAAATTCTAAAATCATTTCCTCTAGCTGTGCAGCCATTTGATTGATGCATTGCACTTGCGATAACAAACGCTCCCATTCATCACTAATATCGTTCTTAGGGAATTGCAATGGTGCGATCGCAGTCGTTGCTGATTTTGTGGGAAATGGCACAATTGCCAGATTAGGTGTTTTTTTGTATTCTTTCATACTTTTTAACAAGGCTAACTAGCTGTTAAAGCATTTTAACAGGTTATTAGTACGTATATACTACTTGAAGGTTGGTGAAGTTGTGAATAAAAGTTACTGTCTGGAGCTACCCAGATAGGAAAATGTAGTTGCAATACTACAAGGGTGAGAATTTGGAAATCAAAATTTGCTTTAGGAAACAAATTAAAGGATCAGGTTTAAAGACTTGCTTCTTAAATGAGAAATATTAAATATGGTGCTGTATTGTATAGCCGTATGCGGAATTAATAGGAGCAATGGAAAAGTTTTAAATAAATTAAATTTATAACATCCACAAAAAGATAAATTAATATTTGTCAAAAGATTCAAATTTCCTATAATTTACTCGCCATTCTTCTAGATTGTCTATAGTGATAGACTTAGTTATTACATTCACATCGTTACCGCGCCAGTCTATTTCTGGGTCGGTTGTAAAAACGCCACATTCTAATTGGTCGTTTCTAATATTCCAATATTCACTAAATCGGCTTTTTAAGGTAATAACTTGGTCAAAAACCTTGTTTCTGTGTTTATTCCTTCTTTTTCTTTCGGTTGCACCTGTAGCTTCTGTGTCAATAAACTTAGTCTCAATTAAAAATAGATTGCCACGATTTGTTAGGTAGACAAAATCACACTTCCCCAAATCGGTGTAATCTGCAATTGGCGACTTTTCAAAGAGTAATAATTCTGAACATGAAGGAAATAATTTATTCAGGTTGAGGAATAAATAAGCTTGTAATAGCAGTTCTTTATCATAAGGAAAAAAAAGCACACCCTCAAAAAATTTTTTGATGTCTTCTTGAGTTTGAGGTTGTATTTTTCTACAATATGATACAAATTTATGTAGCTCAGTTACCATCATCAAGTCTTATCTCCTTCCCCTGATTATTGCCTATATGGCATGGCATCAAAAGATACCATGCAAAAAAGGAAGAGAGCATCCGCATAAGTAACCAAAAAGCAAAATCAATTGCCGTTTGTCTAAGGCTATCTACTGTTGACGCTGTAGTAAATCTTATGTCAAGCTAGTCCAGCAATTATCAGTAGAATAACTAGAAGTACATGATAAATCAGGCTTGATAAACTTGTAATGTTGTAACTTTAACTACCAGTTAATGGTTTGATATGCGCTGGGAATCTGGCATTTTCCAGAGCAATTAAAGCACTGAGAGAATCTTGTACCCAAAATTGCCTACCAAAGCGGACAAGTTGACGAGAATTTCCCGACTGTATAACTCCAATTACAGGTATTTTCGCTTTCTCTTTTTCTCCAGCTTGTTCTTTCAAAACATTTCGTAAGCGATCGCGTTCTTCAATGTTGACTGCTTGCATGGGGGTGAGTTCGACCATAATCAGTTTTACTGTTTCCACTTGTTCAGCATCTTCAACAATTAATTGATTTTGGTCGTCTCTGCGGTCTACTTTACCCCAAATAATTAACCTTGCATCTACTTCAAGTAAGGAACTAATACGTTCATAATTTTTAGGAAAGACGACGGCTTCTGACTGTGAAGTTAAATCTTCAATTTGCAAAATTGCCATTGGATCGCCTTTTTTGGTGATGACTTTTTTCACCCCATTCAGCATGACAACTGCACAAATCATCATGTCTTCTCTTTGTTCGCCAAGTTGGGAAAGATTAATTGGCGCTAGTACTAAAGACGATTGCTTAATTGATTTGAGGGGATGATCTGATACATAAAAACCTAAGAGTTCCTTTTCCATCCGTAATTTTTCTTGAGGAGGAAAATCCGAAACAGGTTGAGATTTGGGGGCAATTTCAAAAGCATTATTGCCATTTTTATTATTTGTAGCTGAAAAACCGCCTAATAAATCAAAAATACTGCCCTGACCACTAGCACGGTCTTTAGCGCGCGATTGTGCCCAATCATATACCAGTGGGAGGTCTTGCATGAGCTGGTGACGGTTGGGTTGAATTTTATCAAAAGCACCACAAGAGATCAGCGACTCCAGCGTTCGGCGGTTCACAGCACGCAAATCTATGCGATCGCAAAAATCCCCCAGGGATTTAAACTCGCCGCTTTCGTCCCTAGCCTCAAGAATACAGGCGATCGCATTTTGTCCCACATTTCGCACTGCTGAAAAACCAAATAAAATCTTGTCTGCTGCTGGCGTAAAATCTACCCCAGAACGATTAATATCTGGCGGTTCAATTTGAATACCCATACTCATACAAGTGGCAATATATTTTTGCACCTTGTCAGTGTCACCACTGTTAGCTGTTAACAGTGCAGCCATATATTCCAAAGGATAATTAGCTTTTAAATATGCCGTTTGATAAGTTACATATCCATAAGCTGTAGAGTGAGATTTATTAAAACAATTGGAAGCGATTAAACCATTTTTAATCGCAAAATTATGGTCTTGTTCCACCCCAATGTCATAGACATTTTCTGCGCCTATAGCTGTGCGTGTAACTATTTTGACCATTTACCCCTACTCCCGTTAACAATCTATATAAATGCTTTAATTTATCAATTAATCTGGATTGTAAACTAAGCGATACCCATACTACACAATCCATTCCACTGCTAACACTGCTATACTTTTACACGAAAATGAGGATTGGGGACTGGGGATTGGGGACTAGGGACTGGGGACTGGGGACTAGGAAGAAACAAGGGATAAGGAAAAATAATCAAATACTCCATTCCAATTACCAATTACCCAGTACCCAATCACCAGTCACCAGCCCCCAATCCCCCCAAATCTGTACTAAAATCAAGGACTTGAGTCACTTAAGGAAGCAATCATGGCATCCATTCGGGAGTTGCACGAACAACTAACTAAAAAAGAACGTTCTGCTGTCGAAATTACCCAAGAAGCTTTAGACCGCATTCAAGCTTTAGAGCCGAAATTGCACAGTTTCTTGTGTGTCACGGCACAACAGGCGTTAGAGCAGGCTCGTGCTGTGGATGCTAAAATCGCTGCTGGTGAAGAAATTGGGCTATTGGCAGGGATTCCCATTGGCATTAAAGACAATCTCTGCACCAAAGGCATTACCACCACTTGCGCCTCTAAAATTTTAGAAAATTTTGTACCGCCTTATGAATCCACGGTAACGCAAAAACTGGCGGATGCTGGGGCGGTGATGGTAGGTAAAACGAACTTAGATGAGTTCGCTATGGGTAGTTCCACAGAAAACTCTGCCTACCAAGTCACGGCTAATCCTTGGGATTTATCGCGGATTCCCGGTGGTTCTTCGGGAGGTTCAGCAGCAGCGGTAGCAGCGGAAGAATGTGTTGTGTCTCTCGGTTCTGATACTGGTGGCTCAATTCGCCAACCAGCATCTTTCTGTGGTGTGGTAGGGTTAAAACCAACTTACGGGTTAGTTTCTCGTTACGGTTTGGTGGCTTACGCTTCATCTTTGGATCAAATCGGGCCCTTTGGACGCACAGTGGAAGATGCGGCAATATTATTGAGTGCGATCGCGGGTTACGATCCTAAAGACTCTACTTCCTTAAAGGTAGAAATCCCTGATTATGCTGCTACTTTAAGACCAGACCTGAAAGCTAGAAAAAAAATTAGAATCGGTGTCATCAAAGAAACTTTTGGTGAAGGCTTAGACTCCGTTGTGGAAAAAGCAGTTACCAAAGCCATTGAACAACTGCAACATTTAGGCGCAGAAATTCATGTAGTTTCCTGTCCTAACTTCCGCTACGGTTTACCCAGCTACTACATCATCGCCCCTTCAGAAGCATCAGCTAACCTAGCTCGTTATGATGGTGTGAAGTATGGCTTAAGGGTTCCTGATGCTGATAATTTGCTGTCGATGTACACTCGTACCCGCGCTAGTGGCTTTGGTACAGAAGTTAAACGGCGGATTATGATTGGCACTTACGCCCTTTCTGCTGGTTATTATGATGCCTACTATCTGAAAGCGCAAAAAGTCCGTACTCTGATTAAGCAAGACTTTGAAAAGGCTTTTGAACAAGTTGATGTGTTAGTTTCTCCGACTGCACCAACTACAGCATTCAAGGCGGGAGAAAAAACCACCGATCCCTTGAGTATGTATTTAACTGACTTAATGACTATTCCTGTGAATCTTGCTGGTTTACCAGGTTTAAGTGTTCCCTGCGGCTTCGATGAAAATGGACTACCCATTGGATTGCAGCTAATTGGCAAAGTCCTACGAGAAGACCAACTATTTCAGGTAGCTTACGCCTATGAACAAGCTACTAATTGGCATTTATGCCAACCAGAATTGGCTGGAAGTTAGGGACTGGGGACTGGGGACTGGGGACTGGGGAATGCTGCAAAATGAATGGTGGTATTTATCCATTGGTGTCGGGAAAACCCATTCTTTCCAGGGATAGGATTAAAGACAACCCGACACCGTTGACTGATGACGGTCAACCGTCAACCGTCAACCGTCAACCTCTACGTAAAATCTTTTAGGGGTGGGATGAGCTTAACAGACTAATCCCTGGTATTTTTAGTGTTTGGCTTATTTCTAGCCAAAAAAATTAAAATATTAATAGAATAGTAAAGTTATATGAATTTATTGTATATAATATTACTGAGTAATTAAAACTCATGAAAATAATTCGGAATTAAATTTAAGTATAAATACTTGAAGAAAGCATCACCAATCCCAGGATTTGGTGAATTTTTTCACGCTGTCTTAATTACGAATTACGAATTATTTAAGATACTGGGAAACTAAAAAATCAGGGTAAATGAGTATAAACAGGTTGAATCTGCCATTAAATTTGTTGTTCAAGCTGGTAATTTGGTTCGCTATTATTGGTGCGATCGCCTATTTTTGTGTATGTATATTTCTGTTTATTCAGCAACCCCGGCTGATATTTTTTCCTTCTACTGCAATTGAAAAGACACCAGAGTTATTTAATCTCTCTTATGAAGAAGTTTGGCTACCAGTACCAGGGGGAAATGCTAAAGGCGAACGCATTCATGGCTGGTGGCTCAAAGCTAAACAAGCCGATAAAAAATCTCATAGCAAAGTTTTGTTGTTTCTCCACGGTAACGGTATCAATATTGGCGCAAACATTGCCCATGCCCATCGATTTTATAAACTAGGGTTTTCCGTATTGCTAATTGATTATCGGGGTTATGGCCGCAGTCAAGGGGCCTTTCCTAACGAAACCAGAGTGTATGAAGATGCAGCCACAGCTTGGAATCATCTAGTACAGCAACGGCAAATTCCACCCAGCCATATTTTTATCTATGGACATTCTTTGGGGGGTGCAATAGCCATTGATTTAGCTCTCAAACACCCAGAAGCGGCTGGACTAATTGTAGAGAGTTCTTTTACCTCCATTCGAGATGTGGTAGCTTACAGGAACTTGTTTCGGATGTTCCCCGTCAATTTAATCCTGACACAACGGTTTGAATCGATAAAAAAAATACCAAAGTTAAAAGTACCAGTATTATTCATTCATGGCATTGAAGATTCAAGTGTGCCGTTTTTTATGAGTAAAGAACTGTATGCTATTGCTCCCGAACCAAAACAGCTGATTTTAGTTCCCAATGCTGAACATAACAATGTAGCAGATTTAGCTGGTGTGCAATATCTGCAATGGGTAGATGATTTTGTGCAACAAGTTTATATTCGCAGGTAAATTCATCAGGTCAAATACATCTAAGAGGATGTTTGATTCTGGGCTAGTGAAGTATTCTCTGCCAGCGAATTGATTTTGGTGGCAATATCACGATTTTTACTGCATAAAAACGCAGGTTTTTATTCATCTAACAACTGCATATTACATTTATCGAGGCATAGCAGCTAACCGCAGTTTATAGTAAAAACTACGGTTAGATTTAATGCTAAGTAAAAAAGTATCTTTGTCTATAAAAATACCTTTTCAGGGGGAGAAAATTCCCAGATAAAAATCCGGATCAGTCACCAAACAGGAGAAGCAATTATACAGGTGGAACTACTCTTGCCTCCAGTATTGGAAGAGACTTTAACTATGACTACTACATCTGTATATTTGCTAACAATTCCCGGAAATCCTCCTATTGAAATTCCTCGTGAGCAATTGCGATCGCTGCTTGCTGATATTGAAGCTGAATTACACCGTAGTAAGGTTTATCGAAATGCTTTAGGTACTTTACAAGACTTACTAGGGACTTCAGCGGAACAAGCCAAGGTTTTGTTTAAAGCAGTCAGTAGAGAGGCAATTGCTTTAGCATTTCAGCAATTTGCGACACATCATCAACAAGTTACAAATATCAGTCCCAAGACAGATGTTCCTAGTATTTCTTCCCATCTGGAGCTAGAAGACACTAGTAATTTATCACAGTCATTAACAAGTATTACATCGCACACTCAAGAATCAGTAGCAAATACCAGTGCGGATAATGTGCCATCACAGGTAACGACAACAGCAGATGTCGCAAAAAAACCCGAATCCAAATTTACAAAAACTTTATGGAAGAAGTGGCTGAATTATAATCAAAAACCATCTAGTACCCAAGAACCACCGCAAACTGTAATTGACGAGTATGCAATCACGTTGCGTCAAATAGGCCAAAAATTTCAGGAAGCACGAGAATCTCAAGGATGGTCTTTAATCCAACTTAAAGAACACACTCATATCCCCCTTCATCATATGGATGCCTTAGAAAAAGGCAACATAGATTTATTACCAGAAGATGTGTTTGTCCGTGGCTTTATTCGGGTTATCGGAAATACTTTAGGGCTAAATGGTACAGCCTTAGCAGCTTCCTTACCTAAACATGAGACAGCTAAGTCACAAGCCGCTTTACCTGCTTGGTGTCAGGCGCAAAAGGCTACTGGTGGATTAGCGCTGGAACTTCGCCCGATGCATTTATATGTAGGGTATACAGCCCTTGTTGCTGGTGCGGTAGGAGGATTATCCTTTGTATCTCCACAAGCAAACTCTGAAAAAACCCTTCGTGTTGATGTGGAAAGCCAACCAGCTTCATCCTTACCCAAGTCAACTCAGAAGCAGGAAGCTAATGCTAAACCAGGACTCAAGTCTGGTAGTACCCGTGTGATGGTTGGCCCTGATATTTCCCCACCAGAAGCGCTGTAGTGTAAATATAAGCGATCGCTCTTTTGTACTGGTTAAAGAATGCGATCGCGCTTTATATTATCTCCGTTAAATTATCATCCATAGCTCATTGCATCTTTCCACTCGCAATGACTGTTATTGCATGGGGAATGAGATTAATTACTGATTTAATTTTTAATTTAATTAAAACTGAGAAGTTTCATCTGCTATTTATCAGGGTAAACACTTAGACAAAGGTCAATTATTTAATTATCTAATAGTATATATAATCACTAGTTTATCAAATAGTGATTTTTATTTTCATAGTAGCTTTATCTTCTATAAGGCATTAATCTAGAATTTTAACTATAGGTTTCTCAACCAAAAAGCTATTACTCTCTAGCATTAAATTTGGCAAAGACATACTGCATAAGAAACATAAGATATTACTTATCCTAAGTTTTAGGATAGCAGATACAAATATATCTAGTTCGCCAAATTAAACTTTCAATGAAATCAATCTGTATACGATGTTTTTTTTTAAACATTAAATTATATTGTGAATAAAGCTATGCAATTAGAAATTTAGACACATATGAATAAGCACACTGCTTTTATTTCAGCGCTTGTAGTAACAACAGGTGTTGCTTTAGCAGCAACTGCAATGCCAGCTTCTGCCGTAACCTTTGGTTTCAATAATATTACTAATGGTGATACTGTTGGTGATGCTTATAACTCCAAGTTTTCCTTTGATGTTATCGATCAGGGAAATAATAATGTACTGTTCAAATTTGCCAACAATAGTCTATCTGCACTAAATGAAGATCCTACTATTAAACAAATTGCTTTCAGTGTAGACAGTACTGTAAGTAGCCTCCTATCTGGTATGACGTTCAACTCCTCATTTAATACCTCTATTAACGGAGTCAACTTTACCAGTGATACTAGCAATTTGTCACAAAGCAATAAAATAGCAGGATGGGACGGTACAACGTTTGGTGCTAAAACCTCTGGCGCTAACGCTAATGGAGTACAAACAGGAGAGGCTTTAGGAATCAAATTTACTGGGAACTACAACAATATTCTTACTGCTATTAGTACTGGTAAACTGCAAATAGGTATTCATGCTGGCAGCCTTGCAAATGGTGCTAGTGATGCTTATGTAAACACTACCTCTTATGTAAGCAGTGCCCCTCCACAAGCTGTGCCTGAACCAGCTACCATCTTTGGGCTGATGGCTTTTGGTATGGGTGGATTGCTGACACGCAAGAATGGTAAAAATGCCAAAAAAGAAGTCCTTCCAGTAAAGGTAACAGCTTAATTTCTGGGAAATTGAAAATTACGGATTATGTGATTTGTGAACTTTTTATTATATTCCACAGTTAGGTTGAAGATGATAATAAAACAGTTCAACTTTGAGGAACTCAAAATTTAGCCAAAGGCTATATTGCAACACAAATATTCCCGACTTCTTCAAGAAGCCGGGAATTTTATTATTCACAAACGTCTTATACCAAATTAAATTATGTTTGCGACACATCGATATATTCTAGAGGGCATGGCACTGCTATGCCCTACCATCTGTGGCATTCTTTTTTCAAATTGGTATTAGATAAAATCTTTGTAGGGGCATGGCCGCCCCTACGAAAAAACTTGTATTGGTTGGTTAATTTATCTTTTGGTATTTCTACATTAATTGCTTAGACAAAGTTGAATTGCGAACTACGAATTACGAATTACGAATTAGTAATTATTATTCGTAGTGGATACCAGCTTGTTTAAATCTGTGCAGAACTTCACCCAAGCGATCGCAATCTGCAATTAAACTGATCCTGACATATCCTTCACCAGCAACGCCAAAGGCATTACCAGGAGTGACGACAACGCCAGTTTGTTGCAAGACATCTAGGGCAAAATCTGTAGAACCAACGCCTACAGGACATTTCACCCAGAGGTACATTGTGGCTTTGGTTTTGGGAATATCCCAACCTAACTTGCCTAACCCTTCAATTAGGAAATCGCGACGGGTGCGGTAACGTTGTTGGACTTCATGCAAATATACATCAGGCAGTTGTAAGGCGGTTTCTGCGGCTGTTTGTAAGGCAGCAAAAATACCATAGTCTAAGTTGGTTTTTAAAGTCCGCAAACCTTGGATGACATGGCGATTCCCCACCACAAACCCAACGCGCCAACCTGCCATATTGTAGGTTTTGGATAAGGTGTGAAACTCTACACCAATCTCCTTGGCACCGGGAATTTCTAATAAGCTAGTGGGTTGATAACCATCAAAGGCTAACTCGGCATAACACAAGTCATGTACTAAGAGAATTTCGTGTTTCCTAGCAAAAGCAACGATTTCTTCAAAAAATTCCCGAGGTGCGGTGGCTGCGGTGGGATTGCTGGGATAGTTGAAATAGAGGATTTTGGCTTTTTGCGCCACTTCATCAGGAATTGCCCCTAAATCAATTAGCCAGTCGTTCTCTGGCTTGAGAATCAAGCTGTAAACTTGCCCACCAGCGATTACCGGGCCGCGAAAATGGGCAGGGTAAGCAGGAGATGGTACTAGAACGATATCACCAGGATTGATATAGGCGATCGCTAAATGAGTTAATCCTTCTTTGGAACCCAGTAGGGGCAAAGCTTCACTATCGGGATCGAGAGAGACACCATAACGGCGATCGTACCAATTGGTAATGGCACGACGGAAACTTGCAGTCCCTTCAAACGGTGGATAGCCATGATTGGCAGGATTTTGCAAAGCTGCCATTGCTGCTTCTACCACCGGTTGTGGTGTCGGCCCATCCGGGTTTCCCATCCCCAAATCAATCAAATCTAACCCTTGCTCCCTCGCCTTTGCCTTTAGCTCATCTAAACGAGCAAATACATAAGGTGGTAGCTTCTGTATGCGATCTGCTGGGACAATCCAATCGAAACTCATTGCTCAACCTCGTCACTGATACCCCTGACTGAGACGCGATTTGTCGTGTCTCGACTATCTACTGGTGCAGTGGTAGAAACCATCGCTGCCATTAACTGTTCCAGCGCTACTTTAAAAGGTAGTCGATGGATATCGGAATTCGGATTGAGGGCAATTTCCGCAGCAGTTTGCAGTTCAGCTAGGGTAATATTGCCCAATCCCAAATCACTCAATTTTTGTGGCAATCCAATCTCTGCATAGAATTTCACTAGCTGTTGTCTGGATGTGGCTGCTAGTTGATTGCCTTGTACCATTTCTTCTAAACGCAGTTGCACTAAGATGCCATAGGCAACTTTTTCACCGTGAATACTGCTATGTCCCGCAATGTGAGTTAAACCATTATGCACTGCATGGGCAGCAACGGTACGGCACTGTGCGCCTCCTAGTCCCCCAACTACCCCAGCCATCAACACTGAAGCATCTACGACTGCTTGCCAATCTTCACTACCTGGTGCTTGTAATGCGGCGACTGACTTTTGTAATAAAATATCACGCAAAACCCGTGCTTGTTGCACAGCACCAATGATCAAAGTTTGTTGGGAATGTCCACTACTGACTGAAGCTTCGTACCACTTGGCGATCGCATCTCCAATTCCCGCTACTAAGGTATGCTGTGGTGCGGTTTGAATCAAGTCGTAATCCAGGATGAGCAAATCGGGACAGCGAGATAGCGCTACATCATAAAGAAACGCCCCATCCTCAGAATACACATTCGAGAGGGCAGACCAAGCCGCACAGGTCGCCGCTGAGGTGGGAATTGTCACCACTGGTAATTGCAACTGATGGGCTACTAACTTTGCTGTATCCAGTGCTTTACCACCACCTACACCGATAATCAAATCAGCTTTATGTGCTTTTGCTGCTTTTTGCAAAGATTGCAAGCTAGCTTCACAGCAATCTGCACCATAGTCAGCTGCGGCGATATCTAGATGTTCTTGTTCTAAAATTGGCTGCAAACTTTCTTTGGTAATCGCCAGAGTTTGCTTTCCCGCCACAATTAAGGGACGATTCCCTAAACGCGCAATCTCTGTTGATGCCGTCTGCAATATACTGGAACCACGAATTACTTTTGCTGGCGCGATCGCCAACGTCAATAATGAACTAGGTGTTTGAGTAGACAAGGTTTGAGTAGAAATTTGATTGGGCATATAACTAGTTTGCCAAAACCTTGATATTTCTTAACAAATTAAAAGCACAAATAGGTAATGATGCCGGATAGTTATAAGTTAAGCTGTTTGCCACTATCAGCAATTCTGATGACTCAACTAATAAAATTGGGGAATGACATCAACTAAGCCTGTTGCCAACTGGTTGAGCAGTTTGACACTATGGCTTAATTCTATAGAACCCATTATCCTGAAATTCCGAACTACCAAAGTTTTGAATAACCGTATAGTGAATTAACAATACCACTCCCAGATACTGAGGAAAAGTCTTGGGGCATTCGGTTTTGGGTATGAGGAACAGCCAAGAATTTTTCCTACTACCATGACCGATTACCGACAAGTTGATTAAACTAATACGTGTCTAAATTGCATAACTACTAATCAGGGCTGTTAACTGTTGACGGTTGAAAGTCAACCGTCAACAGCACTCACGATAGATTGTGCAACTTAAAAGCAGAATAGCTTAACTTTTTCTTATCACTGGAATTGCTAAGTTAATATCTTAAACTAAAAAAAATCATTATTGTATACTGAAATACAAAAAAAACTATGTTTTCCTGATAACAGGAAGAGTTGATTTTATTTGCTCAAATATACTTACTACATCAAGAACTATAGTTCTGCAAAATCCTTACCCTACAACAAAAATATCAGTCTTAGGGTAGAGAAATTTATGCTGGATGATTGATGCAAACAACACAATCTCAGAAAATCCCAAAAAAAGAGAATAGCTCAACAGGGAAGAAAAACCTTGAAGGTCAAAAGCACAGGAGAACGTAGAAGGCATGAAAATCTCTCCTTTTGGAATAAAAGGTGTTTTTAATTCACATTAGGCGTAATTTATAAAACGTCAAAGCCAGAGAACAAAATACTTTTGACTTCCGCCTTACAGTACTAGTCCTCTCCCAATACTTGTCGGTTAAGGGCAAAAGGGGAAGGGGTAAAGGGGCAAGAAAAAACCTTTAACCCTTACCCTTTCACCTTTTCCCCAAACCAAATTAAGAGTTGAAAATCCTTAACCGAGCAGTATTGAGTCCTCTCCAGGGTAGGGGTCAATACTTGTCGGTTAAGTGCAAAAGGGCAAGACAAAACCTTTAACCCTTCCCCTTTCACCTTTTCCCCAAACCAAATTAAGAGTTGAAAATCCTTAACCGAGCAGTATTGGGGTAGGGGTTGTTTTCAACCTGGCTAATGGCGGTGGTTTTTGTCGTAAATATGCGTTTTTTTGCTGAAAAGGGGAAAACTAATACTGAAGTCAGATACCTTTATGGATTGCAACACTTCTTGATGGCAAGCGATATGCTGCTAGCGATCGCCTTTGCTATTGCAGTCGAATTTTAGCCATTACATCTCAAACCAAGTTTGATTAGCAATCTATCTGTTTACTCTATTCTAATATGTTCAACCAATCCAAAATTTCCTTAAAACCTCAGTTGCCTCAGATTGCAGTCAAACTGAAGCCCAAACTATCAACATGGTCTATATTAATTGCTGCAATTACGGTGGCGATCGCTAGTTCTACTGCTATTTATCAACTCCATCAAATAGCAGAAGATAGCAATCAAAGCAGATTACTCTTAACTAGAGTAAAAGAGCAAGTAAGCAGACTCAATGCTTTAGAATGGGAAGGAATTTCTAAAGGAAAAATTGATGATGACTTAACTGATGAACTGGCTGACAATAAACAAAGCAGCGCTACAATCTTGCGAGAGCTAAGGGAACTGGAGAAACGAGATAATCGAAAAAATTTGCAAAGGGTTTTTGCTCTATATAATCGCTATCAAGCTGAAATTAACAAGGCTCTAGAGTTAGTTTCCCAAAGTAAAGTTAAAGAAGCACTAGCTATTGATGCAGATGGTATTGATGAAATATATGATGATTTATATGCTGAGGTAACAACCCTAGAGGCAGCTTATGTAAAGCAGAAACAACACACCAGAAATCTGGCAGATATAGGCACGACTTTTGCTTTAATTTTATCAGCCACTATCATTGGCATTTTATCTCATAAATTTACCCGAAATTTGTGGCATAAAAATCAAGAGTTAGAAAACGCCTTTAAAGAACTTCAGCAAACCCAGAATCAATTGATTCAACAAGAAAAAATGGCAGCCTTAGGGCAACTGATTGCTGGGGTTGCTCATGAAATCAATAACCCCCTAGGCATTATCAAAGCATCAGCAAGCAACACCAATCAGGCATTACAAGAAGCCTTAGCTAATCTTCCTTCTTTAAATCAGCGTCTGCATTCTGAGGAACAAGAAAGCTTGTTTGCGCTGATCGCTCAGTCGCTGAAAAATCCAGGTGCAGTTACCTCTAAAGAAAGCCGCGCTCTGAAACGCAAAATTACTACTTATCTTCAAGACTATGACATTCAAGATGCTAGATATACTGCTGATCTCTTGCTCGACATGGGTATTGGTGAAGATCTGGAATTTTTGTTGCCTGTCTTAAAAGGGAATAATACTGAATGGGTTGTGCAGTTTGCATACAACCTAACTTCCTGCTTTAGCAATAATCAAATGATTCTGAATGCTGTCGATCGCTCTGCCAAAATTGTTTTTTCCCTTAAAAGCTATTCTCATTTCGATCACAGTGGTCAAAAGCAGTTAATGCAAGTTACTGAAGGGCTAGAAACCACGCTGGCAATATATCACAATCAACTCAAACGCAATATTAATATCATTCGGCATTATCAAGATATTCCCGATATTTGGGTATATCCTGACGAACTCATTCAAGTTTGGACAAACCTGATTTTCAACGCAATTCAAGCAATGGAATCAGGGGGGACGCTAACCATTACCACTTGTCAGCAAGAAAATGGTGTTGAAGTGAGTATTATAGATACGGGATCTGGGATTCCAGAAACAGTTAGGCAAAAAATCTTCGATGCCTTCTTTACTACCAAAGCTGCTGGTGAAGGTAGTGGTTTAGGGCTACATATTTGTAAGAAGATTATTGATAAACACCAAGGACGTATAAAAGTAGAGAGTCAACCAGGACAGACTGAATTCAGTGTTTGGTTACCATTAGAGTCTGTTTAGAGATATCGAGGAAATTTAACTATGTCTGATGCTGCTATTATTTGTGTAGATGATGAAGCTTCAATTTTAAAAGTTCTCAAGGAACAACTAAAAAGATGCTTCGGCAATCAGTATGTCTATGAAGTTGCCGAAAGTGTAGAGGAAGCCTGGATAGTAATTGATGAATTAGAAGAGGATAAAATCAAAATTCTCATCATTGTCTCTGATTGGCTCATGCCAAATATTAGAGGCGATGAGTTTTTGGCTGAAGTCCATCAACGCTTCCCGGAGATTGTCACAGTCATGCTAACCGGACAAGCAGACGAAGCTGCTATTGAACGTGCTAGACAACAAGCAAATCTTTATGCTTGCATCCGCAAACCCTGGAATGAACAAGATTTGCAGCAAGTTATTACTACGGCTTTGAATTCATAGATACGCATTAGGGACTTCCAAATAAAAAAACATCCCACAAAAATGGAGAATTTATTTCTTGGAAGTCCCTTAGTTTAGTAGAGGCAGAAAGTTTTGTGCCTCTAAATCATGATTGATGTATTGCAAAGATTGAATTTGAACGTGAAGTCTGACAAATTATTTTCGTTAGATTTCACGTTATTTTGCCAACATTTCTAAGCTGTAGGCTTTGGCAACTGAGCAAATTTTTCTGGGTAAAGTTCCACATTTATATTAGAGTCTTCACGACTCACGAGCGATCGCTTAACCTGCCCCAAGTATAAAGGTACAGTCACACCTGGTTCTGGGTGAATTAAAGTCCGGGCACGAATTGTTAGTTGGTTTTCAGTCTTAGAACCTAAGCGGCCAAAAGAATAGAGATTACTAGCGGCTTGTCGTAAAGTTGCGTCTAATGCTGAAGTGGTAATTTGGGGTGTGGTGGAAATTACGGCTTGTGTAGAACCATTGTCATAAACCAGAGTGTAACGGACTGCGCCAGGAATCACAGTCCGGCTCAAGGGTACTAATGAGAGTGCAAATAAACCAGCTGTGACCACCAGCATAAAGCCAGTTGTACCCACCAGCCGAAAGCGGATGCCCCATTTAAAAATTAAACCCAGGACTGCTAAGGCGGCAAACACCAACGTTGCAATACCTGACCATTGGGTGTATTGAAGAAAATCAGCTGTTGTGAGCATAAGCTTGGCTACTGAGGCATGAATTTTTGATTACAGACAAAACCATTCTACCGAGTGACTACACCCTAGCAGGCTGTTTTCCTACCTTATACCAAGTTGTCATTAGCCTTATTGTGAAATTAAGGCCCCTACTAGATGCACAACTGGGAATTACTTCTAGAGTCTGATTCCACTTCAGCTTCTTCATCTTCAATAGTAAAATTGCTGATGTAGCCGCGCACAATGCACTCAAAAAATAAGGCAGCAGGTAAGCTTATCCAATCGCTGTAGTGAACTCAACAAGGGCTGCTAAGTCATCAGGGTTATTTATGCAGTTCAACTGTTCTCAGACTTCAAACTTCAGCCTTTTCACCCAACGTCTTTGCCAAAGAATGGTGGCTAGGTTAACAAATAAACAAGTCATCGCCAAGCAGAGCAAGATATAAGTCGGTAGCATCACTACACCAACTTCAAACCAAGTATATACGTGCCATGTCATGATTAATGCAAAAATACTGGCAATTCCCGCCGATTGCCATACCTGATGTGATGGGCGATGAATTACCGTCAAGATAATTGTCGATAGTGTAGCTAATAGGTTTGCAGGAACAAGAAACGCACAGATACTAATGCAGTTGGTGCGAGAGAACTCAGCTAAGGTGTGGAAATCGAGCATCAAGTTGTTGGGATAATGTTCGCTTATACTAACAAATTTAATATATTTCAAAATAATTGAACTAACCTTAGCATAAGATAAGAGTGAAGCAATCAATTGTGTAACATAATTTAAATTAATTACAGGCTTTAAAAATGTTAATCATATCGTTAATAAATTGATGGTGGGTAATCCCCACCATCACCAAATCATCCCATCAAAATCACCGTATCAATGACGTGAATTACACCATTATCCGCTTCAATATCTGCTGCTAAAACTGTGGCATTTTTCACTTCAAATCCATCAGAACAATCAATTTTAATTGGTGAACCTTCTACAGAAGTAACTGTTACGAGTTTGGCTAAGTCAGCCTGCATCAGCTTTCCAGGCACAACATGATATTTTAAAATCCGCGTTAACTGGGGAATATTTTGCACCAAAGTTTGAATAGTTCCTGCTGGTAACTTAGCAAAAGCATCATCATTAGGAGCAAATACAGTAAACGGCCCAGGACTTTTTAATGTTTCTACTAAACCAGCAGCTTGTACAGCTGTTACTAAGGTTTTAAACGCGTCATTACTGACGGCAATATCAACAATATCAGCCATTGATTTCACCTAATATTTGTGTATGTCATCATAAAGGATAGTAAACCATTTTTAAGTTTTATTACACAACTTGAGTAAAAAATTAGGTGCAATTATATAACACTGACACGCAAGTGTATTCTTGTTAGATATCTCTTTATGATCAGCATAGAAAAATATCATTGTAGGTAAAATGTCTGAGCGTAGTTACGCCATTTTAGGTACTGGTGCATTAGGTGGTTTTTATGGTGCCAAGCTGCAAAAAGCTGGTTTAGATGTCCACTTTTTGCTGAGAAGTGATTATGAATATGTCAAAAAATCGGGTTTGCTGGTGGAGTCAATTGATGGTGATTTCACGCTGACTCAAGTCAACGCCTACGATGATGTCAAAAAAATGCCACAATGCGATGTGGTGGTTGTGTCGCTGAAAACTACACAAAACCATTTACTACCGCAGATGTTACCGCCCGTGGTTAAGGAAAATGGGGTGGTGTTGGTGCTGCAAAATGGGCTAGCGGTAGAAGAGGAAGTTGCCCAGATAGTTGACAATGTCACTATTATTGGTGGTTTGTGTTTTCTCTGTTCCAACAAAGTCGCAGATGGATATATTCGTCATCTGGACTATGGACAAATTACTTTGGGAGAATATGCTGCTAACTACGAGCCGATGGGGATGACACCCAGGATGCAGCAAATAGCTGATGACTTTAGCAATGCAGGTATCGCTATCGAGTTAACTCAAGACTTGTTACTGGGGCGATGGAAAAAGCTGGTGTGGAATATTCCCTATAATGGGCTGTCTGTGATTCTCAACGCCAGAACCGATGAGTTAATGGCGAATATGCACACCCGTCAGTTAGTTGAACAGGTGATGTATGAAGTTAGCGCTGGTGCGAAGACGGCGGGAAGGGTGATTAGTGAGAGTTTTATTCAAACTATGTTGGAGTATACGGTGAAGATGAAGCCTTACCGTACCAGCATGAAGATTGATTATGATGAACGTCGTCCTTTAGAAGTGGAAGCGATTTTTGGGAATCCGTTACGGAAGGCGCAAGCCGCAGGGGTGGATTTACGGTTGATTCGGTGTTTGTATCAGCAGTTGAAGTTTTTGGATGAAATTCGTAATTCGTAATTCGTAATTCGTAATTGGAAGAAGACGCGATGAATCGCGTCTCTACAAGTGTGGGTTTACATTAAAGTTGCGAGGAGTTCGAGTACTACACCGTTTGTCCAGCCGAAGCCGATTTCGTTGGAACTGTAGCCAAAGCAGATTTCGTCGGAAACGTTGGCGGAACAGCGTTCTACGTCGTATTTTTCGACTAGGCTACCGCGACGCTCAAATTCTTTAATTACCATAGCTAAGAATTTGCGGGCAATGCGATCGCCTTCTTGATGATAGCCGTAACGGTGCAATCCTTGGACGGCGATTAATGTTAAGGGTGCCCAGCCAAAGGGTGCATCCCATTGATTACCTGTAACGCGGGTGCTGGTAAATAATCCGCCTGGGGCTTCAAATAAGGAGAGATTTTCAACGACGCGTTTGGCTTGTGCGTCGGAAGCTACTCCCACCCATAGGGGATAAAAGGTGGTAGCAAATTCGTATTTGCGGCGTTTTCCACTTTGAAAGTGATAGTCGAGATAAAGTCCCTGGGCTTCATCCCAAAGACATTGATCAATACGATCGCGTCTTACCTCTGTGCGATCGCGCCATTGTTGGGCTAGTTGTTCGTTACCAAGAATATCGTTGATTTGCGCCAAGTCTTGTTCCATTTGATAAAGCAAGCTGTTGAGGCAAACGGGCGCATAGTGGATAATATCAATACTAAAGGGGCCAAAGCGATTGCTGATATCAAAGCCAGATTCGCGCATGGTGCGATCGCCTTTGTAAAACAAGTTGCTTAATTGGTCTGTTTCTCGGTCATAGTAAAGGCTGACATCATAATCTTCTATCTCAAATCTTTGGTAGTATTCCTTAACTCGTTCGTAGTGACATTTTCCTTCTTCATCTAGTTCGGAAAATAAAACTTCTGGTGCTGGGCCGTCGCCTAAAGCATAATATCTTGATAACCCTGTGGCGGGGTTGAGGTGGGGCGGGACTACCCAGTAATAGTAAAATTGCTCTAATAGCGGTACTGTTGACCTTAGCCATTCCTCATCTTGGCTGTGCTGAAACATCGCCAAAACCATTAAGCTGAGGACGGGGGGTTGCGATCGCGACAGCATATAAGTACGGTTAGAATTAAGGATGGTACCGTAATTTTGTACTTGGTAAAGTAGCTGATCGACTTGACTTTGGGCTAAATCTGATTCGCCATCACGTAATAAACCTAGCAAAATAAAATAGCTGTCCCAGCCGTACATTTCATTAAAACGTCCGCCAGGGACAACGTAATCGCCGGGGAGATATAGCAATCCATGTTCTTTGATGGCTTCGGCTTCAGGGGGTAAGGTGCGAATTTCTATTTGGCGGACATCTTCTTTAGATAGCGATCGCTCTAAGACAGACTGAACATTGGGACAATCTTCTCTAGGGGAAATGTAGATAATCCAGGGAGTATCTGCTTTGTGTTCTAGTTTGGCATCTTTGATAGATTGCAGTAAATGTTCGTGCGATCGCCTTAAGGTTTTCCAGGTTTTTTTGATGTATGTTCTGACAGCGTCAATTTGTGTGCTGGTAAATGGGGATTGGGTGGAAGTTTGAGGTGTCATACCATTTTGGATTTTAGATTTTAGATTTTGGATTGTGCATCTATCTTGTGTAAATTCATGTCACAATCCTTGTTCAAATTTCTACCATTAGCAATTGATGGGAAATTTTTCTCACGCAGAGGTGCGGAGGTGCAAAGAAGAATGTAAGAATTAACCGCAGATAAGAAAGATTTCTCTGCGCCTCTGTGGTTGTTTATCAGGAAGGGTTTAGCAGTGCTAAACCCCTACTGTTAACTCATAACTCTTGTACAGACGCGATTCATCGCGTCTCCGTCTCTGCAACTCATTACTCATTACTCACTATTAAAGCCACGGGAAAATGCGCTAGGGCTGCGCCGATAGATAATGTTTCTGTCGCTTCTAGAGATTGCTGAGTTAGTAGGTTTTTCCAGTTAGCGGAGGTTCCTTTGGGTAATTGTAGGTGTGTATCTTGCCATACCGATTCGCCTAAGGGATATTCCCCAGGTTGAATGAGGCTGGTGAGAAAGCGTGGGGCGATCGCGATCGCGGTTTGGTTTCCCTGGTGTCTAGCAAAGGCGATAATATGATCGGTGTGGGTTCCCTGAATTTCTAAGGGTAGATATTCACCGTCTTGGAATAGTTGCAGGTAATCTATTCTGGCTTTTAGGGCTTGGACTGTTAAAAAGAGTTTGATTCTCCCATCGGTTTTGGCGGTGAGTAATTCCTGAATTAAGCCCAGAATGTCGGTTTTGATTTGCTGCTTGATGTCGCTTAAATAACTCCGGCGCTGTTCAAAATCTACGGGGCGACGGTTATCGGGATCGACTAAGCTGAGTTCCCAAAGTTCGGTTCCTTGGTAAAAATCGGGTACGCCAGGGGCAACAATTTTTAGTAGAGTTTGAGAAAGGGAATTGAAGATACCATAATTGGCAATGCGCTGTTGAAATTCGCGGAAATCTGTGAGGAAGTCTTGGGAGATTGATGGATCTAAGACTTTCTCGACAAAAGATGTACAAGCTTCTTCATATTCGCTATCTGGACGCAACCAGGCTGTATGTACTTTCGCTTCCCGAATCGATTTAATGATGTATTCCTTCACCCTGTCTCCAAAGGATGATAGTTCATGTTCCGCGAAGGGAAACGCGCCGACTAGGGTTTGATAAAGAAAATATTCGTCATTGCGATCGGGCATTGTTGCATTTTTGCGCTTGCTTTTATGCCCCTGATTCATGCTACTCCACTTGTTAACTCGCTGCTCCCACTCATCGGGAATTTCTGATAGCACATTTAATCTGGCGCGCACATCTTCACCCCGCTTGGTGTCGTGGGTGGCGGTGGTGTTCATGGTATGGGGCCAAGTTTCTTGATGCTTGTGGTTAAAGCTATGAAATTCGCCTAGAGAAATACCAAAATGACTGGGATTTCCGCCAACTTCATTGAGGGAGATAAAGCGGTTGTAAGAATATAATGTGGTGTCTTCCACACCTTTTGCCATCAAAGGCCCGGTGTATTGCTGCATCCGCATGACAAAATATAGCCATTGTTCCCGTTCTGTTTGAGTGAGGGAGTCATCAAACTCCAGTAGCATCAGCTTTTCAATGAAGTCCATCTCATGCTGTAACAAAGGCGCTTGGACTTTGGCTTGGCGAATTACTTCTTCAATGTAGGCGCGATCGCCTTCTTGGATGCCATCCGGTGTAATATAGGTGCGGTAAATAGGGAAGAGAGTGAGGATTTCTGCGATCGCTCTTTTTAGTCCATTAACTGTAAAATCATTGCCAAAGCGATATTTGCTGGAAATATTCTTTAACAAAATCGCCAAATTATCAACGTCGCCTGCTAAATTCTTTTCTAGAATCAGGTGCTTATTCTTGTTTACAAGTGACGCATAATCTACTTTATTACCGATAAATTTTTGATAAATTTGCTCAAACTCTGACTCGTTGGCTGATTGACAGAACACGCCATTGATATAGTTTAAAAAGTCATAACCAGATGTACCTTCAATTCTCCAATTTTCTGGTAAATCTTCGGTGATTTCCAAGATTTTCTCAACGGTGATATAGACATCACCCATTTTTTCTTGCAGTCTTTCTAAATATTGGCTGGGGTTATAAAGTCCGTCAATATGGTCAATGCGTAAACCTGTAAATTTGCCTGATTCTACTAACTTTTGAATTAAGCTATGGGTGTTATTAAAAACCCGCAGTTCTTCAACTTTCACCGAAATCAGTTCATTGACAGTAAAGAAGCGGCGATAGTTCATTTCTTCCGCGCCGACTTTCCAAAAAGCGAGGCGATAAAATTGCTCGTTGAGGATATCATCGAGCAAATTAAAGCTTTCGGAATTACCTGGTTCGCCGTTGAATGTTTTCAGGTTCTCGTCAATGAACTCGCGGATATCATTATTGCTAGTATAAATTTCCCAAACTAAACCTTTAATAAAGGCGATTTGGTCTTGACGCTGTTTACCAGCCACCTCAGAAGGGACATTTTTGAGAATGTAGAGAATCCCCAATAATTTAATAAAATCAGGGTGATTGCGTCCTAAAGTCCGGGTAAGTCTGCCCAGGTTATAAGTGAGGAATTTGGTGTAAGATTCTAACCGCAGGGGCAATTTTAAACTGTAATAATTAACGGTTAAGCCGTTTTGTTCATATTGTAATTGAATGTCTCCCTTTTCTAGGGAAACACCATAAAAGTCTCCCAGCAAAGGCGCGAGTATGCGCTGTTCGCGATCGCCAAAGGGAACATTCCAGCATAAATCAAAGTAGTCGGTATAGCTGGAATCTGGGCCATGTTCTAACACATCCATTAAGTAGGCGTTTTCGCTACTATAAGCCATGTGGTTAGGTACAATGTCTTGTAACCAGCCTATATCAAGGGATTGGAGTTCGCTGACTAAAGCTTCAAAGGATTCTGTACTACCTAATTCGGGGTTGATTTGAGCAGCATCTACGACATCATAGCCATGCGTACTACCGGATCTAGCTTTGAAGATAGGGGAGGCGTATAAATCAGAGATACCTAAATCAGCGAGGTAAGATGCGATCGCTTTGGCGTTGTCAAAGTTAAATTGCGATGTAAATTGAATTCGATAAGTAGCTTTAGGAATTCGCATAATATTGTTGTTTTAATGGGGGAATAAGGGAAATATTCTTTGCGTCTTTGCGCCTACTCTACGAGAACGACTTCGTCGAATGCGTGAGACTTTTTTCACGAACCACAGAGACGCAGAGAACACAGAGAAAAGAGAAATTAAGCTTCTAATTCATACAGCGCTAAACTGTGAGGTTGCAGTTGCAATTCTTGTCCTATAGCTAAATTATTAGGTGCTGGTGAACCAGGGCCAGACCATACTGTATCGGCGGAGTCTAATTTTTTATGAGCAGTGCTTGCAATTGGTAAGGTTAATGTTATGGGAGATTGATTAAAATTCATGGCAAATATTATTTGATTTCCTTCACTCCAACGCCACACTATCACTAATTGTTTCTCTTCGTTGCTAGTTGCTTCGATGCAATTGCGGTCTTTTTTTAATAGTGCAGGGTGGGTTTTGCGCCAATTAATTAATTCACGATGCCAATCTAATAAAACTTTGTGCTTACCTTCGTTGCGTAATTGCCAATTCATTTTACAACGCAAAAAAGTTTCTGCCGATTCTGGATCTGGTGGATCTTCATCATAGTGAAACGCTGCAAATTCTTGTTTACGCCCTGCCCTGACTGCTTGAATTAAATCAGGGTCGGAGTGACTCACAAAGTACATGAAAGGTGCAGTTTCGCCGTATTCTTCACCCATGAATAATAGGGGTAAGTAAGGCGATAGCAACACAGCGCCAGCAGCTAATTTTAATCCTTCAAAAGAAATCCGACTCCAAAGGCGATCGCCTTTCATTTGATTACCGATTTGGTCGTGATTTTGGATGCAAACGGAAAATTGAAATGGCGGGCGATCTCGGCAAGGAATACCATGAAATCGTTTACGATGGGGCGCATACAGCCAATCGTAGACGAAGGTATCTTGATAAGCTTTGGCTAGTTGAGTGCATTCGCCATAATCTTGATAATATCCTTGGCGATCGCCTGTTAAGAGTGCATGTAATGCATGGTGAAAATCATCACTCCACTGTGCATCAAGTCCATAACCGCCCAATTCTACGGGGCGAATGATTTGGGGATTATTTAAGTCACTTTCGGCGATTAAATAGCGTTTGCAATTAGCATTCTGGCAAAAATGATGTACTGCTTCAGCTAATTCCCACAGAAAATGTTTTGCCCCTAAATCATAAATTGCCTGAATCGCATCCAGCCGCAAAGCATCAATATGAAATTCTCCCAACCAATACAGCGCATTTTGGATGAAATAGTGACGCACACCTTGACTGTGGGCATCATCGAAATTCATCGCATTGCCCCAAGGGGTTTTATAGGTTTTAGTAAAATAAGGCGCGAATTGACCCATATAGTTACCTTCTGGGCCAAAGTGGTTATAAACCACATCCAGCACTACAGCAATGCCATGTTGGTGACAAGCATTCACTAGTTCCTTTAAATCTGCTGGCGTACCGTAGGAATTTTGCACAGCAAAGGGGTAAACGCCGTCATAACCCCAGTTACGATATGCTAAAGCAGGTTCAATATGGGTATCTCCGGGGAACTGGGCAATGGGCATAAGTTCAATAGCATTAATTCCTACTTCTCTAAGTTCTGCTAGGCGGGGAATGATCGCTTTAAAAGTGCCCTCGGGTGTAAATGTGCCTACGTGAAGTTCATAGAAAATCATCGCTTCCAAAGGCACACCAGTCCAGTTGTCATCTGTCCAATTGAACTGCGGATCGACAACCTGTGAGGGGCCATGAACTCCTTCGGGTTGATACTGGGATGCAGGATCGGCAAAAGCGTTTTCTCCATCCAAAACATAGCGATAAAGCGTATCTGGATAGACATCATTTACTTTGATTTGCCAGTATCCCGCTTCTATGTGGGGTTTGAGTGGAATTATTTCTTCCTGCGGTTTCAAAATTTGCACCGCCACGCTATTTAGTGTAGGCGACCAAACTGTAAACTCGCACTCTCCGTTACCCAAGTAGTTAGCACCAGTCCTCACGCAGTATCCTCCCGTTAGATAATGTGTGCCGAATTGTGGCTTGACTTTTGGTTATCCCAATTCTGCAAAATCGAGCAACAAATTTAATGTTTATAAATCAGATTAAATCTGATTTTCTCAATTACAAAATAGGAATTGGTTAGCAAAAAATCGTGCCAGATAGCATCATGGATTGTCTAGCAGAGAATTTACCAGCACCCACAGGCGGATTTTTTTGAGCCGAAAAGCTTGTCTATTCACCTATATAGAGAAGATGCAGTGAAAAAACTCTATCGAATTGAGTAATTTGGTCAAATTACTTGATGTCTTGGCAGGTAAATCAAGAATCATCACACATGAGAAAATGCAATTATGACAATCTCTTGATAAGCGTACAGATATTGACATGATTGACCACGACCGTTTATTTAAAGAACTAATTTCTACATTTTTTTTGGAATTTTTAGAATTATTCTTTCCCCAGGTAGTGGCTTACCTAGAACCTGAATCATTGAAATTTTTAGACAAAGAAGTATTTACAGATGTTACGGCTGGCGAACAATACGAAGCTGATTTAGTAGCACAAATAAGATTTCGAGAACAAGAGACTTTTTTTCTCGTTCATATCGAAAACCAGTCATACCCCCAAGCTGATTTTGGGCGGAGAATGTTTCGATATTTTGCGCGCTTATTTGAAAAGTACGCATTACCTATATATCCAATCGTTGTATTTTCTTACGACACCCCACGCACACCCCAAACGAACATTTACCGTGTCGAGTTTCCCGACAAAACCGTTTTAGAATTTAACTATGGGGTAGTTCAACTAAATCAATTAAACTGGCGTGACTTTTTACAGCAAGAAAACCCTGTAGCCAGCGCTCTAATGGCTAAAATGAATATAGCACCCTCAGAACGTCCCAAAGTCAAGTCTGAATGCTTGCGTTTGTTAGCAACTTTACGACTTGATCCAGCCAGAATGAAAATGATTTCAGGCTTTGTTGACACCTATCTCAAGTTAAACGCAGCAGAAGAAAATATATTTCAAACTGAGATTGCTAAATTTGAACCAGCCAAACAAGAGGTAGTTATGGAAATTGTTACTAGTTGGGAATTAAAAGCAAAACAGGAACTAATTATACGCCAACTTAACCGAAAAGTGGGTGCGATCGCACCTGAATTGCAAGAACAAATTCTCCAATTACCTAATACCCAATTAGAAGATTTAGGTGAAGCTTTGTTAGATTTTACAAGTCAAGAGGATTTGATAGCTTGGTTGCATGGAGTCGAAGAGTAAAATAATTCGCGATCGCACTCCCTAAATCTTTCGTTCAAAAGAAATTTATGTGGGGTTAATTCGCTTTGCTAGCCAATAAAACAATGATGGCAAGTATCTTTTAAAATACACCATCAAAATAT
This sequence comes from Calothrix membranacea FACHB-236, assembly GCF_014696315.1. Classification (GTDB taxonomy): domain Bacteria; phylum Cyanobacteriota; class Cyanobacteriia; order Cyanobacteriales; family Nostocaceae; genus Aulosira; species Aulosira membranacea. The sequence goes on from NZ_JACJPX010000003.1 coordinate 30,765, forward strand.
CAGCACCGCCAATATAAACTTCTCGCTGCTGACGATAAATACTTTTGATGATTTTTTGCGCGCAAACCTCAGCCGTCATCCCTTTTGCTTGTCCTTCATCCATTTGCTGATATAAACTACCATCAGCAGTTAAAGCATTAGCTGAAATATTAGTTTTAATTCGACCAGGGCAGATAATAGTAATAGAAATATTATTTTCAGATTTTAACTCTATCTGTAATGTCTCAAACCATCCATGTAAGGCGTGTTTTGAAGCTGCATAGGCTGAACGTAGCGGAAAGCCAAATTTTCCTACAAGGCTGGAAATAACTGCAATTTGTCCGCCACCTTGTTTAATCATATATGGCAGAAGTTTTTTAGTAATATTAATCGTGCCAAAATAGTTGACTTCCATAATTTTTCTGTCAACTATCTCTTGAGTATCAACGGCTAAAGAACGTTGGCTGATACCTGCATTATTTACTAATACATCTACTTTGCCGTAATAATTTATAGCTGTATTAACTGCATTCTCTACAGCTATAGCATCGGTAATATCAAGGGGAATAATTAAACATTCGCTCTTTATTTGCTGTTTAACTCTTTGCAATTCTGCTTCTTTTCGTGAGGAAATAATTAGCTTTGCACCTTGATTAGCAAATTGATAAGCTAATGCTTCACCAATACCAGATGATGCGCCAGTAATCCAAACAACTTTATCTAAAAAAAGCATTTTAAAAATTATAAACTATGAATTATATAAGCATCTGATTTGAGTTTTTTTAAAATCTCAGATGCGTTACGCTATCGCTAACGCATCCTACGTGAATTGCAAAAATCAAATATGAGTCTTATATCGTTTCTTAATCTACCGAATTACAAATAAATTTATCTGCGTCCATCTGCGGTTAATATCTTGTTAACTTTTGAATAGCAATGCGGTGAGATTACAAGCAATGTAACCAATCGCCCAAGGAGATTTATCCTTCAACAGCAATAGTACCTGATTTAGGGTTTCTGGTAGAGCCACACCATACAATCGCCAAAGATTTTCTCGCAGTTGATGCAAAATGCGATCGCCTACAATATCATCGCTACCGGGACGCAATAACCAATGGGTTCGCAAAAGCTGAAAATGATGAATCTCATGAGTCTGCGCTACTTGTTGAATCTCTTTTGCAGCCTGTTCTACCAATTCATCGGTGACTATTTTCATCACTAAGGGTTGCAAGGTAAATGAGGCTTCTCCCATACCTACCCATTTTTCTAAAAGCGATCGCCTTTCTAATACCATAATTGCTTCTAACACCATCGCTGGATCGACGGATATCAGCAGATGGGTTTGCAATCGCGAGAATGATACAGGTTCTTGCCAAATGGCTAGCCAGTAGAGAATATCTTGTTGTAATCCTGATAGTTGCTGGAATTGCTGTTTCAAGATAAAACGTAAGCGATCGCCAATCACCAGGGTATTCTGACTCAAAAATGCTGTGATATTCCCCGCAAACACAGACTGAATTAATGGGGTGACAAGTTTCAGCGCTAGGGGATTACCGCGATAAAGTTGAATGAGGGCTGAGATTCCCAGTTGTTTAGAGGTAAAGCCTCTAGATTGCAATAGTTCTAAAGCATCGCCTTTTGGTAAACCCTTGAGATTTACACAGCTAACTGTTTGATTGTTGATTTCAATCGCGCTTGGTTGTTCGCGACTGGTAATCAGAATGCAACTTTGATGGCGATCGCGGCTAATTTTCTGAATAAATTGAATATATTCAGGCTGCGACAAAACCCCATCTAAGCCATCGAGGATTAGCAGACAGCGACGTTTTTGCAGGTGTTGTAAAACTTGCGCTGTTCCTTGCTGGATATCATGAATCACAGTTTCCTCAAAGTTATGCACCAGCGTATCTAGCAGCGATATCAGGGATGGTACAGCAGAAAGCGATCGCCAAATCAAACAATCGAATTGTGACTGCATCCGATCCGCCAAAGCCAGCGCTAAAGCAGTTTTACCAATCCCCGCAATCCCAACAATATTTACTACTTTACACCCACCTAAAATCCATTGCTCTAGCTGCTGCAACTCCTGATTGCGCCCATAAAAGCTTTCTACATCAGGTGCATCATGCCAATCAATGTAGGGTTGAGAGAAGTCTGCAATAATTTCCGATTCTAGCCCAGAAGCATCTGCGATCGCATTCCAATCGGTAATCCCAACAGCTTCACAAATAGCGATAAAAATTTCGCGCTGAATGCGATCGCCTTGCCAAAATCGACGTAAAGTAGCTCTAGAAGTATGGGCATCTTGCCACCATCGCGCCGTACTGGTTTTCGTCCATCCTAGCCGTTGGCGCGCCTTGTCTACAATTATTAATCCTGCCGTCGATGCCCTCAACGAGTTTGACATACAATTTTTATATAATGTCTGATAAATTACAGCTTTTTGTAAGTAAATAAAGTAAAAAGCTAGGGCAAAATAATATTTATGTCCCTATAATCGACGATAATCTGTACTTTACTAAGTTGCAAACTGCTGTATAAATTTGTAGCGAAGACTTGAATTTTAAATATCTGGGCTAAACTCTTTACCAAGAGAAATTAATTTTGTGATGATTTCCTCAATATTATGCTGTTGAATTCGTTAATTAATTAACCCATTAGCAGGAGGTCATCCACCAATAATAATTTTATTCTAATAATAGTCAGACCAATACAATATGGCTTAAAGTAGCATTTATGGTAGAGAGGTATAAATCATGTTGAACCTGATATTTACCCGCTTTTTGAAAGTAACAGCATTGGGGGTTTCAACAGCTTTTTTACTAGCAGGTCAAAATGCTGTTAATGCTCAACAAACTCCAAGTTTAACGCCACAACAAGCCCAACGTTTATCTCGTGATTTAGTGCCATCTAGTTCTGAACAATTTTTTAGACAAGGACATTATTTGATGGAGAGAGAAATTCAAAATCTCAGGCTAAGGCAATTGGAACCCAGGGAACCAGTACTCAAGATAAACTCGATACAACAGGTTAAAAAAGATAATCTACCAAGCAGAAATCCTAATACCCTACCCAATTGATAATTACAATTTTCAGGGCTGGATGGGGGATAATTATCAATGCTAGGAATCTTCCAGGAATTACGCAATTGGCACAAATATTTTCGGGGCGTGGCAGGACTAGCTTGAATGTCATTGGTGGTGCGTTACGGCACGCCTAACGCACCCTACAAATTATTGGCACTTACTAAAGCAAAAGTTGCTGTCCAGATACCTCCAGATACCCGACTTTTTCAAAAAGTCGGGTATCTAAATTTCGCTTCAGTCAGTGACATTCCACTATTTTTAATTGGAAGTAACCTAACAGTGCGGAAAATTTTGAATTTTTTGTAGCGGTACTAAATTACTTTCCCAGCATACATATATTTCATTTCTAAATTTGCCCGTACCCATAAATCTGTCATTGACCAAATCACCACTTTATTTGGTGCGTCTGCAAAGTTATCTGGTTTGTGGGTAACAATTGCATGAAGAAGGCGATCGCTAACACAAACTAATTCAACAGCAGAGTCAAAATCGTGCAGGGGTGATACTCTAGCTTGTTGTAAGATGCTGTTGTCAACTGGGCAAATTTGGATTTTTTCTTGTAACCAATTAATTACTATCTCAGCAATCTGAGAATTTTGCAGGCGACTAATATAATTGGAAATCCTTTGCCAACCGATATCAGTTATATATATTTGCACCAAAGGATGGGCTACATCTAAGAGATTGCTAACATCTTCTACGCAGTTGTAGCGATTCATTAAAGCTTCTAAGATTAAATCGGCATCAACTAAAATTCTTAGCACGTTAACCCCTATTGTAAACTGATAAATTTATTGCCATTGCATGAAATTTGACCGTTGAATAGATGCTAAAGGCAAGAACAAGCTGCAACAATCAAAACTTCCTCGTACAGGTTGATGTACATCAACAGACTGTTTCCAATGATCCAAAATTATGAAATCAGAGCCTTAAGATTTTTGACTTTTGACTTTTAACTTTGGAATTTGTGTGGCGTTAATAGAACAATAGGTGTTATTACAAATAACATTTATGCTCATGATGAAAGCAAGAGCAATTTTGTAATAATACCTAAATTGAATGACGAAGAATTCTTTTCAAAGTTCCAAAATAAAATTGCAAATTTAGCAACATTTAGCTGTTAAAAATTCACAAGAAATTTATTTTTAAGGCTTAAGTAATAGATAAAATAATTGTCCATTACTGACTGTCACACCAGCGCGATCGCCTGCTATTTTGCCAGTACCTAAAAAGTAGTCCACCCTGCCAGGGCCTTTAATTGCCCCACCTGTATCTTGATCTAGTACGTAACGGCTGACAATCCGATGCTCTAATTTACCAGTATTATCGGCAAAGGGAAATGAAGCACGAATTAGTGATAAAGCACCAGGGGGCATAAGAGATTTATCTGTAGCAATTGAACGTTCGGCTGTAAGTGGTTGCCCAATGGAACCCTGTGCAGGTGCACCTTTGGTTTCTTGAAAAAACACAAAGCTGGGATCGCGAGGAATATATACGTTCAATTCTTGGGGATACTTTTGGAAATAGTCGAGAATTATAGGCATGGTCATCCCTTGTAACGGTAATTTGCCATCGTTCGCCAATTCTCGCCCAATACTTTTGTAATTATACGCAATATTGCCTGCATAACCAATACTTGTAAGAGTACCATCAGTTAGTTGCAATTTCGCAGAACCTTGAATTTGCACCATGTATGGTTCCAGGCGATCGCGAAACCAAAATAACTCTAAGCCCCGTAATTTCCCCTTTGTACCTTGCAAACCATCAGCCCCTTCTAATTCCAGGCGTGTAGGATGCGGTAAGCTCCAGGAATCTAAATCGGGAGGTAATTTATAAACAGGATAGCGGTATTCTGCCGTCGGTACACGACTAGCTGTATACAGTGGCTCATAATAGGCAGTGAATAAAACTGAACCTTTGCTATCCTTACCAATTGACTGATAAAGTACAAACTCTTTAGATATGGCTGTATGCAATGCTGCTGCGGAATTTGTCGTTAGTAGCAGCTGACGGAATCGAATCAAACTCTTGTAGACGCGATCGCGTGTAATTCCTGGTACCTGATAATTTTGATAAGCCGCTTCCGCCCTGGGTGTTTGTAAATAGCGCAGACTGCGATCTATAGACTGTAACAGCGCTTTTTTGTGCGCTGGTTGTCCATTTTCAATTTGATAAATCGCCTGATCTATACAGGAAGTATCATCTTCACAGCAAGTTACTGGTACTCTGGGAATTAATACTGGTAATTTCTGCGGAGAATTGGCGGCAGATGATTCAGGAAGATACCACTTTTTCAGCTGACATTCTGCGGGACTGAGTTTTAATTGTCCTAAAGAAGCCATACCTACTAAGAACGTTAGTAGAACAACAGGTAGGCTCAGAGAGATAGTTGTAAGGTGTTTGTCATTTGTCATTTGTTATTTGTTATTTGTCATTTGGTAATGGGTAATTGGTAATTGGATTCCTTCTCATCTTCCCAATCCCCATTACCCCTAATCCCCACTCCCTGGGTTGTGGGGGCCCCGAGTTCCCCAGTCCCCAAATTCTGACACAACAGCCTTAGACAATAACCCAAGCGACATTTTAGCTGATTGTTTTCTCAAAAAGCGCGTAGGCTTAGCCCGTGGTAGACATCGCTGTTTTATTTACAGCAATTATCCCTTCATTTACGACAATGATCGTCGTCATTTAGTGTTTTACGCTTTTAATTACGATAATGAGCGTCGTAATTCAGTGTTTCACGCTTTCATTTACGATAATGAGCGTCGTAATTCAGTGTTTTGCGCTTTCATTTACGATAATGAGCGTCGTAATTCAGTGTTTCGCGCTTTCATTTACGATAATGAGCGTCGTAATTCAGTGTTTCGCGCTTTTAATTACAGCGATCGCCCTCGTCTTTCCGTGTTTTCTCCAAGCATTTGGGCTGATTGCTTTCTCAAAAACAGTGTAGCCCATCGTAAACATGGCAAAAACGAAAATGCGATCGCACTTGTTCCCAAATCAAATTCAATGCTTATGGACTCATATTTAATTTTTGAAATTTATGTAGGATGCGTTAGCGATAGCGTAACGCATCTTTAACAAGCCTTTCGTGCGTTACGGCTACGCCTAACACACGCTACAAAATACTTATCTCTTGATTCTTCTTTCCCTATTTCCTTATTCATTCATATTATGATAAGTCGCCACCGCAGAAGGCGATATCCGGTTTAAGTAACGGAAAATCCAATATTTAAAAATCGTATCTAAAATCACCGGGAAAGTAGCAATAAATAAGAAGATAAAATCTCTATTTGCTGGTAATCCCCAGTGGCGGGAAAGACCTTCTAAAATTACTTCCCAACCATGCGGAGAGTGAAACCCTACAAATACATCAGTAAACAAAATGATAATAAATGCCTTGGCGCTATCGCTCAGACCATAGACAATGTTATCAAAAAATTCTTTGATAGTAGCAATAGAAGATTTACTAATTAGTAAAAGCCAAATAAACGCCCCTACAGAAAACATATCTGCAAACACATTTTTAATGGCATTCGAGCTTTCTTGGCGAAAATCTTCAGCAATCTCACCTGCCTTTTCTTTCAGATGAATTTCTAATTCCTCAACAGTTATTGGTGGTGCTTTGGTAATCAAATTTTCAAATTTTAGCCTTTCTTCATACCTTTCTAGCTCAGATAAAGCTTCTTCTTCCATTTCCACATTTAGGAAAACTTGCATTGTTTCCGACCCTCGAAAATGTTCAAGTAAAGGGCCAACTACCAATGCTTTTGCTAACTGATGAGTGAGAAGTGGTACAATAATTAAGAGTAAAATAAATCTGATTGATATGATTGTTCTTCTTTGTGTTTGGCGGAAATTTTGAACTACATCTTGTTCAGAATTAGGGTCTAACTCTACTTGTAGACGCGTAATCGTACTTAAAATTGACCTTGGTAATATTCCCGTTGTATTCGCCTTTCCTTGAGGCTTTTTATTTTCTGTAATCGGTACTTTTTGTTTAGGTATCGAAGTGGAATTTATAGATGTTCTAGTTTGGATCTGGGGTGGTTTATCTACTACAACCAGAGCGCTAGCATCTTCTTCAAGGGTATATTTAGAAATAACTTGGTCAATAAACCTGAGCTTTTCTAAAATTACGTAAGGTTCAGGATATTCCACACCTGCTTTATTTGCAGCTTTTTGATTTCCTTCGTTTAAAAACCACCGACTACCTTTAAACTCTGTTAATCGCATCCGCGCAATTTTTAATTGCTTTCTCAAGTCTGCCTGAAAATAATCCATGACATTATTACTGTACATGGTTAATTCAGAGTCTATTTTATTACCATTAAAATGTTGATCTTCTAGTTCTTTAATTTTTAATGCCGCGTTATAAGCCTCATCCAGAGAACGTTCTGGTGTGCGTAAATACCATCGGTAAAGACCCAGCAAGAAAGAGTAAATTTTTTCACTAAAAACAGAGTTCTTCATCATCGGCAATCATCCAGCATGATTTGGTGATTCTTAACCTTAAATTAACGCACGAAATATACTAACAAATCTACAAAGAGAGGGCTTGTGGTTTTTCATTCTGTATGGATTGTTGGTGGTAGCCGCAGTGGCAAAACAACACGTTTAGTTAAACAGTTTTGTGATTGGGTACAAGGCGAAAACCAAGATAACGGATCATTTTATACTAACCAAAAAAGACAAAAAAAAGCTAAACAACTATCCAAAGGTTTAGATTTACGACAAACAGAACCAGGCGTTTTGCTGTTAGCCGCCAATGATGATAATCGCAGAGAATTAGGAGATAGAATTGTTACTGCAACCCTGGGTAAATATCCAGTGAGAGCCAAAACACCTCTAGGCTTTTTTCAAGATGAAGTAATTTTATTTTGGCCCTTGCTGATTCAATCATTGCAGCTAAAAGCACAATTCCCCGTGAGATTGCGCCCCGAAACAGAACAGGAATTAGCCACAAAACTTTGGCGATCGCATTTAGACGAAGAGACTTTGCGCCGTGCTGGGGTAAATGAGTATCGTTTAGTACGTCGCATCCTCGATTTACTACAACTAGCAGCATACAGTGGCAAACCCTGCGAAGAGATTTCCTCAATTTTAGCAAGCGGTTTTGCGGAAAATCCCATCTATTTAGAACCAGAATTTCTCGCCTCTTTATTATTAGAGTGGCGCGACTGGTGTTTAGACAAAGGATTACTGACTTACGGAATTATTACCGAACTCTACAACCAGCACTTATTACCCAATCCTCAATATCAACAGCAGCTAAGAAAACGTTACCAAGCTGTACTCGCAGATGATGTTGATGATTATCCTGGTATAGCCCGTCATTTATTTGATTGTTTGTTAGATCAAGGCGCAATTGGGGCTTTTAGCTACAATCCAGAGGGCGCAGTGCGCTTAGGATTAGGCGCAGATCCCAACTATTTAGCAGCCTTAGCAGGGCGTTGTCATGTCGAAAACTTGGTAGGGCCTTCTCGTGAGTCCTTGGCAATTCAATTAGCTACCCAAATGATGGAATTAGCCACAGAACCAACGGTGATGTTGAGCTTACCAGAAATAGTAAAATCAATTCAAACTACCTCCCGCGCCCAACTCTTGCGGCAAACAGCAGAAGTAATTGTAGATGCGATTAAGTCAAAAGAAGTAGAAGCCGAAGAAGTCGCAGTCATCGCCCCCGGTTTAGATGCGATCGCCCGTTATACCCTGATAGAAATCCTCAACAAGCAAAATATTCTGGTAGAACCCCTCAACGACCAACGCCCTTTAATTAGTTCACCAGCAATTCGAGCATTGCTCACCATACTTGCCCTAGTTTATCCCGGCTTGGGTCGCTTAGTAGATAGAGATGCCGTAGCCGAAATGCTAGTGGTTTTGAGTCGCAGACAAAAAACCGCCGATAATTCCTCAGAAATTAGCAGCGACATCGATCCAGTACGCGCCGGTTTAATAGCCGATTATTGCTTTGAACCCCATCCCGAACGCCCCAACTTGCTACCTGTAACAGCATTTGAGCGCTGGGATAGAATCGGCTATGCAGCTACCACAGCTTATAGTGAGATATTACAGTGGTTAGAAAAACAGCGATCGCAACAAGAACAGCGGTTAATTCCTAGCCCCATTTCCCTACTGTACCTAGCAGTCCAAGACTTCCTCTGTAAAGATAGCAATCCCCCCTACGATCAACTAGCAGCCTTAAGGGAATTGCTAGAAACCGCCCAACACTATTGGGAAATTAACACCAGACTACAACAAAGTAATTCACCTACACGCGCAGCTGCGGAAGCCACCATCAGCGAATTTATTCAACTGCTGCGACGTGGTACGATTACCGCCAACCCCTATCCTTTACGCCCTATCGGCCCAGGAAAAAAAGCTGTTACCTTAGCAACTATCTTCCAATACCGTTCTAGTAGAAGATTTCACCGTTGGCATTTTTGGTTAGATGCTAGTTCACCCCTCTGGGCTAAAGGTGGCGCAGCTACATTATTTGGCGCACCTTTATTTTTGCAAGACAGGTTAGGCGTACCTTGGACAGCAGAAGATGAAAAAACAGCCGAAGACGAAAGATTACAAAGAATTTTGGCAGACTTACTTTCCCGCGTATCCGAGAAAGTTTACCTATGTCACAGCGATTTAGCCGTCAATGGACAAGAACAAATAGGGCCGCTTTTGCCCTTAGTCCATGCTTGTGTACCACTTACAGCTGAGGCTGGCGTGTAAGGGATTAGGGATTAGGGGATGAGGGAATCTCTTGTACAGACGCGATTCATCGCGTCTCTGCAAGTATTGACTTTACAAAAAATTCATCTAGTTTTGCCAATTACTTTATAAATAATTTATTTAATTTCCGTTTATTAACTTAAAGATTTATTACATTAGTCCTGGGGATAACACTTAGGTTAAGTAAAAACTTTATGGTGAGTGAGGTTTTACCTAAAAAATATTATGAAAAAGTAGAGCGATCGCAAATATTGGCAAATTGAGGAATATTAAATATTCAGCTATAAAATTACTTTTCTCTAACAATCCTACAGGACTTATGAACATCAAACTATTCACTTTTCCCTGACTGCATAAGTAATTTACAGCTTAAACAAGACCGATTTACTTGATATTTGCTAATACTAAATTATAGAGATTACTCTATTTAAACAATAGTTTATTATCAAGGATTACAAAGGAAAATTTATACTTCAACGCCTATTATATTTAATTAGATATATTACTAAAGTCTTATTATTTTGACATTACCAAAACCTATATTGCAATGAATTTGACTAATATAATCTCAACCAAAGTTCTCAAACAAGAACCATTTTGGCTTTTAAGTATTACGGCTGCTCTAGAGGCCATATGTCTCACCTTAATCTGGAAAGCTGATGACATGGGTCATTTAGGCATGAGTATTTTGTTTTTATTCGCCACAGGCTCTTTATTGTGGGATAAACGTCATACATTACGCTTTGAAAGTGATGTTTTTTCAACCATTGTAGGGTTGCTATTAATTAGTTGGGTACTATGGCAAAGTGCTACACAGAATTTAGAACACACCTTACGGCTGTTATCATTTACTTCCGCTTTTGCCGTTAGCTTACTAGCCTCAGGTTTTAAGGGACTAAAGCAATATTGTGAAGAACTAATTATTTTATTCTTCCTAGGAGTTCCGGCTGTAGTTTCCGATTTATTATTTGATATTTCTCCTTTAAGCGCCAAATTTGCCAGCCTTCTTTTGTGGTATGCAGGCTTTGATGTCAGGATTAATGGAATTAATATCTATTTACCAACTGGTAGTATCAAAGTAGTTCATAGTTGTTCTGGCATAGACACGATTAACTATATATTAGGGATATCCGTTATTGCAATGGTCATGTTCCCAATCGCTAAAAAGAAGCTGTTCTTTATACCCATTTTTGCCATTCTTTTAGGATTTGTAATTAATGGAATCAGAATTGCCATGTTAGCTGTAATGCAAGGAACTAACAAAGCTGCTTTTGATAGTTGGCATGGAGGACAAGCTTCCTATTCCTTTGGTGTGTTGGGTATCGTAATTTTTGGTTTAGTCTATATGTTTTTGCTCAAGCAAGAAGAGCAACAAGCTGAGAATTTAGAGAAGTCTTTAAGTGGAGACTAGGGGTAATGGGGATTGGGGAATGAAGCAGAAATAATTTTTGCTCTTGTAGAGACGCGATTAATCGCGTCTCCCAATCGCGAATCGCGTCGCTCTCACCCCAAGCCTCAGTAATTGTCCTCAAGCTGATTTTGCAGGCATACTATATACTCTTGTGCTTAGGTAATAACCCTGGGTGAAGAGGACAACAAAATATGGCTAGCAAACACTTCTCGGTCAGCAAAGTTGCATTATTTATTACCACTTTTATTAGCTGCAATTTGAGTTCTGCTACAGTACAGGCTGCTTGTCCTACTCTCCTATTAGATGGCGACTTTGAACAACAAGCTAGCCCAACAGTTAGCAGTCCTTGGGTAGGTGAAGGTCAAGTAGGCATTGATAGAGAAATAGGTAATAGCAATTCTGGTAAAAATAACGTCTGGATGCGAAATTTTTCTGGCTGGAATGGTATTAGCCAAAGAGTTAAGCTTCAGCCTAATGCAGAGTATGAATTAAAAGCTTACGTGCGGACATCAGGTAATGTCACAGATGGCGAATTTGGAGTGCGAGATAGTAATAAAAATCCGCTTATAGAACTAAAGTTTGGCAGCTTATCTCAATACATCCCTTTAACACTAAAATTTGTCACAGGTAATGACTCTGAATACAACATCTTTACTGGATTCTGGGCGATTAGTCAGGATAGCTGGGTTCAGGTAGACAATTATAGTTTGACAGCTACTATGTGCAAGGATGAGGAAAATAATTAACGCTCCACAAACATGGGATGAAATAATATTCAAATAATGTTCGCGATAGCTAAATTTTTGTAGGGGCATGGCAGCAGTAAGATTATACCAATTTGAAAAAAGAATGCGACAGATTGTAGGGGCACGGTACTGCCTTGCCCTCTAGAAGATTATTGATGTGTCGCAAACATTATTTGATTTGGTATTATTTGATATGCCAAAAATGGTGGTTGCCGTGCCCCTAATTACTAACGCCAAGCTACTAAGTTATTATTAGCAATTTGTTTTGGAATCATCATTGTTGCAGCATCTGCACGTACAAGTTTACGGCCGTTTTGTTCAGTGATCTGAGAAGCTAAAATCTGTAAAATTTCGTCGCTTTGTTCCCTAGACAGCAAACTAGAATCAGCTTGGCAGAAGAAATCTATTAATGCTTTCCCTTCCGCAGTATTCTCTTCAAAGCAAAGCCTAACATCCAAGTATTCTGGATAATTTACTACTTCAGAATACAATCCCATTTCTGCAACTATTGTTTGTATTGTACTCATCCAAGGCATTTCTGTAATGCCCTGTCCTGTAAGAAATGCATACTTGACGATAGTATTGTAAATGACTGCATCGGTGGTATCAAGAGTGATAATTAAAAAGCCATCTTCTTTAAGCATCCCCAAGGTTTTCTGTATCAGATGCTTCTCTAAATTAGGCATATGATACATTGAGTGCGTAAAGTGAATGATATCGAACTTTTCATCTAGCTGAAGTTCTTCGATTCTTTCTGAATAAAGCTTTAACTCAACATCAGCGAACTCTGGAATGTTGATTCTTTGTTCGTAACGTTGCCGATGTAAGGGGTTAGGCTCAATAGCTATGTAACGCAGCGTGATGTCTTTTAGTAACTGTTGCTTCAGACTACGTATGACCTGTATATCAAAATCACCCGGCCCTGCTCCCACACTTAACACTGATACTTGTGGAGGATAGGGCTTGAGATATTTGTGCATCAAATCGATCGCAATTTGACGGTTTACCTGCCAGTTTGCAAGGAACACTTGATAGCCTGCATCATAGGCTTCATACAACTTGTCTAGTTCTAATTGAGTGGAGCCAGCCATGTGCGTTAACCTCAATATTCTGAACTCTTTTTCTCAAAATATCGAAATTGTTCCTGAATATTGCAACGATTCAACTTATCGTCAGATGATTTATCAAAACATAACTTTAGGAAATATTTTTTATAACTATCTAAGTCAATAAATTTATCTTGGCAAAAAAATAAATTTTCTTACCTCATATCAGCCTTCAAGTAACCTGATATATAACGCTTGGCTAAGATTTAACTAAGCTTACACCAATAACTCCTACGAAAATTAAGCTCATAAACAAAACTTTAGCTGTACTAATGTTTTCTCTAAAGAGGATTGACCCCAATAATGATGTACCAATAATTCCTATCCCAGACCAGACAGCATATCCAATACTAACTTCTATCTGCTTCAAGGATAATCCAAAAAAGCTAAATGCCAAAGGATAGCCAACAACTGCCCCTATTAGGTAAATTGGTTTTGCAAAGCCATCTGCCAACTTTAGAGAAGTTGTGCCAAAGATTTCACAAGCAATTGCCAAAAATAGAAAAAGCCAAGCCATTCTTTTAATCGCCAGTTCATTATTGATAATTTACCGCAATTTACGACTTTTTCTGAAAGTAGTTAATGGCTTGGTGTTTGACTAGGTTTAAAATCTGCGATCGTATTCAACTACTGCACGGCTATCATCAAATAAATTGGTGGAAGCACGCAGACGAATTTCATCATTGATGCGGTAATTTATACCCCATTGCAGTGGGTCATTTGCTGTGAGTATTTTGATACTAGAAAGGGAAAACTTAGAAGAAATATCCACACCAGCTTCTAGGGCTAATTCTAAAGTCGAATTGCTTCTACCAGCTTCAGGATTTTGAGAAAGAACGGTAGGAAATAGGCGTAGTTCACTTAAGCCAAAAGCATTACCAATTTGGTTAAATGCTCCTTGAAAGTTGTTAAATACAGCAGAACCTGCAATATTAATTAAACCTAAAGTACTATCGCCACGTCCTTGAGTGTCAATAAATCCCCCACCTAACAGTGCTACAAGTTCTGTTTCGCTGCGTGAAGGAGTGCTTGTGAGTTGGAGATTTTCGTCAAGTTTGCTAGCAAGTCCTTTAATATTAGCTTCCACTCTGATAGTTTCTAAGCTTGATAATCCTCCGGTATTGAGTCTGCTAATATCAGTAGTTTGATTACCATCAAGTACTTTGGCAAAAAGGCGAATATCTAAATTGGGATCGCGGGGTTGTTCCTTTTTAAATGTTGCTGTGTGTTCATAACCACGCGCTAAATTAAATTGAGTAGTAAATAAATTCACTCCTCCCCCTGTTAATTTAATAGTTCCATCTGGTACAGGCTGATTTAAGGAACCATTAACTGCAAGATTTCCTGTAGCTTGGAAGTTAATAATTGGGGGACGAGTAATTAGAACATTTTTACCTAATACTAGTTCGAGATTATTTAACCTAGCTGTTGTATTTTTGGTATTATTCTGGTCTGCTTTGTCAGCTTTAGCCAGTGTGAGTTCTTCATTTTTGGAGTTAGTAGTGTTGGTAGATTCTGCTAGCAATACTTGCCCATCAGATAACTCTACTTTTCCGCCAATTTCTGGGTTAAGGACAGAACCAGTAATTTGTAAATTACCACTGGCACCGCCTTGGTACAATCCTTTCAATCTCAAAGTTAATTGTTCCAAATTCACAGCAAGAGGAGTGGTAATCACTTGTTCTTGATTGTTAAATATGGGAATTTCTCCCGCCACATCTACCTTGCCTCTGCTGAATCTACCCTGCAGACCTTCTACAATGATGCGGTCAAAATCAAATGTAATTTTCCCTGTAACATCTCTCAGCTTTTCAGGTAAAGCTTGAGCAGAGAAAGTGGCATTATTCACGCTAGCAATACCAGTCATTTCTGGTTCTTGTCTAGTACCACTAACTGTTAAATCTACCTCTCCTTCACCATTCTCAAATACAATCTGGTTATTTAATAGATTTAATAGTGCAAGTCCCTCATTTTTGACTTTGACATCTAAGCTGATTTCATTGTTGTCAGGTTCTACAGAGGCGAAAGGTAATTTATAAGGTATCGTACCTCTAATATTCACTGGTTCTGAACCAGTCACTAGGATATTACTGCCAAAATTTAAGCGACTATTGTCATAACTAAAACTAGCGATCGCAGATTCTACTTTTTTCTGATTGATTGTACCGTCGGTAATGGTAATTTCTCCCCTAGCTTTGGGATTGCTAACGCTACCCGCTAAAGCTACGGAGGTGCTAAGATTACCGCCAACACCAACAGGTAACTTGACGAAATTACTGAGTACTTGAATGGGAAAGTTTCTAACCTGCAAATTCCCCGATTGATCGTTACCGCCAATATTACCGTTAAAGGAAATTAGTCTTTCATTAGAGGTGATGCGTAAAGGTAGTAAAGTCAAAACGCCATCGGTAAATCTACCATTCGCAATCACTTGTTCCGCCTGATAAAACCGTCCTACTTGGTTCTTTTCTTCTTCTTTACCCCAACTCCAGTTTTGCCCATTTAAATTAAACTCTACTGCCAGCCCTTTCTCTGCGGCAGTATTCAGGGCAATTTCCCCACCGAAAGTTCCCTGCAAGCTGGCTAAATCTGGGATGGGATTTGCTTCTAAGCGCTGTTGTTCTTGCGCTGCTAGTAGTGCCTCAACTTGGTAAAAACGCTCAATTTGCGTTGATAATGGCTGATTGGGTAATCCTTGGGGGACAGTCACTAAATCCGCAGCTTTACCGTAGGCTGGTGGTGACATCCCGCTACGAATATCTTGTACCTCAAATATCTGGAGTGCTGTCAGGACATCTTGAACATTACCTTCGCTAACGTTGAGTTTCCCTTGAATTTGGGGAGTTTTGCCAGAATTACTGACATTACCTGTAAAGGCGTAGCGACTTTTACCCTTAACAAAGGCACTATCTGTAATATTTGCGGTACCGTTACCATAACGGAATTGTGCCGTTAAACTTTCGCCCTTGATGCGTCCTACAGCTGGATTTGCGATCGCAATATTTCCTGCTGTGGCTAATGTTTGTTGATTAATCTGTAAATTTCCGGTTAATGCGCCAGCTAAGGGACTTTGACCTAGGCGGGTGTTTGCAGGTAAAGATAAATTTAATACCTGTAAAGGAAAGTTATTTAAGCTCATCGCCAAACTATCGCCTTGGGCTTGACCACTGGCTGATGCTTGCTGCCAATTGACTAGGAAGGATTGAGGGCGATTTTTAGCATCGAGATTAACAGTAATGCGATCGCTCTGACCAGCTACGTCTAAACTAGTACCTTTACCTTGAACAGTCTGAATATTTCCACTGAGGACAGGCTCAAAGGCAAAGTTTTTCACTGCCAAATTCCGTAACCGCAGTTGTCCTTGGAGGTTTGGTACAGGTAACGTACCGCTTACTTGTCCGGCAAAATCGGCTTTTCCTACCAAATTAATGCCATTGGGTAGCTTAAAGGGCAACTGTTGCAAGCTGTAATCTAAAGCTTGGACATTGAGTTTTAAGTCCGTAATTTCTGGTACGCCTGATCCTTGAGCATTGGCTAATATGTAACCGCTAGCATTGAGATTCGGCCCCGTAGCGCGTTCAATATTTAACCTTTCACCATCCCAAGCGATCGCTGCGTTGATTGGTTGCTGAATCGCCGCAATCCCTTGAGAAAATTGTACCTGACCAGCCGCGCGTACATCAGCTAATTTTGGTGATTGTACTGTGCCGGATACTTGCAATTGACCGCCAAATTGACCGCGTAATTGCTGATTTAACTGCTTTAATTCCAATCCAGAAGCAGCAACTACAGCCTGATAGCGACCGTTATTGAGTTGGATATTTTTGGCGGTAACTGTACCATCAGCTACATTCACCTTAGCTTCACCAGTAGCCTGAATCGCTTCTGGTTTAAATGAATCAACCGTACCAGCAACTTGGAAATCTCCAGTTAACCTACCGCCAAATTGCTTAAATGTCGGTGCTAATTGCGGCACAGATAAATTACTTGCCCGCAGTTGCGCCTGATACACACCGTTATTCAGTTGGATATTTTTGGCTGTGACTGTACCATTAGCCACTAACAAATTACCTTCGCCAGTACCGCGCAGAGTTTTGAGGCTGAAATTATCTCTACTACCTGCAATTTGGAATGTACCAGCTAATGGCCCTGCCAAAGCTGGGGGAATATTTTTTAATACCCGTCCCAACCGGACATTATTGGCGACTAATTCAGCTGCAAAGTTTTGGTCTTGTAGTTGCAGTTGAGAAATCCCTACAGTTCCGCCGCCAATTTGCACTGCGGCACCTTCAGGGCGGATGGTAGCAATTGTAAATGGTGCTGTTGTCCCAGATAGCCGCAGCCGACCGTTAAATTCTGCCCCTGTCAACGAGACATTTTGCAGTTTAGTTTTGTCTACAAAGGGTTCTAACTGCACACCGTTAGCATTAGCTACAGCTTGCCAACGTTGATTGGCATAAGTGCCAGACCCTAGTACCTTACCACCAGCGACATTTAAAACGACATTGCTAAAAGCCACAGTTCTATCTGGCGCAACGGTGGCTGTACCAGTAGCTGGGTAGGTTGCCTGTGGCGCTTGCCATTGCACTACAGTCTTAACGTCACCAGGGATACCATAGAGCTTGCCTGTTCCTGAGACAGTACCGATTTGAAAAGATGGGGTAGTGTTGTAAACTTGGGCGATCGCATTCCCGGGAACATTGTTAGCTGTAAAATCAAAATCCAGTTGCGGTGTTTTCCCCAGTTTGACTGTACCTCCACCCGTAACTTTACCGCCAACGGTGGCTGTACCTTGAATATCTCTAAAACTAATTAAGGAATTACTCGTAGAAAACTCAAATTTACTAGTAACATTTTTAAAATCTACTTTGTCAATCTGGGCAGGTTTAATTGTGGCAACTGTACCTGAAAGAATCGGTTTATTGATGGCTCCCCCAAGCTGTACATCTGCTTTCACTTCTCCGATTACTGGTATCGGCAGATTTACCTTGAGAGTTTCCAAGGCACTATTCACATTTACCTGATTGACTTGCCCAACTACTTTATAGCCACTTTCTCGATCAATGATTCCTGTCGCTACAAGGGGAATTTTGCCGTAATTAGTAGCTACTTTCTCTAACTTAATTCCTAATCCTTGAAAACTGAGATTACCGTCGGTATTGTTCAAAAGTTGCGGTAACCGGGGTATTTGAATCGCTACCCCTTGTAAAGCCGCACTGCCATACAATAAAGTCTGCTGCTGCGGCTGCAGTTGAATTTGCAAATCCCCGTTGACTCGCCCTGCTTGTAAAGTCAATGGTAACTGGATAATCCTGGTAATATCCGCAGCTAGTAAATCTTGTCCTCGTAGCTGTAACTTTGCGGCTTGAGTCTTCAGTCCTGTTTCACCCTGAATTGCGATATTACCACCGCTGTCTGCTTGTGCCGCTATATCAAAGTGTAAAAGCTGATTGTCATTTAAAAGTTGGCCAGTGCCATTGAGTTGGGAAAATGCTACAGGAACTTTCGCAACTTGGGGAATAGTTTGTAGTTGTGGAGAGATATTTACTGACGCTTGTGTTGGTGTAGCTGAGAGCAAGTTTACTAAAACCAGCTTGCCATTGCGTAAGCGAATATTCTTTAAATCGGTTTTAATTGGCCCGCCTTTAGGGCCTAAAGCGATGCTAGTAGTCAACCAGCGCCCTTGCTCATCTTTTTCAATGTAAACATCAGGGTTGACTAAGGTAACATCTAGCTTGAGGGTGCGGTTCACAATTAACTGCAATGGATCAAAACCCACTTCCACTGCATCAACTGTCACTTTATCTGGATCTGTGGCGGTAGCTGGAATCGCTGAAGCGCCAAACCGCACTCCCATTAAAGAAAATTCTGTAACTTTGCCTAGTTCTACCGGACGGTTGAGTGTAGTAGTCAGATTTTTTTCGGCTAGCGGCGTTAACTCTTTTTGCACAAAATTCCATAACCGCCACATTCCGCCTAACACTGATAAAAGTAAAACTCCCCCTAACGCAATACCACCGCGACTCAACACCAGCAACCAGAAACGCTTACGATTTGGGGAAGGGGAGTGATTAACTTGTTTAGGAAGCTTAGTCATTTGCTGTCACTCTTTTTAGGCGAATGTAGCTGGCTCACTACTGGCATTAACGATTACTAGATTGCTCTGCCATTCTTAGAATACGTCAACTCAACCTCAGGACTGATGCTTGAATTGAGGAAATCGTTCTATTCCATAATATTGGCATTGTCAGGAATACCGTAATCAAGTAAACTACGCAAACTGTGCAATCAAAAATTTCTATACTGGCAGTGTTTCTTAGAGCGTAGTTAAGTATGCAAACATCAATGGCAAGCTTGACTGGTTAAGACAGGCAAAACAGCAATAACTTCTACCCCAGTTTGGATGCCATTGTCATTCAGGAAAGTTGGTAACTGATGAAAACACATAATTCCTAGACGACAATACCTTGATGGGGTTCCATAAATATTCTCTATCTAAAGAAATAGTTCTAGTGATTTGTCATTGGGTAATGGGTAATTGGTAATTGGTGTTTGTTATTTTTCCCCCTGCTCCCTGCTCCCCTGCTTTTTCCCAATCCCCAATCCCCATTCAATGAAAATTCTGCCTCTCGACTTTCCCGAAGGCACAACCTAGAACTTTAATTAAGATATAGACGAGAAAACTATTAAAGATAGATGATCACACCAATGCGCGTTTTTGTATTGATTTTCAATGCTGGAACGGAAAACGAGGGAATTCATACGGTTAAGGTAGGCGATCGCAATAAAATTCTGATGTTTGAGTCAGAAGATGATGCAACTCGCTTTGCTTTAATGCTAGAAGCTCAAGATTTCCTTACACCAAGCGTAGAAACGATTGATGCTGAAGAAATCAAGGAATTTTGTGAAAGCGCTGGTTACGATTGGGAACTTGTTCCGGAAAACAGTAATGCAGTTATAACTCCCCCAGAAATTAATTTAGAAGAAACCGATTGGAAGCCTAATGCTGAGGATACTGATGAGCCAACTGTCCGTTCTACCCAAACTGAGGAAGCAGCACCAGAAATACCTGATTCTGAACTAGACAGTATTCGTCGTAAACTTGAGGGTTTATTGTAATTGGGGATTGGGGACTGGGGACTGGGGACTGGGGACTGGGGATTAGGAAAAAGCAGGGGAGCAGGGAGCAGGGAGCAGGGGGAAAAATAACAAACACCAATTACCCATTACCAATTACCCATTACCCATTACCCAATGACAAATGACAAATGACAAATGACAAATAATAAAGGACAAATAATAAATGACAAATTTGCAAGAACGTGGCTATCTTTTGACCGAACAAGTAAATGCTAACAGTCTAAATTTAGACCAAATAAGTTCTATAGAACTGGTGGAATTGTTTAATAGCGAAGACCAAAAGGCAGTAGCAGCAGTAGCCGCGGCTAAGGAGCAGTTAGCCCAGGCAATTGATTATACAGCCGAACGTCTGCGCCAAGGAGGACGATTATTTTATATTGGTGCGGGGACAAGCGGAAGATTAGGGGTGTTAGATGCTGCGGAATGTCCGCCAACTTTTTGTACGCCTCCAGAATTGGTACAAGGAATTATTGCTGGTGGTGCTGGTGCATTGGTGCGTAGTTCTGAAGATTTAGAAGACAGGGCCGAGGATGGAGAAACTGCGATCGCTCAACGGCAAATTACGCAATTAGATGTAGTAGTCGGTATTACTGCAGGTGGCACAACTCCCTACGTGCATGGGGCACTGAATGCTGCCCGCCAAAGGGGTGCAATCACGATTTTTATGGCTTGCGTACCTATAGAGCAAGTTAAATTTGATGCAGATGTTGATATTCGCCTGTTAACTGGGCCAGAAATACTGGCTGGTTCCACTCGCCTGAAAGCTGGTACAGTCACCAAGCTAGCTTTAAATATTCTTTCTACTGGGGTGATGGTGAAGCTGGGTAAAGTGTACGGCAATCGCATGGTGGATGTGGCGGTTACTAATCAAAAATTACGCGATCGCGCTTTGCGAATTTTGCAAGACCTCACCGATTTAAGCCGAGAAGATGCGGGTGTATTGCTAGATCGTAGTGGCAATTGGGTGAAGTTGGCGCTATTAATG
This sequence comes from Calothrix membranacea FACHB-236, assembly GCF_014696315.1. GTDB lineage: Bacteria > Cyanobacteriota > Cyanobacteriia > Cyanobacteriales > Nostocaceae > Aulosira > Aulosira membranacea. Next base: position 51,947 of record NZ_JACJPX010000003.1, read on the forward strand.
CACTGGACTGGTTTAGATAAAGAAGAAGGCGATCGTCTTTTGGCAGAACATCAAGGTAATTTGAGGGTAGCTATTGCCAATTACCACAATGTCAACAAAACCTGATAATAATTGTTGATCAAAATGCGCTTAATACAGCTTAACGAATCAACCTTTGTTTGTATAGCAACACCTTTCTAGTGCAGCATAGCAGCAATCAAGTCATTATGCTAAATCAGTCAAAAGTTCATAGGCTCAATTTTTTGACTTTTGAATTGATGGCAGTACTAGGGTATCGCATTAAGCGCAACTTTTTTGAAGTTTAATAACTATTGTTGGCGCTTTTTAGCGCTTTTTAGCGTTTAATTCTTGAGTTTTTATAGGGTAGTAGAATCTGAGTAAAACTACTTGTTTAATAAATTATATCAAGACTTATTAAGTTATTATTTAGACGAATTTCAGCCAAAAAAATCAAATAATCAATCTAATTCATACAATTCAACCAAAACTTACAAAATCAATAAAAATTTCATACAAAAACCAACTTCTTCATAAATATAAATCAGTAGAAATCCTGATCGTTATTCTACTTTAAAAAGTATAGAATCATATTCTATACCTGCATATATCATAATTATTTAATTATGGTGAAAAATAGAGGCGCTAATCACGGGTTATTCCTTGGCAGATAACTCATCTATTAGCCCTATTTTTGCTATTCTTTGGGTTGATAACGCTCATGCTTGACTTTGTAGTTATATATTTAGTCTCTACAAAATAAATAGCAACATCCCGGAGATTTTTCCCAATATATTGGTATTTATTTAAGTGTGTTTATTTTGACTAATATATGGGTAATGTAGTGTTAGCAGGGCTGATTTTTTAGTCAAATACCAAAATATATTTAGTCAAAAAAATGGTCATATTAGGTAATGTGCTTAATGAATTTAAAAATTGTACACAATTACAGTACAATGGCAAGTTAAATCTTCAAAGCGCAAAAAATCACAAATGGAGCTTTTATTATCGTCTAGGGCGAATAATTTGGGCATCAGGGGGGATTCATCCCTTTCGTCGTTGGCGAAGACAAATGGCGCAAAACTGTCCGGAAATTGATGTAGATAAGATACGTTTAAGTTCTCAAGACGTAGCAATTGAATATTGGGATTATCGGCTTTTAGAAATTTTATATAAAAAACAAAAAATTCAAAGAGAGCAATTTCATAATATTGTAGAACATACAATAGCAGAATTATTTTTTGATTTAGCTCAGGAGTCTGATTTTTCAGATTTAACTTGCAATCGTAGCCAAGAATTGATTGTAGAAATGCCCATGAGCTTTACCAGTGCAGATGTCTCTTTAAAACAGATGCATGATTCGTGGAAGATTTGGTCAGAAGCAGGTTTAGCAAATTTATATCCTGATTTAGCACCTATAATTCGTAAGCCAGAACAACTCCAGCAATTAGTAAGTCCAGCTGTTTACAACAACTTTGTAAACTTGATCAATGGGAAATATACACTGCGAGATTTAGCGATAAGAATGAAGCAGAATCCATTACCCGTTGCTCGCTCATTACTGCCTTATATACTTAAAGGTATTATTGAACTTATAGAAGTACCTGACTTACCATTAACAGTTGTTGAAGTTCAGAAGAATTCTACACCAGTAACGCCTCAAAAGCCCAATGCACCATTGGTAGCTTGTGTAGATGATAGCCCCCAAGTTGGGAAACTTTTAGAAGAAATTATTACTTCGCATGGGCTAAGATTTATCAAAATTCAAGATGCTGTACAAGCTTTACCAATTCTCATTCAGAATAAGCCAGACTTAATTTTCTTAGATTTAATGATGCCTATTGCTAGTGGTTACGAAATCTGCACTCAGTTGCGTCGAATTTCTGCCTTTGCTCACACACCAATAATTATCCTCACAGGTAATGATGGTCTTTTAGATAGAGTTCGCGCTAAAGTGGTTGGCTCTACAGATTTTATGACTAAACCTGTAGCTAGTGATAAGGTAATGGGTATTGTACGCAAGTATTTACCTATCCCAGCTTCCTCAACCAAGAAAAACGCCCCTCCAGTTAATAGTCTGTAATGCAAGTATTACTCTTAAGTAAGTACCTGTTTTTACTGGCTTATGAGACTGCATATAATCAAAAAAATTATTAAACCCAAATTTTTCACCCAAAACAATTAGCTAACTCTTTAGCTGAAAGATTTTCCGGCTTTTTAAACTTATATTAAACTCTGATAATTCTTAAAGAGGGTGATGTTTTCAGGACTTAATGACTTGATAAACCAATTTATAGATTATCCCAGTTCTAGCAATATTTTCAGATCTGACACGGGTAAAATTTGATGTGCCCCAAAAAATCGGTTACTTACCAAGCCAGAGTTAAAGTCTTACACCCTGCAATATCATTTATGAATCGAATTCAAAATTAACCTATCAATCTAGCAAATTTTTCTGAAAAGCTAGTTGAATATAACAATCAAATATATCTTCTTGATCAAAATTAATGCTTAGTTTTGGTCTTTAAGTGCTTTTTCTGAGGCTAATGTAGGAAAAATGCATTAGCTTGATAAAAGCCAAATTTTTTGTTGAAAATCACAGTAGAACTTTAATAGGAAATTAATATGAATACTGTTTTAGTTGTTGAAGATGGTTTGACTGACATGGAAATTATCAGTACTTACTTGCAACAGGCAGGATATTATGTCATGAGTGCCAAAACTAGTGAAGAAGCTCAATCCCAAATAGACAGAACAAAGCCTGATGTCATATTCCTTGATGTAATTTTGCCTGGTAAAAGTGGTTATGAAATTTGTAGAGAACTAAAAACTAATCCTCAAACTAGTAACATACCCGTAGTTTTTTGTTCGACTAAAAATAATGATGTAGATAAAGTCTGGGGTAATATGCTCGGAGCTGAAGCTTACTTATCAAAACCTGTTGATCGCAAAGAATTAGTAGAAACTTTACAGCGATTAATTAATCATTAGTCCGAGGAATTGAGGAATAAGTAAACAGACAATAAATATCACATGACAAAGGAAAAATTATTTTGGAAACCAAACAAAAATTTTTAAGTTTTAATTTGGGAGCCAAGGATATAGGTGTAATTCAACTACAGCATATCACTGAAGTTTTACAAATATCATTGGCAGAAATCTGCGGTGTTCCTCAAATGCCTAATTGTGTATTGGGTATTTACAACTGGCGTGGCGAAATGCTTTGGTTAGTTGATTTAGAGGAGATGCTAGGGTATTCTTCACTGTTACAAGGCTCCCATTTAGTTGCCAAAATGATGGCGATTGTTATAGAAAATGAGGGTAAATCTTTAGGTTTATTGGTACGTCAATTGACGGATATTGAGTGGCTAAATACTCAAGAAATGAAAACACCCTCTGCGGAACTGTTTTCGCCAGCACTGTCACCATTTTTACAGGGCTACTTTATTAGCCCTAATGAAGAGATGATGTTTACCTTAGATGCTTTAACAATTATCCAAGCTCCTATATGGGGTAATCATAATTAAAATTTGGTAATTGACAAGAGAAATTATTCTTTCGATTACCAGATTTTTATTTTCAATTGGAATCTAGAAAATTATTACTAATTAAACTTAGTGAGGGGTGTAAAATGAAATATTATGGCAGTGCCCAACCCAATAGTAATGCTGTTAATAAAAAAGAAGCCTTAGAAAATCAAAATGGTAGTCCGGAAATAGCCGGTATTGCTAGCGATGAATTGGATTTATTAAATGCAGTATCTCAGGAATTTAAAAGTTGGCGACAGCAACTACAAAGTATTTCTAGCCAATTACGTCAAGCGCCAGATCTGGATACACTACTGAAAGTTACTGTTACACAAGTTAGGGAAAAAATTCTTAGCGATCGCGCCTTGATTTATCAGTTTACTACCTCTGAGAATGGTACTGTTTTAGAAGAATCGATCAACAGAGGTTGGACACCCACTCTCGGTGAAAATCTACCAGGTATTACCTTTGGTTTATATGAGAGTCAAGAGTATTTAGAACCTGTAGTTATTAATGATATTACACAGCTTCAAGTTACACCCTATCAACAACAACTTTTAGAAAAATTTCAAATCCAAGCTTGTTTAAGCTTACCAATTGTAGTTAACGAGCGCGTGTGGGGCTTGCTAGTAGTAAATCATTGTGCTGCTGCTAGACAATGGCAAGAAGTAGAAATTACCTTACTGTCTCAAGTTACTACAGAAATTGCCTACAGAATTCAAAGCTTTACCTCCGAAAAACAAACCCAGCAGGAAATATTAGCACAGAAATCTATCGTTAAAGTTATTGATAGAATTCTCAATCTATCATCTATAGATAAAATATTTCAGACAACTACTCACGAAATCCGTCAATTCCTCCACTGCGATCGCGTTGCGGTATATCGCTTCCGTCCCGACTGGAGTGGTGAATTTGTATCTGAATCTGTAGGGAATGCTTGGGTAAAACTAGTATCTCCAAATATGAATACTGTTTGGGAAGATACTTACTTACAAGAAACCCAAGGTGGACGTTATGCTAAAGGCGAAAGTTTAGCTGTTAATGATATTTATCAAGCCGATCACTCTCAATGTCATGTTGAGATTTTAGAACAGTTTGAAATGAAAGCCTATATCATAGTTCCAGTTTTATCGGGACAAAAATTATGGGGTTTATTAGCAGCTTATCAAAATTCTGGCCCGCGTAATTGGCAACCTTGGGAAGTTAATTTTCTCACAGAAATGGGCTTACAATTTGGTGTTGCTATTTCCCAAGCTGAATATTTAGAACAAGTACAAGCTAAAAATGAGCAGCTGACACAAATAGTTGAACAAGAAAAAACTTTAACTAAAATTGCCAACCGCATTCGCCAAACATTTGATACAGAAAGTATCTTTAAAATTACTACCCAAGAAGTTCGCCAATCTCTGCGCTGCGATCGCGTTGCAGTTTATCGTTTTAATGCTAACTGGGGTGGTGAGTTTATTGCAGAATCAGTAGGTCATGGTTGGGTAAAACTGGTAGGGCCGGATCTAAATACTGTCTGGGAAGATACCTACTTGCAAGAAACTCAAGGTGGTAGATATGCTAAAGGCGAAAATTTGCTGGTGAAGGACATTCAGCAAGCGGGATTTTCTGCTTGTCATTTGGAAATTTTAGAGCAGTTTGAAGTTAAATCCTGCATGATAGTTCCTATTTTCTTAGGAGAAAAATTATGGGGATTATTAGGAGCTTATCAAAACTCAGAAACTCGTGATTGGAAAAACTGGGAGGTTAACTTTTTAGCACAAATCGGGTTGCAATTTAGTTTAGCTAAATCACAAATCGAATATTTTGATCAGGTACGAGTTAAATCTGAAAAATTAGCTCAGATTGCCGAACAAGAAAAAGCCTTAACAAAACTAGTGGATCGGATTCGCCAATCTTTAGATGTGGAAGAAATCTTCAAAACATCAACACAAGATATCCGGCAATTACTCAAATGCGATCGCGCCTGTATCTATCGCTTTAACCCCGACTGGAGTGGGGAATTTGTAGCTGAATCAGTAGCTCATGGTTGGGTAAAATTGGTAGGCCCTGATAAAAAAACTGTCTGGGCAGATACCCAATTACAAGAATGTGCCCAAATTGGTAAATATCAGAAAGGTGATACCTTCTTCACTAATGACATTTACACTGCTGGACATTCAGCTTGTCATATTGAAGCATTAGAGAAATTTGAAGTTAGAGCTTATGTGACAGTGCCTATATTCTTTGGGGAAAAACTTTGGGGATTATTGGCAGTTTATCAAAATTCTGGGCCTCGTGAGTGGGAAGAATCAGAAATTAGCTTGTTAGGTCGGACTTCTGACCAGTTAGGGTTAGCATTACAACAAACTGAGTATTTGCAACAAGTACAAGCACAGTCGGCACAATTAGCTGAAGCAGCCGCCAGAGAAAAAGCCGCTAAAGAGTTATTACAACAGCGTTCTATTCAACTTCTGACAGCACTCAGGCCGGCCCTCAATGGTAACTTGACGGTACGCGCACCTATTACAGAAGATGAGCTAGGTACAATTGCTGATGCTTACAATAATACCCTGCAAGCACTCCGGCAGATTGTTATTCAGGTACAAGCAGCAGCTCAACAAGTTTCCCAAACTTCCGATACTAGCGAAGCATCATTAGTTGGACTTACGCAATTAGCCAACCAACAATCCCAAGAAATGGCTGCAGCCTTGAATGATATTCAACAAATGGTTGACTCAACAAAAGCTGTGGTATCCAATGCTGAATTGGTACAAGTTGCAGTTAAACAAGCTAACCAAACTGTCGAGTCTGGTGATGCTGCGATGAACCTGACTGTACAAGCTATCCAAGGAATTCGTGAAACTGTTGCCCAAACTAGTAAAAAGATTAAACGCCTCAGCGAATCTTCGCAAAAAATCTCGAAAGTGGTGAACTTAATTAGTAATTTTGCTACCCAGACAAACGTTCTAGCTTTGAACGCCGCCATTGAAGCTACCCGTGCAGGTGAATATGGCAAAGGTTTTGCAGTGGTAGCTGATGAAGTTCGTTCTTTATCTCGCCAGTCAGCCGCAGCCACTATCGAAATTGAAAAGTTAGTGCAAGAGATTCAAGCAGAAACCGGTGAAGTAGCAGTGGCGATGGAAACAGGTATTCAACAAGTTGTAGAAGGTACAAATCTTGTTAATGATGCCCGCCACAATTTGAACGCCATTGTGAGTGCAACGGCTGAAATTAGCCAATTACTCCAACGTATTACTGAAGCTACTCAAAAACAAATGTCTCAATCTGTGACAGTAACTTCAAGTATGAAAGATGTCGCAGAAATTTCTCACAAAACTGTTGCAGAATCTCATGAAATCGCAGCTGTTTTCCAACAATTATCGGGAATGGCAAAAGAACTATTAGCAACTGCAAGTAAGTTTAAGGTTAATTAATGGGGATTGGGGAATAGGTAATGGGTAATGGGTAATGGGGAATGGGTAATGGGGACAAATACTCAAACCCAAACCCCAAACACCAAATAGCAAATAATTTAAATATATGACTATAGATAATGATATTCGCGAACAGGGATACATCTATTTTTTGGCTGAAGCTCCTGAATTATTACAAATTATTGAACAAGAAATATATACATTAGCGGAAAATTTTACTATAGCTAAAGTCCATGAATTAATGCGGGCAACTCACACAATTAAAGGGGGAGCCGCAAATGTGGGTTTAGAGAGTATTCAAACGATTGCCCACTCTTTAGAAGATGTATTTAATGCTTTATATAATCCCAATGTTGTTATTGATTCACAATTACAAACATTAATATTACAAGCTTATGAATGCTTAAGTTTAGCACTCACAGCAGAACTAACAGGTTGTGATATCAATAGTGAAGAACTGCTGCAGCGAGCTGCTTCTGTATTTGTACATTTACAAGAAAAACTAGGTGATGCTTTTGGTGCTGAGGCGCATATTCCTACTTCTGAAGAATTAGGATTTGATATTGTTCAGTCTATCTTTGAGGTAGGGGTAAAACAACGCATAGAAAGTATTACGGAAGCTTTAAATAGTAATATTGATAGTGCAGAATTTACAAATTTACTGCGGGAGCAAGCTGAGATATTTATTGGTTTAGCAGAATCTTTAAATCTACCTGGTTTTGGCGCGATCGCCCAAACAATTCTGGCAGCGCTGACAGCTAATCCCCATCAAGTATATCAAATTGGTGAAGCTGCTCTCGCTAATTTACAGCAGGCACAAGCAGCAGTATTAGCTGGCGATCGCACTTCTGGCGGAGAACCTAGTTTAGCTTTACAAAATTTAGCTAAAGTAGTTACAGATGAGTTAAATACAATTACAAATATATCTATTCCACACAACGATTTACAAAATCAAATTAAGCAATTATATAAATTTTTAATTATATCTGGTAATCTCAAAAAACAGCCTCTCACCCCAGCCCAAGCTAAGTTTTATATTCAAGTTGTTCGCTATATTTTTGGCTGGTTTAATCATTATCGAGAAATTCCTCAAGAAGACTTGAGTTTGTCTTTATTAGTAGCATCGGAAGATGAAGACTTACTTACTTATATTGAACATTGGTTAAGTCAATTTTTAGATTATCTCCAAGAGGTAGAAGATAGCCAGAGTCTTCGTCTTTACCGCCAAGGAGTGATATTATCTATTATTCTCGCTGTCTTGAGATTTTACTACTCGGAACAATCACTGAATGGTGATAGTTCTATCATCCCAACATTGCAACAACAAATTGGTAAACTAGCTCAAACTTATAAAAAATATCCTCCTGTCACAGCCCAAGAAAAAAACTGGCTTGATAATCCTAAGCTACAACAACTATTAGTATTTAAAGAAATATCTTCCCAGCCAGCTATCACAGAAGCTGATAACTTACTAGAAAAAATTTGGGGAGGAGAAGTTAATTTAAATTCTACCTATGAAATTGTTGAGACTACTGAAAATCTAGAAACGCCGAAATTTTCCCAAACTCCCCCGGAACAGGTAACAGTTACTTCCATAGCTGTGCAGGAACCAGCAGTTACAGATATTTCTAGTTCTGCTATTGATATTCATCAAGAAATAGAAGATAAAATTTCCCATTCTTCTCAGAAGAATTCGCGGCATCATGCTTTTGTGCGAGTTAATACAGAAGGATTACAACGCCTCAATTACTTGGCTGGAGAATTATTAATTAAGCAAAAACAGCGGATATTACAAGACGAACAAGTTAAAGAAATTATTGAGCAATTAGTACAGCGGCTTAACAGACAACAAAGTATTTTAAGCCAACTGGGTGATTTACCTTTACAGATGCAGAGTGCTGTCTTACAGCATAAAGAAAACTTTACACCTGTAAAATTTGATGCTTTAGAAATGGATGTATATACAGAATTTCAGATGACGTTGCATGAGGCTATAGAAGAAACCTTGCAACTACAAGAAATTACTGAATCTTTAGATTTATTACTAACGCAAGCTAATCAACTGAGTGAGAAAAAGCAGAGATTAACGCTGAATATTATCGATAACTTAGTGGAAGCCAGGATGTCGCCGTTAGGCAATATCATGAATCGATTCCCCCAAATGGTGAAAAAAATGGGGAATGTGTATGCCAAGCTAGTAGATTTTAAAGTCAGTGGGACTGATGTACTAGTAGATAAAGCGATCGCGGAAAAACTCTACGATCCACTATTACATTTGGTACGTAATGCCTTCGATCACGGTATTGAAACAACACAAGTTCGCCAATCTCTGGGTAAACCAGAACAAGCTGTAATCGAAATTTCTGCCTATCATCAAGGTAGCCAAACTGTGATTGAAGTTAGGGATGATGGTCAAGGTATAAATTTAGAGAGAATTCGCCAAAAAGCTGTTGAACTAAATCTGTTAGCTGATGTTTATCACCCAACTGAATCAGAAATTCTCGATTTGATGTTTTCACCTGGATTTTCTACGGCTGAACAGGTGAGTGAAATTTCTGGACGTGGTATGGGTTTAGATATTGTACGTTCACAATTACATGCGCTCAATGGCTCAATTTCGGTTAAATCATTTCCTAACCAAGGCACAAAATTTATACTTAAAGTTCCTTTTTCTATGACTACAGATAAATTAATGCTGGTGCAAGCAGACGGTGTTTTTTACGCCTTGCTGTTAGATAACCTGGAAAAAATCATAATTCCTTCAGAGCAGCAAATCAAAGAATTTGATGACAAAAAAGTACTGTACTACAATACAGAGCAAGAGCAGCGCATGGTAAGCCTCAGCCGAATTTCTGATCTCATGTATTATCATGGCGCGCTACTCAATAATGTTAATCTTAACAATACCCAAACTCCTTATGACACAGGAATTACCCAACAACCTGTGTTATTGCTGCGGCGAAATCAAGAAATGTTTGGCTTAGAAGTTGACCAAATTATTGGTGAACAAGAGTTAGTAATTAGACCTTTGGGAAATGCGATCGCTCCACCAAAATATATTTATGGTTGTAGTAGTTTAGCTAACGGCACTCTCATCTTAGTAATCGATCCCACACTGTTGCTTGAGTCTTATGAAATGCAAGCTACCCTAGAGAGTAGCATCCCATCAACCGCTTATTTAGCAAATAAAGCAGCTTTAAGCTTATCAAGTGTAAATTCTAACTCTACACCCCTATTAGCTGCTTCTCCTGTTAGCAACACAACACCAACCCAGGTTAGCCAGTCCACATTAGCTACTCCCAAGTCATCGGCTGTGCTTTTAGTGGTAGATGATGCTATTAGCCTCCGGCAAACTATTTCTTTAACATTGCAAAAATCTGGCTATCAAGTATTACAGGCACAAAATGGTGTGGAAGCTTTAGAACAATTGCAAAGACATCCAGAAATTAAAGTGGTAATTTCTGACTTAGAAATGCCACGTATGAATGGGTTTGAGCTTTTATCTAATGTCCGCCAAAGCCCAAATTTAGCAGATTTGCCAATAGTAATTCTGACTTCACGCAGTGCGGAAAAACATCGCCAGCTAGCTCAGGCTTTAGGCGCAACTGCTTACTTAACTAAACCCTATTTGGAAGAAAGTCTAATTTCTTTAGTTGAAGATTTAAGTAGCAAAAGCCAGGATAAGTCCAATAATTTAATCATGAGTAAGTAATGGTTAATATTTAGTTCCAAGTTGGCGCTTAATTTCTGAATTGTACAGGTATAAGCAATACCTGTAGTATATTAATTATGAGTAGGGACGCGCTGGTGTGTGTCCCTACTCATGTATTTTTCGCCTTATCTTTTCAACCAAGTATAAATACTAGGAGCCTTAAATCATTAGTAGAAAATAAAGTACATTTTGCCTGTTCCTAGTTCCCTGCCTAATCGAGTAATTTTACAATTACTCAACCTTAGGCTAGATGGTAATTTGAGTTTTCACAGAGCTATTGCAGTGAGAAGTCAATAACTGTTAAGTAACAAAAACCTATGGAGCTTTTTGATAGATGATTAATCATATAAGGGACTTGCAAGTAAAAAAACATTCCATTGCTATTGTTGACTGTTGACTGTTGACTGTGAACCGTCAACAGTCAACGACTTAAACGGAATAATTTATTTTTTGGAGTTCCCTAACTCATTAGTTTCTCAGTGAGGATGGTATTGATTGATGAGAGCAACCGTGGGTACGTCAGGAACATCTGGTTAGTTATTGACGCTGCGCTGTACTAGTATTTTTCAGGAGGAAGACAAGTGGTGTCCCAGGTGCCAGAGAGAGTAGATGGAGATTTTCCACAGCAACCTGTAATTTATGCCAGTTCAGAGGCAGGAATGGTCTTTCACCTAGCTGATGGTACGATTCAAGCTTGTAATGCTGCTGCTGAAAAAATTTTAGGATTTACTTTACAGCAGATACAAGGTTGCACCTCTTTTGATCGCCTCTGGCAAACTATTCACGAAGACGGATCGCCATTTGACGGCGAAACTCATCCAGCAAAAGTGGCATTGCAAACGGCTCAACCAGTTTTTGGCGTTGTGATGGGTATTTATCACCCCAGCGGTGAGCTAATTTGGATTAAAATTGATGCCCAGCCTTTGTTTCAGGCAAATAATCCCCATCCTTGGGCTGTGGTTACTACCTTTTCTGATATTACCGCACTGAAGCGATCGCAAAATCAACCAGCTGCTGTATTAGCAATACCAGCACAACAGACGCAACATACTATTTTGATCGTGGAAGATTGCGCGGAAGATAGAGTAATTTATCAGCGTTATCTTCAGCGAGACTCAAAGCAAAATTACAGAATTTTAGAAGCAGAAACTGGAGAAGAAGCTTTAGAAATGTGTCAACGTTACCAACCTGATGTGGTGTTGTTGGACTACCGACTACCAGATTTTGAAGGCGTGGAATTTTTAGAAACGCTGAAAAATCAAAGCAATGGCAACTCACCACCAGTAATTGTGGTGACTGGACAAGGTAACGAAGCGATCGCCGTGCAAATTCTCAAAGCTGGGGCTGAAGATTATCTGATTAAAGGTCGCATCACAGCAGATGATTTACAATTTACCGTAGGCTGCGCCATTAATAAAGCTCAGTTACGCATCAGACTACAACAAAGTGAAGTCAGACTGCATTTAGCTTTAGAAGCATCTCGTCAGGGGATTTGGGAATGGAATATTCAGACTGGTAAAGTTTTCTGGTCTGAGCATTTAGAGCGTTTATATGGTTTAGCTCCTGGAAGTTTTGAGGGAACATATAATGCTTGGGAAAGCCGCATCCATCCCGACGATCACACAGCAGTAGTTCAAATTCTCAACAGTTCATTGGCAACAGGTAGCGACTACCAAGTAGAATACCGCATCCTACTTCCCGATGGGCGTATGCGTTGGTTAGGTTGTTGGGGTAGAGTTTTTTATCAAGAAGCTGGTCAACCATTACAGATAGCGGGAACAGCGCAAGATATTAGCGATCGCAAACAGGTAGAGACGGAACGTCAGCAGCAATTTGAGCGAGAACGCTTAGTTGCCCAAATTACCCAGCAAATTCATCAATCCCTGAATTTAAATGACATTCTGCACACTACAGCGCATCTCTCCAGGCAAGTACTAGACTGCGATCGCGTGCTGATTTTCCGCATGAATGCAGACTCATCAGGAACAGTGGTATCAGAATCAGTGGCTGCGGGGTGGACGGCGATTTTGGCATCAACTATTGCCGATCCCTGCTTTCACACCAGCTATATTCATCTCTACCAGCAAGGGCGAGTGCTGGCGATCGCAGATATTTATTCCGCTGGTTTTAATGAGTGCCATATTCAGCTACTGGCTCAGTTTCAAGTCCGAGCCAATTTGGTGGTGCCGATTTTGCAAGGTGAGCATTTATGGGGATTGTTAATTGCTCATCACTGTGCTGCACCTCGCTCTTGGCAAGCATCCGAGATAGAATTACTGCAGCAATTAGCTAGGCAAGTGGCGATCGCTATTCAGCAAGCTGTGTTGTATCAACAAGCACAGACAGAACTTGCTGACCGCAGACGGGCAGAATTGGCGTTGCGGCAAAGCGAAGAACGCTATCGATATTTGGCAGAATTAATCCCACAATTGGTGTGGACAGCCAACTCTGAGGGAGCGCTACTCGATGTTAATCAACGCTGGTCAGATTTTACAGGTTTCACACTGGCACAAGCAAAAATTCACGGCTGGCCAGGCATTGCCCATCCTGACGATGTACCGATGATGAGTGAGCAATGGGCATTGGCGCAACAAGATGGCGGTCGTTATCAAGCAGAAGGTAGGATTCGCCGCGCCGATGGCGTATATCGCTGGCATTTACACCAAGCTGTACCCTTAAAAAATGAACGGGGTCAAGTGATTAAATGGTTTGGAACGGCGACGGATATTGACGATCAAAAACAACTGGAACAAGAACGTGCCAAAGCCCTGGCCCATGAGAAATTAGCCAGGGAAGAAGCCGAACGTGCTAACCGCATTAAAGATGAATTTTTAGCAGTATTGTCCCATGAATTGCGATCGCCCTTAAATCCGATTTTGGGCTGGGTACAATTGCTACAAGGGCGCAAAATGGATGAAGCGAGGACATCTCAAGCCTTAGCGACAATCGAGCGCAATGCCAAATTGCAAGCCCAATTGATTGAAGATTTACTCGATATTTCCCGAATTATGCGGGGTAAGCTAACGCTAAAAGCGGCTCCTGTGAGTTTAGCCTTTGTAATTACCGCCGCCTTAGAAACTGTGCGCTTGGCGGCTGAAGCCAAATCAATTCAAATTGCAGTCAGTTTAGATCCAGAAGTCAGCAAAGTTTCTGGTGATGGGGCGCGATTACAGCAAGCAGTGTGGAATCTGCTTTCTAACGCCGTCAAATTTACACCAATTGGCGGACGAGTAGAAGTTAAACTTACACAAGTTAACTCCCAAGCGCAAATTCAAGTGATTGATACAGGTAAAGGCATTAATCCCGAGTTTTTGCCCTATGTCTTCGAGTATTTTCGTCAAGAAGATGGTTCTACGACTCGTCAGTTTGGGGGATTGGGGTTAGGATTAGCGATCGCGCGGCAAATTGTGGAAATGCATGGCGGTACAATTTGGGCAGATAGCTCAGGTGAAGGCGAAGGTGCTAGCTTTAGTATTCAGCTACCATTGGTGAGCGAAGAAGATAACTGCGAACCAGTAGAGAAATCTCATGCTTCACCCCCGCCAGAATTACCCCTCGCCGGCATTCGTACCTTAGTTGTGGATGATAATGCAGATACGCGAGAGTTGCTAGTGTTTCTCTTACAACAAAATGGTGCCATTGTGAGGGCAATGGCATCAGCAACCACAGCTTTACAAGAATTAGAGCAATTCCAACCTGATATTCTCCTCAGTGATATTGGAATGCCTGAGATAGACGGTTATACGTTCATCCGTCATATCCGCAATCTGCAAGCCAAACAACAAAAGCCGCTAATTCCAGCCATTGCTTTAACAGCCTATGCTAGTGAAACCGATAAAGAACAAGCGGTAAACGCTGGATTTCAACGCCATATTGCCAAGCCAATCGATCCCAATGGCGTAATTGCGATCATGCTTGAGTTAGTCGGGCAGAGAAAATGATCGGGTCAACACTCAACGCTTCGGTGCAGGTTCACCAAACTTAATTAAAAGTGCGATCGCCATACTCACCAGCAAAATTAATGTCATACTCAAAGCTGAACCGAAGCCCCAATTTTGGGTAGCACCGAGAAATTGGTTATAAACTAATCTTGCTGCCGTCATACTAGAAGCACCGCCTAGTAATTCTGGGTTAATAAAATCTCCTAATCCGGTGATGAAAACTAACATTGAGCCAGCAGTAATTCCTGGCAAAATTTGTGGTACTGTAACTTTCCAAAATACCTGCCTAGGATTTGCTCCTAAATCTGCTGCTGCTTCTAATAAGCGGATATCTAATTTTTCTAAAGAAGCATATAAAATTAACACCATATAAGGCAATAAACTATAACTCATTCCTACTAATACAGCAGGGATTTGGTTAAGTACCTCTAAAGCTGGTAAATGAAATATTTTTAATAAACTATTTAATAAACCTGTAGGACGCAAAATTGTAATCCAAGCGTAGGAACGTAGTAAAGAAGAAGTCCACAAAGGTAAAATAAAGGTTAATAATAATAGATTACGCCAGCGTTTTGGGGCAATTTGAGCAATCCAATAGGCTACTGGCAAGCTGAATATTAAACAAATAATTGTAGTACTAGCCGCTAAAATTACTGAACGGATAATGACTTGTAGATAAAGAGGGTCGAGTATTCTCAGATAGTTTTGCAATCCGCTGGGATTAACTAAATCTCCAGGTCGGATATTTGGCACTAAACTCAACTCTAAAATGATTAATGTTGGTAATACTAATAAAAGAATTAACCAAATACCAGCAGGTGCCAACAATACTAAAGGTTGGAGCCAACTCAAATTTGGATGATGCACTTTTGGCTTTTGTTGCTCAGACAGCATTTGATTAGACACAATAGATATTGAAAGAAAAATCAAAAAATTTTAACTACTAGTTAACTGAGTCCAATAACGTTCATAGACTTCTTCAAAGTCTCCTAAAGGCGTAATGCGTTCGCATTTTTCCAAAATTGATTCTGGAGGAAATAAAGTAGTATTTTGTTGTTGTTTTACGGGTAACTGCTCAAATCCTGAACTATTAGGAGTAGAAATATTTAGATGTTGACTCATTTGAGCTGCTACCTCTGGCTGTAAAATAAAATTAATCCAAGCATAAGCACCATCAGGATTAGGAGCGACTTTAGGAATTACAATTGTATCAGTCCATAGCGAAGAACCACTGCGAGGAATTACATACTTTAATTTGGGGTTTTCTTTAGTGACTCGCAGTGCATCTGCGGAATAACACATTGCTAATGCCAAATCTCCTGCCAGAATTTGATTTTGCCAAGCTTCAGTGTCAAAAGCCGTAATTGCAGGTTTCAGTGCTTTCAATTTTTCATAAGCTGCTTTAATTTGGCTCTCATCTTTGGAATTGTAAGAATACCCTAGCATCCGCAAAACTGCACCCATGACCTCACGCACATCATTTAGCAACGTCATGCGTTTTTGCAATTTATCTTGATTTTGCCAAAGGTATTCCCAATCCTCTGGTGGATCTTTAATAATTTCAGAATTATAAACTAAGCCAGTTGTACCCCAATTAAAAGGAATACTGTAGCGATTATTTTGGTCATAACTAGGATTTTGAAACCGCGGGAATAAATTTTCTAAGCCAATTAAGCGCTGATGATCTATCTCTATTAGCAGCTTTTTTTCTACCATCTTTTGTACCATGTAATCAGATGGATAGATAATGCTGTAAGCGCCACCGCCTCCCGCTTGCAATTTAGCTAGCATGACATCATTAGAATCATAAAAATCAGCTAGTACTTTCATGCCTGTTTGGGCGCTAAAAGTTTTTAGTAATTGGCTATCAGTATATTGCGTCCAAGTATATAAATATAATTGGTCACGTTGACCAGAGATTTTAGCATTAGCGCGGACATCAGCTAGCCGCCAGCCACATCCAGTTAAAGATAAGCTAGAAAATGCTGCTATTTGTTGGATAATTTTGCGTCTGTTTATCATTTGTCAAGAGTCAAGAGTCAAGGGTCAAAAGTAAATCATGATTTCTCTGTATTGTTGCCGATAGATTTGAGATATGAATTCAATTGAGGACGAAGTTCATCCAGTATCGATTTGAGTAGATCTATCTGTTAAAGTGTTAACAATTTCCGCCTGTATGCTCGCCTAAGCCAATGTTGAGTCTCATTTAAAGAACCTCTCGCCATTCGGACAAATCGTCGTTTGTCTTGGTAACTTCCTCTTCCTACACCTTCCGCGATATTGGCACCAATACTATCTGCTGACCTTACCATCTGTGTCCCGATTGTATTTTTAGCAACCATCTCCCATTCATCAACTATCCTCCAAATTTCATCAGCTAATTTTTCTGATAATTTATAAACCCTTAATTCTTGAAAATATTTACTAGACATTTCATAACTTTTGACCTTTGACTCTTGACCCTTGACTCTTGACTATTCCCTAATAGCCAAACAATCACTTTCTTCCCACCAAGCATATATAGGTGTATTGGGATCGGGTAAGCTACCAAAGGTATTGGGTTGTAAAACATTGATACTAATACCGTTAATTAATTCCACAACATAATTAACATGAGTACCTAAATACATGACGTTGATTAGTCGTCCTTCAAAGCAGTTATGCGGTAAATTCGGTGGATAAAGTGATAACTGAATCTTTTCAGGACGCACACAAACGACTACTGTTTGTGATATGTCTGTAGGCGTTTCTTCATGACGAGCAACAACAATTGTTAGCCCAGTTTTAGTTTCAATTTGGACATTAGTTGCATCTAGCGCCGTAATTTCACCGCTGAATAAATTAGTATCGCCAATGAAATCAGCCACAAAAGTGGTGCGAGGAAATTCGTAAATTTGGCTGGGAGTACCAACTTGCTCGATTTTCCCTTGATTGATCACAGCTATGCGATCGCTCAACGAAAGCGCTTCTTCTTGATCATGGGTGACCATGATAAAGGTCAACTTCAGTTCTTCGTGTAAATTTAATAACTCAACCTGCATTTCCTTACGCAGCTTTAAATCTAATGCGCCTAAGGGTTCATCTAGCAATACCACAGATGGACGGTTGACTAAAGCCCTAGCTAAAGCTACTCTTTGCTGTTGACCACCAGAAAGTTGATTAGGAAAGCGCGATCGCAAACTTTCCATTTTCACTAGTTTTAAAGCTTCTTTAACTCGATGATCAATTTCTGACTTGCGGAGTTTTTTTAATCGCAGTCCAAAGGCAATGTTATCCCATACATTCAGGTGATTGAACAATGCATAACTTTGAAATACCGTATTGACAGGTCGGCGGTAAGGCGGGACATTAGTCATAGGCTGACCCTGAATCAGTACCTTACCGGCATCCGCTGTTTCAAACCCAGCAATCAACCGTAATATAGTTGTTTTTCCACAACCAGAAGGCCCAAGGATACTAAAAAATTCTCCTTGTCTGACTTCCAAATCTACGCCATTGACTGCTGGTTCCTGGTGAAAAAACTTGAATACGTTACGCAGCTCAACATCAAGCGGCTGCAAAGCCATTATTTCCCTCTGATTCTGCGTCACAGTTTGAGCCATAATCCTTAGTAAAATGCCATGATCTTACGTGATTGTGCCCAATAATGTAGTCTTTTAACCAAACTACTCATGGCACTTTGGTTTATTGTATCCGTGAAAAACAATTGTTCTAGAAGATAATTTCCTAACTATTTGGCGTTTTATACTGAGTCGCAGCTTTTAGGGTTGTGTATACAAGTAATACTAATTTCTTAATCTTAATTTTTTCTTATGGATTTTGTCCCCTCGGCTCTAGCAGGTAGCAAAAAAGATACACGGACAGTTGGTCGTGGTTTCCAGTCCGTATTTTTAATTGTATTTACGCTGATTATGACAGGCGTAATTGATGCTCGGTTAGCATATTTGCAAATTGTCGAAGGGCCAAAACTGCGACAGAGAGCAGAATCTAACCGCATTCGCATGATTCCCAAACAACCAGAAAGAGGGAATATTTTCGACCGGAATGGCAAGCTGTTAGCTAGTACGCGCTATCCCCATTCTGTGTATTTGTGGCCGATGGCTCATACCAAGCCTTCGTGGTCGATTGTCGCACCACGCTTGGAAAAAATTCTCAACATTAGCCAAGATGAGATGGAAAAGAAACTCAAACTTGCTGGTGCTAATTCTTCTTCTCTCATCCGTATTGCTCGTGATATCAGTGAAGCAGAAATTACGGCTTTGAAAGAGTATGCCACTGAATTGCCAGGAGTAGAAATTAATACAGAGGCAGTGCGTTATTATCCTCAGGGGCTGGCATTAGCCCATGTACTGGGTTATACCAGAGAATTAACTCCCGAACAGTTAGAAAAGAAGAAGCAGGAAGGCTATCGTTTGGGAGATGTGATTGGGCAAATGGGGGTCGAAAAAGCCTACGAAAAAATCCTCCGGGGTGAATGGGGTGGTCAGCAGGTAGAAGTAGATGGTGCTGGTCGTCCGATTCGGGTTATAGGAGAAAAACAAGCGAAAGCGGGTAACGATTTACATTTGACCATAGATATAAATTTGCAAAAAGCCGCAGACCAAGTTTTGGGGAAATATCAAGGCGCAGTTGTCGCCATTGACCCTAATAATGGTGCGGTCTTAGCAATGGCTTCTCACCCCACCTTTGACCCGAATATTTTCTCCAAACAAAAACTGTCTCAAAAAGATTGGGAAACTGTGCAAGGTAAAGACCATCCTTTAGTGAATCGCGCCTTGAGTGCTTTTCCGCCAGCAAGTACCTTCAAAATTATTACGGCTTCAGCTGGTTTAGAAACAGGTAAGTTTTCACCTGATACCGTCTTACAAACATTTGGTTCCTTAACTGTGGGAGGAGTAACTTTCGGGGAGTGGAACCACGCCGGGTTTGGCCCCTTGGGATTTCCTCGCGCTCTAGCAATGAGTAGTGATACCTTCTTTTATCAAGTTGGCAGAAGAGTTGGCGGCCCGGATTTAATCGCATGGAGTCGCAAATATGGCTTTGGTCAAAAAACTGGAATTGAATTCCCCAATGAAGAATCCAAAGGTTTAGTACCCGATGAAACCTGGAAGCAGAAAGTATTTAAAATGCCCTGGACTGTAGGTGACACCATCAATATGTCAATTGGTCAGGGTGCTTTGCAAGTGACACCACTACAATCAGCAATTATGTTTTCTGTTCCAGCTAATGGCGGATACCGCGTGAAGCCGCATTTGCTCAAAGACCACGAGGAAGCCAAAAACTGGCGAGTGTCATTAAATATGAAACCCAGCACCATCAAAGTACTACGTGACGGCTTGCGGAAGGTAGTAAGTGAAGGTACAGGTAAGCGCTTAGACGTGCCGACAATTGCCCCAGCGTCAGGAAAAAGTGGTACAGCCGAAGCAGGTGTTGGTCGTCCAAATCATACTTGGTTTGGTGCCTATGCACCCACCGATAAGCCAGAAATTGTGGTGGTAGCCTTTGGTGAAAACTCTGGTGATCATGGTGGTACGGTTTGCGGGCCAATGGCTTTACAAGTGCTAGAAGCTTATTTTCAACATAAATATCCTGGCAAATATCAAAAACCTGGGTCTGAAGGTAATCAAAATGGCGGTAGTACTGGGGACTAAATGAATTTGGGCATGGGGCATTGGGCATGTTTATCCAATTACCAATTACCAATTACCAATTACCCTTTGTCGCTGAAATCTTATAAAATGCTGAACTTTAAAGCAGCATAATTGTATAGATAATAAATATTAATTTTGCAGTACTCATTCGTCCTATGGCATTATTGCAACCAAGTCCACTGGGAAATAAAAAAAATACACGTACAGTCGGTCAAAATTTTCAGCCCATCTTTCTGATTATCTTTACGCTCCTCATGACAAGTGTCATAGGTGTGCGTTTGGCGTACTTGCAAATAGTCGAAGGGGCAAATCATCGCAAGCGAGCTGAATCAAACCGCGTTCGCATGATTCCTAAACAACCGGAACGGGGGAATATTTTCGACCGTAATGGCAAACTATTAGCTAGTACTCGCTATTCTCGTTCTGTATATTTGTGGCCGATGGCTCACACCAAACCTTCCTGGCCTGTTGTGGGTGCGCGTCTATCCCAAATTCTGGAAATTCCCTTAGCAGATATTGAAAAACAACTACAAGATGCAGGTAGAAACTCTTCCTCGCTCATCAGGATTGCCCGTGATTTAAGCGAAGCAGAAATTACAGCATTAAAAGAGTATCAAAATGAACTCTCAGAGGTAGAAATACATCTGGACGCAATACGTTATTATCCAGAGGGTAAGGATGTAGCTCATGTGCTGGGCTATACTCGCGAATTGACAGCCGAACAGTTAAAAGAGAAGAAGAAAGAAGGCTATCAATTAGGTGACGTAATTGGGCAGATGGGAGTTGAAAAAGCTTATGAGAAGATACTTAGAGGCGAATGGGGAGGTCAGCAGATAGAAGTAGATGGTGCTGGTCGTCCACTACGGGTTTTGGGAGAGAAACAGGCAAAAGCTGGTAAAGATTTGCACTTAACTATCGATTTGGCAATGCAAAAAACAGCAGAAAAAGCTTTAGGTAATCGCAATGGTGCGATCGTAGCGCTTGACCCTAAAAATGGTGCTGTTTTAGCAATGGTGTCTCACCCTACTTTTGATCCCAATATTTTCTCTAAACAAAAAGTCTCCCAAAAAGACTGGGAAACTGTGCAGGGTGCAGAACATCCCCTAGTCAATCGCGCCCTCAGCGCCTTTCCCCCTGCCAGTACCTTCAAAATTGTCACGACAACTGCGGGTTTAGAATCTGGTAAATTTTCTGCAAATACCGTGCTTCAAACCTACGGTTCTTTGACTATTGGTGGCACTACCTTTGGTGAATGGAATCACGCCGGATTCGGGCCTTTGGGTTTTGTCGGTGCAATGCAGTGGAGTAGTGATACCTTCTTTTATCAAATTGGTAAAGCAGTTGGCGGCCCGACTTTGATTGAGTGGACTCGTAAATATGGATTTGGCGAAAAAACTGGCTTTGAGTTTGCTTCCGAAGAAACTAAAGGTTTAGTTCCCGATGAAACCTGGAAGCAGAAAGCCTGGAAAATGCCTTGGACTGTAGGCGACAGCATTAATATGTCAATTGGTCAAGGTGCTTTACAAACCACACCTCTGCAAGTGGCGGTGATGTTTGCTGTACCTGCTAATGGTGGCGATCGCGTCCAACCCCATGTACTCAAAGATAATGAAGAAGCAAAAAGCTGGCGTTCATCGTTAAATATGAAGCCAGAAACTATTAAAATACTCCGCGAAAGTTTGCGGAAAGTGATATCTGACGGCACGGGTAAAGCTTTAAATAAACCAACACTGCCCCCTGTAGCTGGTAAGAGTGGTACAGCCGAAGCCTGGAAACGTGGTGTCAAACAAAATCACGCTTGGTTTGGTGCTTATGCCCCAGCCGATAAGCCAGAGATATTAATAGTAGCTTTCGCTGAACATTCCGGCGGCGGCGGCGGTAGCGTTGCTGCCCCCATGATTGTAGAAATTATGGAAGAATATTTCCACCGGAAGTATCCAGGAAAGTATCAGAAACTAGAAGAGAAAAGGTGAATTGGGGACTGGGTAATGGGTAATGGGGAAAAACACCCAACACCAAACCCCAAACACCAAATGACTACAGTAGTTAAGATATGTGATGATGGTTTATGTCTGTAAAGAATTAATAACAGTGCCGTCAGGAAGCAGTCAGGAATGGATTATCGGGACGCTGGGGTTGATGTTGAGGCTGGGCGAGCCTTTGTAGATAAAATTCGCAATTTGGTTCACAGTACTTTTAGAAAAGAAGTACTTGGTGGACTGGGTGGTTTTGGTGGTTGTTTTCAGCTTCCAGGAGGTTTTAAGGAACCAGTATTAGTTTCTGGAACAGATGGTGTTGGGACTAAGCTCAAAATTGCTCAAGTTCTTAACTGCCACGATACCGTAGGTATTGATTTGGTGGCGATGTGCGTTAATGATGTACTGACATCTGGAGCAGAACCACTGTTTTTTTTGGATTATCTGGCAACAGGTAAGTTAGATAAAGAGCAATTAACCGAGGTGGTTGCAGGAATTGCGGCTGGGTGTCAGCAAGCTGGTTGTGCTTTGCTGGGGGGAGAAACCGCAGAAATGCCAGGTTTTTACCAAGTCGGTGAGTATGATTTGGCTGGATTTTGTGTAGGGATTGTAGAAAAAAGCCAGATGCTTGATGGTTCCCAGGTACAAGTAGGAGATGTTGCGATCGCTCTTGCTAGTTCTGGTGTGCATAGTAATGGCTTAAGTTTAGTACGGAAGATTATTAGCGATCGCCAATTCGATTGGAATGAGAAACCAGAATTATTAGGTGGCGAAACTATTGCAGCAGCGTTCCTCAAACCAACACAAATTTATGTCAAACCTGTCCTAGCTGCGCGTCAAGCAGGTTTAGAAATTCACGGTATGGCACATATCACAGGTGGTGGTTTGCCAGAAAATTTACCCAGATGTTTAGGCACAGGTCAAGCAATTAAAATTGATCGCAATAGTTTGACGATTCCTCCGCTATTTCACTGGCTAGCGGCAGCTGGAGGGGTCAATAATGAAGCTATGTACAACACCTTCAATATGGGTATTGGCTATGTGCTATTGGTACCGCAAAATAGCGTAGAACAGACGATTAGCCACTTTCAATCACAAGATATTCCCGCTTTTGCCATTGGTGAAGTAATTACTGGTGATCATTCATTAGTCGGATTACTGGATTAAATAGTCACAATAATATTCAGTGCTGAGTACTGAATCCTAAGTAACGAGTGATTAAATTGTTTTCTTCCTCGTTACTTTTTGCCTCTTTAATTTTATTTCCTTGTTGGCGATGGAGTCGCTCAGTCAGTACTCCTGAATGTCAGTAATGGCATTTTTGCAGTATTTGTTACCTATTCTGATAAGTGCAATCGAAAATACTCATGGCCGTCAGCGTTGAGATTTGCTAACGTAGTCTTAACATATTGAAAAATTTGCGGTCGAATTCGAGAAAATGCCTACCAACACTAGCTTAGGGTGTTTGTGGTTTCTTGTCTGAAATATGTGGCGTGTTCCTGTGTTGAGAATAATGTATTTTTGTCTTTGAGGGGTTATGGTTGTAAATTTTGCTCGGACTTCAGCTTCCACGGAAATTTTAAAGCAAGTATTCCAAAATATTAATGCTCAAAGTTGTCCGAGGTCATTTAACTTTCACATACATACTGTCCACTCTGATGGCAGATTGCAGCCAAATACATTAATGGAACAGGCGATCGCTATTGGATTACAAGGGCTGGCAATCACTGATCACCATAATATTGGTGGATACCAAGTTGCCAAAGCTTGGTTAGAAGATTGGAAGTGGAATAATCCTGGTGGAAACATTCCTCATCTGTGGACTGGGGTAGAAATTAATGCCAACTTGTTGGATGTTGAAGTTCATATTTTGGCTTATTCCTTCCAGCCAGAACACAATAGCATGAAACCTTATTTGCAAAGAAAAGCGACAACAGGAGCAGAATATCAAGCAAATAACGTAATTGCTGCGATTCATGAGGCGGGGGGATTAGCAGTATTAGCTCACCCAGCACGCTACAGGCGATCGCACTTAGATTTAATTCCGGCGGCGGCTGAAAGAGGTATTGATGGTGTAGAAACTTTCTATGCTTACAACAATCCTAACCCTTGGAGACCTAGTTCTTTAGAATCAGAACAAATAGAACATTTGGCTAATGAATATGGTCTTTACAATACCTGTGGTACTGATACCCACGGTTTAAACCTACTCCAGCGTTTGTAATCATGCAGTTAGGTATTTTGATTTAACGCTCCTGGTTCTCACAGCCAGGGGAGTTATAAACACGTGGGATTTTGGATGCAAAATCCTTGCCCAAGAACAGTTACAGAAATTTCCCACTAGAGTGCTTATCCTCATTAACTATTAATATTATTTTGCATTTTCTATTTTGATTTAATATTTTTAATTTTTAATTAACATTTTTGAGCATAAATACTCTCTATAGCAATACTATTTCAGTTGTGAAAAATATCGGTTTTGCTTGTTGACTGTTGACTATTTGGCGTTCTGTAGTAGGTGGTTGACTTAGCTAATATTCAACATACGCTACAGGCTAAACAACAGGAAGCGCCAGATTTTTAGGGAATTTACTATAGGGGATCAAGGTAAACTTACCTTCTATTTATATAAATTCAATAATTCTCAATATATCTTTAATATTAGAATCTATCCTGCGAGTGAATTTAACTTACAACGCTCGCAGTTGACTTTGTCTTACTTTTATAATTAATTCACCTGCAACATTCTGATTGGAGAAGATGTGCAAATCTCTGGGAATAAGGATAAAATAGAAAAAAGTATCATAAACTACATTTTGCTTGGACATCCATCTGAGGAGGGATTAAAATAAGATATTAAGAATTGTAAATAAGGTTAATATTATAAAGAAAGATAGACGTATGCTTCTCATTTATGCGAGACTCAAATTTACCAGGGGCTGAAGTGCTCAAAGCTTTATTGGAACCGCTGCTAGAGGATTTTCAGTATTGGTTTGCGCGATCGCGTAAATTTCTGGAAACCGAGCAAATCTCATTTATGAGTGAGCAAGACAAATCCGACTTGCTTCTCAGAATTCAGCAAGCCCAGGATGAACTCAATACAGCAAAGATGATGTTCAGCGCAACTGATGGGCAAGTTGGCATTGAGATGGCAACAATTAAGCCTTGGCATGAATTAGTTACAGAATGCTGGAATGTGGCACTACGCTTCCATAAAGAGAAAGATGTGTGAGAGTGAAGTTTTTTTTCGTTAAGTTCGGTAGACTTAATTAACAAAGGCATAGCGCTATTTCGGTTCGATATTTAGCATTCAATTCTTAATAAATTTTGAATAAAACAAAAAAAAATGTATCACATGCTACCGTGTTTTGAATAACGGTTAATACATTCCACCCTGCAAAACATAGAATATCAACGTGCATCAGCCATTCGCTATACGTGTAATTTAAATTACTAGTAAAGCGAAAAGTTACAGTAAAAACTTTTAGAACTTGCTTCCTCTGGAGGATAACCCGATGTTACACCTGCTTTACATTCTTGCTTTTACAATCCTTGCCGTTATCGCTGTTGCTAATTTAATTCGCAATCTGATCATGTTCAGTTTTGATCGAGAGCGTCATTATCCAGCAACGAGAAATCAGGGGAGATATGGATATCCCTCAGGAAACAAGAATTTTCCACCACATCCAGAATTATTAGATAATGCAGGTAACTTAATTAAAGAACCATTATTAGTAATGCGGTCAATTAACGTTGAAGATGCCCGCCAACAGTTAGATGCTTTATATGAATCCTCTCCTGGCCGTAAGGTTGAGAATCAAGAAGAAGGTTAACTCGGAGTACTCAGTCCTGAGCGAAGATTAATTCATCAAATAAAAGGTAAAGAAAGGAGATATTATTGCATCTTCTTTCTTTTTTTATGATGCTTGCAGTATGAGATTTCTTACCGCAATCTAAACCTATATTGCTGATTACTTCTAATATGGCAATGTCTAGCTCTGGCAAATTTAAAAGTAATTATGATTGATTTTGAACCTTGGGACAGGCTGCTTCGTCAGTACGTTGATCAACAGGGTCGGGTAGATTATCTTGCTTGGAAAACAGAGCAACCGCAAGCACTGGATGAATGGTTACAAAGCCAAAAGCATTTACATCTAAATTATCAAATCAATGTTATGGAGGAATTAGCATTGTGGATCAATCTCTACAATGCATTTACCATTTCCACAATCTTAAAACAATATCCCTTGAAATCTATTTTGCCAAAATTTTTAGGGATGCCAAATTGGCTAGCTTTTTTATGGTTTTTTCAGCGTCCAATTTATGAAATATTTGGCAAGCATTACAGTCTTGCTCAAATTGAAAATCAAATTTTAAGAAACAAGTTAAAAGAACCACGAATTCATTTTGCAATTGTTTGTGCTTCTGTTGGTTGTCCGTTACTACGTCCAGGAGCTTATTTCCCGGAGCAAGTTATGCAGCAATTAGATGAAGATGCCCATCGCTTTATTAACAATCCGCAAAAAGTTTATTATGACTTTGATAAGCAAAAACTCTATTGTAATAAAATTCTTAAGTGGTATCGTCAGGATTTTTTACAAGTTGCGCCCTCAATTCCGGAGTACATCTGTTCTTATTTACAAACAGATTTACCCTTAAGCTCCGCAACAAAAATCTCATATCTTGACTACGACTGGAGCCTGAATCAGCGAATATCTTGATAAAATTGCTTGAGGTAATTGGCATCAACACCAATTCCCCACAAAATGCCAATATAGAGGTAAATAGCAGTAGCTTTCCAACTTCCCCAACGTGCAACCCGACGATCCGAACTTTGAACGGTGCGGTTTACTAAGGAAATTCGTCCCTTTTGCACTAGCCGCAAGCACAAATCTCCATCTTCCATAATTGGTAAAGCCTCATCGAATCCGCCACAATCCCAAAAGTCAGTTAAACGACAGAACATGACTTGATCGCCGAATAAGAGGCGCAATCCTTTAAAAAACAAGTAAGGTTTAAATAGTAGAGGAG
Source organism: Calothrix membranacea FACHB-236 (assembly GCF_014696315.1). Classification (GTDB taxonomy): domain Bacteria; phylum Cyanobacteriota; class Cyanobacteriia; order Cyanobacteriales; family Nostocaceae; genus Aulosira; species Aulosira membranacea. The sequence goes on from NZ_JACJPX010000003.1 coordinate 79,204, forward strand.
CGTAGTAAGTTTTCAGGTAATTGTGTAAAGATATACCCCAGCGAGTATAGTGTGAGCCTACCATCAAGGAAATGAAACCCCCACAGGCGACTTTTGGCTCTGCTAGAGTTTTCTCAATCACTGCAATCAAATCATCGGGAACCCAAGTGTCTGCATGGAGGAAGCAAACAATATCTCCACTTGCAGCTAATGCGCCGTAGTTCATCTGAATAGAACGCCCTCGCCGTTCACAACAAAGAACCTGCACATTTAACTTGTGATGAAATAATTCAGTACTTTGATTGGCGATCGCTATTGTCTCATCTTCACTACCACCATCAACAACTATTACTTCTTTGGCAGGCGGGTTAAGCAGAATGAGTTGCCGTAGTGTACGCTCTAAACTAGCTGCTTCATTTAAAGTAGGGATAACAATTGAAACTTGAGACATAGATTCTTTTTTTCCTTAGTGTTCTTCACGCCTAGCCTGAGGGTTTTGCTTTGCAGTATGCGGTTCGTGCTTTTAACTTTCAGAATTCACTTGATGCTTAGGCTTTAGCCCAAATAGAAATCGCATCATGCTGAGGCGCTTAACCAACACTTCATATAAAATCCCTGTAACTATCAGGGTTGTAGTACTAATAATTACAAATTTGGCGGCAATATTTAGATGCCATTGCACTACATAAAAAGCGATCGCAACTAAAACTGTCTGATGCAGTAAATAAAATGGATAGGAAGCTTGGGAGGTATATTGCAAAATACTATGATTAAATCTGAGATATCGCTGACCTAAAGCTAATAAAGCCATTACCCAACACCAAGAATTGCAGCCGCGAAATATTTGATAAGCTATATATCCCCATGAATAGCCCCGTGCTGGAAGAATACCACTTGCTTGTATTGCTAAAAGAATGGACATTGTAGCTACTGCCATCAATAGCAGCAACTTGTAATTTTTATCGATAGCTGCTGCAAATCTGTCATCAGCACAGAAAAGAAAGCCATATATAAAGTAAAGCAGGTAAAGCAATACATTTGCCCAATCATCGTAGAGATTTTGAAACCCAAACCATCGAGGACGTAATACACCTTCAATTACTGCTAATGGTAGAGCAGGCAAAAATATAGCTCCTGGTATGCTCATAAAATCTGCAACCATAGAATACCATTTTTCACCTTTCTCTGTTTTGAAGAATAACAAAAGTGGCAGCGCCACTATAGATATCGTAAATAAGTAAATTAAAAACCAAAGGTGCGCCCATTCAAAATTTCCTTGGGGGCGAATACCGTGAAAAAACTGGGGATAAAACTGCAAATAAGAGCCGATGTTTTGTTGCTGGCTGAGTAGTTTGTAATATACTTGAGGCGGAACTACCACCAACGTACCAAATAAGAAGGGAATGAACAATCGCCTAAAGCGATCGCTGATATATTGCTGAGGCGATCGCAACTTAAATATATACCAAGTTGCCGCACCTGCAATGAAGAAAAATAATGGCATATGCCACTGATGCACAAAGAAAATAAACCCTCCCAAGGCAGAACTTAGCACGTCATTTTTAATATAAAATTCGCCCAATTCTCCTTGATAAAAAACTGCTCCGGTGTGGAAATAAATGAGTAATAATACTGCTAATACCCTTAACCAATCCAATTCATAGCGCCTGTCTGATTCAGCATTTTTTGTATATGTATTCTCTATTAAACTCATTTAACTAATATCTAGTTAATTTAAAATCATTAGTACTTACGCAAGTGTCATATTTTTTTCGTTTAGGTTTGTCCAATGTCAAATGTCAAGAGTCCAAAAAACCTAAATTTTTGACCTTTGACTCTTGACTCTTATACCAGAGGATCACTGTGCCAGTTACGTAAGTCCTAATCATTATTCCAAATTATATATTGCTGCTTGTTACGGATTGAACTTTGGAAAAAAAATTGGTTCGCGTAGAGTTTACACGAACTAAACGAATGATTAATCTTGTTTATAGTTTTCCGCGTCTTCTATCAAATTGGAATTTGGCGTAAAAAAGATGTGTTCGCTTATAATTTACGCGAACACGATAACCACATAATTTTTCCACCTCAGTCTTAAAGTAAGCTGAGTCAAACTTAATTCTGAATTTGGAATTTGTATTAGTTGTCTTCCTTATCTCCTCCAACTTTTGTTATCGAGAGGCCAGATAAGAATAATTCTGAGGATGATAACTAGCTTTCAGCAGTTTTCCCCACTTTGCGTCATAGGGATGGACAAACTGTGTTTGATTGTTGTCATCTTTAAAAATAGGTCGTCCTTCATTTGCCCACTGAAAAATACCTCCACTCAAGTTATAAATAGAAGTAAAGCCTTGTTTTTGAAGCTGTTGAGCAATTTTGGCACTACGGTAGCCAATTGAACAGTACACAACAATGGGGGTATTTTTTGAAATACTCAAGGCTGTCGTTGAGTCTAGGACAATTGGATCAATACGCATTGCTGCATTGAGATGACTTACTCCGTACTCTGCTGGGCTACGCGCATCTAGCACTAAAGGTTGTGGCTTGGCAGAATCTAATAGCCACTTAGCAAATTCTACTGTCGTAATAGGATTGACAGCCGGAAACATTATTCTGATGAAGATTTTTAATAGACTTAACACAAGCGATCGCAATTTTTAGAATTACGTTAGTTAGCTAGAATACTTGCCGCATCAATCTTAACTTGGGCATCGGTAAAATGCCATAAAAGTATTGAGAAGTTATCTTCATCATGCCGCAGGTAGATTCTTTTTCAACATAATTTATAGCTTAGTCATCACTTTATACCACTTTTAAAAAAGAATATGGCAGATAAATAAAAAACAGTGCTGTGCCCTCTAAATGTTTTATTTATCGCAAACATTATTTAAATTTATATCGTCTAAATAATAACGATTAAAATCCATAGATAATGATTTTTCAATAGTAATTTTATAATTTAATAAGGTTAGCTAATTTTTTTCAATAAAAATATAATTGAGACCTTATTTATCAATTAAATATTAAATTACTGAAGTTCTAATCCAGCACTGCTAATGTATATTTTGAGACACAAATAATGTACTGTAAGGCTATTTTTTGAAAGGAAACTGTAGTTAGGGGGAAGCTGTAACGCACCAAAAGCCTTGGGAGAGATGCGTTACGCTGACGCTAACGCATCCTACTTAAGAAGGTGTGGGTACAGTATAGGTAAAATTTTGGCTTGAGACGGAATATGAGTAAAATGACGCAGATAAAAATAATCTTCTGTCTACCTCTGTGCTGATTATGAGTTGAAAAACTCGACAATTTTACGCCTGAAGTTTGGGAATTATAAACCAGAAGACTTAAATAATCCCAAGCTATGCAAATCTGTCAAAATATTTATTGCTCAAATCCTTTTAACCCTGATAGCAACAAGTTTTGTATGAGTTGCGGACAAAGCAACTTTGGTAAGCTACTGGGAAACCGCTACCGTGTCTTAAAACTATTAGGTGAAGGTGGGTTTGGCAAAACTTACGCCGCAGAAGACACAGGTAGATTTGATGATGATTGTGTTATCAAACAATTCTTTCCTCAAGTATCGGGAACCGCCACATTAAACAAAGCAGCAGAATTATTTAAGCAAGAAGCAAAACGCTTGTTTGAACTGGGAGAAAATCACCCTCAAATTCCTAGATTGTTGGCTTATTTTGAACAAGGATCAAGCTTATATTTAGTGCAAGAATTTGTTCAAGGAGAGACTTTATTAGCAGAACTACACCAACAAGCCTTTAGCGAAGAACAAATTCAGCAACTTTTAGCTGATTTATTACCAGTTCTGCAATTTATCCACGATCGCAACGTTATTCATCGAGATATTAAACCAGAAAATATCATGCGCCGTCAAAAAGATGGCAAACTGGTGTTAATTGACTTTGGTGGTGCAAGACAAGTCACCCAAACGAGTTTAGCGAGACAAGCTACAGGAATTTATACTATCGGTTATGCACCAAGTGAGCAAATGGCAGGATTTGCTTCACCAGCAAGTGATTTATATGCCTTGGGTGCAACTTGTGTGCGGCTGTTAACTCAATGTTTGGCTACACAAGATGCAAATGGAAATCTCTGCGATCGCCTTTATGATCCTTATAATGCTAAATGGTTATGGCGCGAAAGTTTACAAGAAAAAGGTGTAACTATAAGTGATGAATTAAGACAAATTCTCGACAAGTTACTCAAACACATTGCTGGAGAAAGATATCAATCAGCTACAGAAGTTTTACAAGATTTATATTTCAAAAAAATTAATCAAAAATTTCTCCAAACTCAATCTTTACCTATTCCAAACAACTGCACAATTAATGGTTCACCGCTAAATAATTTTGAGTTTAATACCATAACAGTTAGCGGTTACTATATTGGTGGGGTACAGCAATAAAAAATTAACCGCCGTTCGCGTAGCGTTCCGCAGGAATGGCAGAAGATAAACGCTGATAAATTTGTACTTCACTAAACAGCGCGATCATAATGTTTTCAAGGTAATCTATATCTATAGTAGTTATGCAGCTTTTGTATAAGGTATAACCTCAAAAACTAATTCCACCCGGCTGGAGGATTTAAAATATGAACGCTCACAAAATAGAAGTCGTTTTAACTGAAGATGGAACTTTAACACTACAAGGTTTACCTTTTCATGCAGGTGATGCTGTAGAAGTGATTATTTTAGAAGCTAAAACCTCAGATCACCAACCAAAATCACAACCCCAATCCGACGCAAATCTTTATCCTTTGCATAACACACAACCATACTGTTATGACGATCCAACAGAACCGGTCGCTTTAGAAGATTGGGAAGTTTTACAATGATTGTACTTGATACTCATATCTGGGTTTGGTGGGTACAAAATGATTCCCGATTAACCAAACAACAGCAGAAATGGTTGCAAAACTATGTGACAGATGGTTTAGGAGTTAGTATTCTTTCTTGTTGGGAGGTAGCAAAATTGGTAGAGAAAAAAAGACTAATTTTGCCTTTGTCTATTGATCAATGGCTAGAAGCTGCTTTAGCTTATCCAGGAGTACAACTATTAAATTTGTCTTTGCCGATTATCGTTGATTCAACTCAATTAAGTGGTTTCCATAGCGACCCATTTGATCAACTAATTGTGGCTACAGCCCGATTTTATAATTGTCCTTTATTAACGGCAGATGAAAAAATTCTCAACTTTCCAGATGTCCAAACACTCAAGTAGATAATGATATGTGTGATTTGCTCATAATTCCAAATTGATAAATTAAAATTTATAATTAAAAAATATGCTTAATGTTTTACACGAAAGTAAACGGCTTGCTTGATAGCAAGCCGTTTACTATTGAGTTTTCATTGTGTCCATTACCACGAAACGAATATCCCGCTTTTCGGCAATCAACTTAATACCTGGCTGTTGCAGATTTAAGAAATCTAGTCCCATTTCTTTACCACTAATTAAAAACTCAGTAGTAGCAACTTTATAAGTTCTTTTAACATCAAGTGGTTGATTATTAATTAACCACTTTCCTGAATTTGTTTCTTGAGTAACTTTGGCTGTTTGCAAATAACCACCAGTTCCTTTATTAAGTTTTCCTTGATCCAATAGCCTTTTTAACAGCGCCCCATTTATCTCTATTGCCACAACTTTACCGCCGAAAGGTAGTATGCGAATCACATCATATTGAGTAATTGGGCCTGGTGGGATGACATCATCAATCCGAATTGAACCACCATTAAATACGGCTAAATCGGCATCGGGTACTTCTTTCAACATCGCTGCTGCAATTAAATCTGTTAACTGGGTAGATTTATTGCGAACGCTGGATTCTAAACCATCTAAAGCAAATGTCAGTTTTGCAATTTGCTGATCTGGATTAAAACCGTTGGCGCGGAATGCTTGATAACCTTTTTCTAGCCATTCTCTGACTACCTTGGCGGTTTTTGGTTCGTCGGGAATCTTATCGGTAATTGGTACTAGTCGCGAGTTAACAGCCAGACTTTTTTTGACAGTATCGTAAGTTAATTGGTGAACGTAGACTGTACGAGCATTAGCATCAGCTTTAAAAATCGGTGTCAAATCTCGACCCCGCCATAGCTGGATATTTTCATGCTCGTGACCACCCAAAATGATATCAATTTCTGGTACAGTTTCCGCTAGTTGGATATCGCTGCCATAGGGTAAATGGGTAATGGCGACTATAATATCTGCTTTTCCCTTCAGTTCCTTTACTTGCTGTTTAGCTGTTGCAATAGGATCTGTGTAACTAACGTACTTAGCCGGATTACTATTCAGGGTAAGACCAATTAAACCTACCCGGACTACAGCACCGCGATCGCCTTTCACATTGAAGATGATGGAACGCGGTACACTTTTGAAAGGCTGTCCTTTGCTATCTGATACATTACTCGATACCCAGCGAAAGCGAGATTCTTGCAATCTTTGATAGAAAAGGGTTTCTGGTAAATCAAATTCATGATTACCAAAAGTCGCATAGTCAAAGCCAACAGCATTCATCACCGCTACCATTTGCTGACCGGCTAGCGGTGTCCCGTTAATTTTCGCTGTTCCTAAAGCCGAAGGGCTAAATGCATCTCCTGCTAACACCGTGTATGTCCGAGGGTTCGCTTTGTAAAGCTGTTGTCGTAAGGTAGCGACACGCGCCAAACCGCCACGAGTTCCCCCCTCTACTGGAGTGATTTCATAGATGTCATTTAGCTGCAGCAGGTTAATATTCACAACTTCCGCTAATGCCGGAGTAGCTAAAGCTACTGTTGCCAATAGCTGTAAAACAATGCTGCATCCCTTCGGGATTAGTCTCATATTTAGCTGGTAATCACATTGAATCTACGGAATTGATTTTACATGAGTTGGAGAGACGCGATTAATCGCGTCTGTACAAAAGTCCCCAATCCCTAACTCCCAATAGCTGGTTGTCCCTGAGTACCGTAGCGATTGACTGCGGAAATGGCGACGCTATCAATCTTGGTGGGAGAATTAGCACTATTGAATAAGTAGGAAGTTTGCGAACCGGGAAGGATGGTTGTATTCCACTGATTGCCAGTTTTGGTTTGCATTACCCACAACCAAGCTTTTTCTGGTGCTGGGGATTGCCAAGTCAGTTTATTGATTTTACCTGTAGTTACATCTCGCTCAACGTTGAGTGTCGGTTGAGCAGGTTGCGTCTTGTCTAACCAGGGAGAAGCGGGAATTAGCGCGGGAGTGGAGTAAGCTTCCTTTTCTAGTAAATTGGAGATGCGATCGCGGTTTTGCATGATCGGCTTCATACTATAGTGAATGTTGCCTGTTGAGCCAGCCGAATTACGCGTTGACTTAATTTGAGAGAGAATTTCATTAGCTGGCCAAGCAGCAGCACTGCGATCGCCTACACGACTAGTAAAATTACCCGGCCAAATATGTCTTCCTAGTTGGTTTTGCTGAATCCACCAATCAAGCAACATCGGATAACTTTGTTGCGCCTTGTCAATTTTCCAATATAACTGGGGCGAAAAGTAATCTAACCAGCCATTGATTAACCATTGACGAGAATCAGCATATATCTGATTGTACGCATCGAAAGGCTCGCCACCATTAGCACTCTTTGTCTGCGCTGGGTAACCTGGTCGCCAAATCCCAAAAGGACTAATACCAAACTTCACCCAAGGTTTTTCTTGTTTAATTGCTTGATAGAGATGCTGCACCAATTTGTTAATGTTGTCCCGTCTCCAGTCATCACGGCTGAGTTTCCCTCCAGTTTGCTGGTATTTCTGCCAACTGGATGCATCAGGGAAATCTATTGTACGTCTACCATTTTGTTCTGGATAAGGATAAAAATAATCGTCAAGATGGACTCCGTCTATGTCGTAGCGCTTGACGACATCCATAATGACATTGACAGTATAATCTTGAACTTCGGTTTCCCCTGGGTCTAGCCAAAGATACTTACCATACTTTTTCACCCAATCAGGATGTGCTTTGCTGACATGGTTAGCTGCTACTGGTGATTTTGATTGAGCGTGACGGGCGCGGTAGGGATTAAACCAAGCGTGTAATTCTATGCCGCGCTTGTGTGCTTCATCAACTGCAAAAGCTAAGGGGTCGTAATTGGGTGATGGTGCTTTGCCCATTTCTCCGGTCAAAAATTCCGACCAAGGTTCATAAGCAGAAGCATACAAAGCATCAGCAGCCGGGCGTACCTGCAAAATTACAGCATTCAATTTCAAGGACGCAGCGCGATCGAGCATAGCAGTAAGTTCTGCTTGCTGCTGTGATGATGTTAATCCTGGTCTGGAAGGCCAATCAATATTAGCGACTGTCGCAATCCATGCACCCCGGAACTCTCGTGTTGGTTGAGGAGGGAGAGCCTGAGATTGTATTGGGGGAAAAGTTTCTGCGGAATAGACTGCGGGCGTAACTGTCAGTAGTAATGTAGTAATAAAAATCGCTATTAAATAGCAGTAACGTAGTTTTTTACGGAATAACAAGCGAAACATTTTGATCATTGGGAGTTGGTGAGGAGAAGCAAGTCACGGAGATGAGGGAGATGAGGGGGACAGGGGGACAAGGGGACAAGGGGACAAGGGGACAAGGGGACAAGGAGAAATGACTTTTACCAATTACCCATTACCCATTACCCATTACCCAATCCCCAGTCCCCAGTCCCCAATCCCCAATCCCCGATTCCCCATGACGACCATATTTTATGAACCCTTGATTTGACAAGTAGTAGGCTTACCTTGTTCCCTGTAGCTATTGCTTTAGATGCCTGAAAAACTGATAACTTCTGCTTATAGAATGAAATAATAAAGGGTTAACAATATACATTTCGTCCTTACCCCTGGAGAGCGCCAGCCAGCGATTGGTAATTATATTTCATGAATCTGATTTACTTTCTTTTACGTTCTTCATGGGGACTAGTTGCGATCGCGATCGTTACTGGATTCCTGAGTGGTGGTAGTAGTGCGGGATTAATTGCCCTCATTAGTTCTGCGGCCAATCCTAGTACCTCTACACCCCTGACAACTATAGCTTGGGGTTTTGTTGGGTTAGCCATAGTTGCATTGCTTACCAGTATCATTTCTCAGGTGATGTTGGTTCGCCTCTCACAAAATGCCATCTTGCAATTACGGATGGGTTTAAGCCATCAAATACTGGGTTCGGAGTTAAGCCATTTAGAACATTTAGGTAATCCTAGACTATTAGCGACTCTCACAGAGGATGTGCAAGCTGTAGCTAATGCGGTGTATATAATTCCTTTCCTCTGTATTGATGTATCAATGGTTTTGGGTTGTCTGGTATATATTACTTGGCTATCTTGGGTAGTCCTTCTCTCTGTGATAGTTTTGATGTTGGTAGGTGTAGGCAGCTGCCAATGGTTGTTGAATAGAGGCGGTAAATTACTGGCTTTGGCACGTGAGGATCAAGATGTTTTGTTTAAGCATTTGGGGACTCTCACTGGGGGAGTTAAAGAACTCAAACTCAATTATCAGCGCCGACAAATATTTTTAACAAAAAGCCTGCAAACAACAGCCGATAATTTTCGGCATCATAATGTTCAAGGACTAACGGTATTTGCTACTACTACTAGTTGGGGAAAGCTGTTATTTTTTTTTGCAATGGGTTTTTTACTCTTTGCATTACCTAAATTATTAACTATTAATCCACAAACGCTCTCTGGCTTCATCTTGACTTTTACTTATTTGATGTTGCCAATGGACAATATTATTAGCAACTTGCCCCAGATCAGCAAAGCTAATGTAGCTTTACAGAAGATAGAATCTCTAGGTTTATCCTTAGCTAGCCGTGCGGAAGTATCGACGGTACCACCTAAGTTTAAATCTTCTTGGCAGAGTCTACAAATAAAGGGAGTTAGCCATACATATTATACAGATAAAGAAGATAGTAGCTTCATTCTCGGCCCTATCGACTTAAAATTATCTCCGCAAGAATTAGTATTTATTGTTGGCGGTAATGGTAGCGGTAAATCGACTTTGGCAAAACTGATTACTGGACTCTATATCCCCGAAAATGGAGAGATTTTATTAGATGGGGAGGTAATTAACGAACAAAACAGAGAATGGTATCGCCAGCATTTTTCTGTCGTGTTTTCTGATTTCTATTTATTTGATGAGCTTTTAGGAATAGAAAATTCTGATTTGGATATTCAAGCTACAAAATACCTCAAGCAACTTCAACTAGACCATAAAGTAAAGGTAGAGAATGGCAAACTTTCTACCACATCTCTTTCTCAAGGGCAGCGTAAAAGGTTGGCTTTACTTACAGCTTTATTAGAAGATAGACCAATTTATTTATTTGATGAGTGGGCAGCAGACCAAGACCCATTATTTAAAGAAATATTTTACACTCAGCTATTAGCTGAAATGAGAGCTAAAGGTAAAACTGTGATAGCAATTAGCCACGACGATCGCTATTTTCATTTAGCGGATCGGGTAATTAAATTAGACTACGGCAAAATTGAGTATGACCATGAGTATGGCAAATAAGTGAGTGTCAGCAGAATGGTGAAAGGGTAAGGGTTAAAGGTTTCTTCTTGCCCCTTTTGCCCTTAACCGACAAGTATTGCTTCCCACTCTGATGGCGAAAGGGGTTGTACAACTAACTCCATCTCAAAGCGATCGCTCGCGGCTCTCATTAAAGCTGTAATAATTGTTTCTACACTCAAATTTTGGGGTAGTTTTACCTGCGTCCAAGATTCTGCACCAAATACCTGGGCAAATAATTCCGCATCTTGGTTTAAGCGGATGGAACCATGTTGTAAAATTGCCCCAGCGCGTCGCAGTTGGGCGCTACCAATAAGTTTACCGCCATCGCTTAGGACTAAATCTGCACCAGTAGCAGTCCCAAAACAGTTAGGGTTATGAATATAGCCTCGCCCAGCATTACCATAGTGCAATTCTACGCCGAGCGATCGCCAACCTTGAATTAAAAACTCACAAATTTTTTGGTATGCTTGCAAGCGATCGCCTGGTAATCCAGATGTAACGACAGTATAAGTTAAATCGCCTTGGTGCAATACTGCTCTGCCACCACTAGGACGGCGTACTAAGTCTAATTTTTCACCTTGCCAAATTAGATTTTCCCAGAATTGTGGATATTGGCGTTGATGATAGCCCAAAGAAATCGCGGCTGGCGACCAAGTATAAAATCGCAGCGTTGGGGGATGGTTTCCAGTCTGGTGCTGTTCTAATAACCAGCTGTCAATTGCCATTTGTACGTTACCAGCAGCTGCTATTAAGGGAATTAGTCGCCAGATTTTAGAGTTCAAGAGTCGGAAGATGGTGATTGGAAGTGGGACTTTCGAGTTCAGAAGATGAAAGTTGGAGATCAGAAGGCGAACTTTCGAGTTCAGAAGATGAAAGTTGGTGATTGGAAGTGGAACTTTCGAGTTCCAAAGGTGAACGTTGAGGATTGGAAGGCGAACTTTCGAGTTCCGAAGGTGAACGTTGGAGTTCAGAACGCGAACCTTCGAGATTAGAAGTCAAACTTTCGAGATTCAAAGGCGAAAGCTAAGAATTTTTTCTGAATTTATTGCTCCTGAAACACAGCCAATTCCCAAAATATCAAAATTGTAGTGGCACAGCACCGATTAAATGTTGATTTTAGCGAAAGTCTTTGGATGCTGTGCCCCTAATTAGCGGATAACTTCAGCTTTGGTGATGATTTATGCTGCGCCGAACTTAGATTGTAAGGCTTCGTCGTTGTTATCTGCGATGGTTGCCACAATCGTAATGAGGCGGGAGACTTCGCCAGGGGATAATTCTGCTAGTGTTCTTGTGGAGATGACGACAACTTGGTTTTCAATAATCCCGAAACGCGCTTCAAAGGTGCTGCTACAGTTTAACTCTAGTAAATATCGCATCAACTCGGGTTCATTTTTCGCAGGTAACTTCAATACTGCAGACCAAACCGTGATTGTATCCTCATCACTTGTACCACTAAGTTGCACAAAGACTTCCACACTCCCGTATTTAAACTTCCACTGATAATTACCGTCTGGGGTGTGGTTAACCATTGCACTGTCATCTTGTTCCAAGCTATCGATGACATTTTCAATAACTTCTACATGGTTAATACTCGCCGTTTCCACACTGAGATCCTCGACGAGTTCGTTGTTGGGTAGGGTTTCTTGGTAACTTGTCATACAGATTTTTTTCTGAATATCCTTACTAATTTATCTACACATACTTTATAGCTTGTAAACGCAACTAGTTTTAGCTCCTAAGGTGATAGTCTGGTTTTCAGCCATGTCAGGATTTAAGGGGGAAAGGGGAAAGGGGGAAAACAAGAACCATTCACCCTTAACCCTTACCCTTTCACCCTTCCCCAAACCTATTTCACTTTGACTGAAAACGCCTACCAAGATTACGCGCCTATGTCTTCTGTGTTTGAAACTCTGCAAAGTCGTGATGTTCGTCAGTTGGGAATTAACCCCAATCACTGGTATGTAGTTGCTCGTAGTAGTGAAGTCACAAATCAGCCTGTAGGTGTGGTAATTTGGCAACAGGCGATCGCGCTTTATCGAGATAGTAACGGAAAAGTTCACGCTCTAGAAGACCGTTGTCCTCACCGCCAAGTTAAACTCAGTCATGGGCAAGTCGTTGGTAATGACTTGGAATGTGCTTATCACGGTTGGCGTTTCGATGCATCAGGTGAATGTTCAGCAGTTCCCTACCTAGCAGAAAATCAAAAACTCCCAAATTGTAAAATTCGCCGTTACCAAGTCAAAGAACAAGACGGTTTTATTTGGTTGTTTCTGGGAAATGCAGAACCATCTTTAGAACCTCTAGGTTTACCGGAATGGGAACATCTTAATTACATTGCCACAGTTTCAGTTATTAATTGTAATGCTCATTATTCTTATTTAATTGAAAACCTGATGGATATGTATCACGGACATTTACATCAGGATTTGCAAGCTTGGGCATCAGCAGCTTTACAAGATATCGACGAAGATGCTAATCGCGTAGATGCTCATTATACAGCCCAAAGTTACTATAAAATAGACAAAATTTGGTCAATATCTCAGCTATTTTTCCCCGCATTGCGGCGCTTACACCCTGAACCTTTAGATGTAAGTTACGTTTATCCCCATTGGGTTTCCACATTAGGAAAAGATTTTAAAATTTACTGTCTGCTTTGTCCAATCAGCGCAACACAAACAAAAGCTTATTTAATTCATTTCACATCATTAAATGCTTTTTGGCGATTGCACAAATTACCTGTATGGTTTCGCCGCTTTGTCAAAGACAGTTTATTTGGTGCAGCGCAAAAGTTACTTGATGGTTTGGTAATTCAAGACGTGAAGATGATTGAAGAGGAACAGCAAGCTTATTTGCAAAATCCTGATAGACGAAATTATGAGTTAAATAGAGCCTTGGTAAGCGTGCAAAGGCTAATGAGAATGCAGGCGCAAAAGATAGATTAATTTCTCAACCGCTGACTAATGACAATGAAATCATGGAATTTGTAGGATGCGTTATTAACGCATCCTACTAAGAATCTATATTTACTATCTTGTACTATAGAAAACTCAAAGAGAAAATGCGGACAAGTGATAGCTATCAAGAATACCTGATCGAATCTCTTCAAGAACCTGAGGAGGCTGCTGCATATATTGAAGCAATATTAGAGGCTGAAAATCCTGAAAGAGAACTGCTATCATCAGCGCTGAAAGATATCATTGATGCCAGGCTAAGAATGAACAATCTTTCAGAACAAGCACAAATCACCTGGGAACAACTAAACAAGATGTTGTTAGAAAGTGGTGGCGCTGAGATTTATAATCTGTTGGCGCTACTCGATAGCTTGGGGTTGAGAATATCAGTAAATATCAAATAATCATAAAAGTTGTAGGATGCGTTATTAACGCATCCTACATATATTTGGCTTTTATAAGATCAGTGGATATCAAATAATAATAGCACCTACCTAACTTCAGGCAGGTGCTATGTCTTTACATTTAATTTCAGGGATAAATAATATCTTCAAAAGCTCCCTGAACTTTACTAATAAAGAACTATCAATTAATATCCTAAGACTTTAGACAGCGCTACGGTTCAATAAGTTCCACAGGAAAACAGCGATAAGTGCGCCAATCACAGCAACAATGATACCAGTAATGCTAAGAGTCGGAGCTGTTAAGGCCAGCGTCCCCGTAGTAAAGAATATACCTAAACTACCGCCAATAAAAGCACCGATGATTCCTAGCAGTATGGTTCCGAGGATTCCGCCACCCTGATGACCTGGATAGATAGCCTTCGCGATCGCACCAGCAATTAGACCTAAAACAATCCAAGCAATTATGTTCATTGTTCTGACGTTGATTAAGTAACGTTTTTCTTTGACAATTACACAATATCAATTGTTATCCTCATCTTTAATCTGCCTTGGGAATCAACTATTCATCTACCTTAGGAGTAATTAAACGCCTCCTACTGCTTTTGATATATACCTTTAATTAAATAGTCAAAATTTTTAAGAAAAAGCTCCTAGCAGGTCTAAGACTAGGGGCTTACAAAATTATTGCTTGGTAATAGTAGTATATGTATTTATAGGTATATCTCTCCTCTACTTTAAGAATTAAGCTTTAGTATTTCTAAAGTATTGTTAACTTTAAGAAACGCTAATATTCATGCTCATTTTTTAAAGAAAATTTTTGATAAATAAATAGGTGATTAGTAATTGGTATATCAGGGCACAGAAAGGGAGTTTCGTGGATGATCAGCTAGCTTTTCCGTTAGGATGAGTCCGAAAAATTACTTTTGACTGTTGACCCTTGACAAGAAAATTTTGATTAAAGCTAGGTTATGGGTACAACAATTTGCTAAACTCCATCATCTGGAAGGCAAATAGAGCATTGGCAATTCAGGGGAGGGTCGCAAAGTGGCTCATGATGAACGTGCTGGAAACGCAGAACTAATTCATCCAAAGGACTTTTCGTGGTTTTTCTGGTTTACTTTGCCACTCTACCCATATGGGGAACGGCGAACCATTCGTAAAGAAGTTATCAAAGATACAATCTGGACTTTTGACCAAATGCAGGGCATTTTCTATGTTGTGGTGCCCATTCGCATGACTGTTGTGAAGCTAGAAACAGGTGGTCTTTTGGTATATGCTCCCGTTGCACCAACTCCAGAGTGTATCCGATTAGTCAATGAGTTAGCGGCAGAACATGGTGATGTCAAGTATATTATTTTGCCAACTATCTCAGGATTAGAACACAAGGTTTTCGTCGGCCCCTTTGCGAGATTCTTTCCACAAGCACAGGTTTTTGTTGCTCCCAGTCAGTGGAGTTTTCCGCTAAATCTGCCACTAAGTTGGTTGGGTTTACCCCGCAAACGAACTCAAATACTTCCTGCAGACAGCAAAAAGACACCTTTTGCCGATGAGTTTGACTATGCCATACTCGGCCCCATAGATTTAGGCCCTGGTAGGTTTGCAGAAGTGGCATTTTTCCACAAGCGATCGCACAGTTTATTAGTCACAGATGCGGTAATATCTGTTCCAGAGGAACCACCTGCGATCGTGCAATTAGACTCATATCCCTTGCTGTTCCATGCTAAAGATAATGCAGGTGACATCGTTGCAGATAATCAAGCAAACCGCCGTAAAGGATGGCAACGGATTGCGCTATTTGCATTATATTTTCGCCCCAGCGTGTTAAATATCCCTGGATTCGGTGAAGTATTGCGCGATGCTAACAAAGCCCCAGAACGTTCTAAAAAAGCTTATTTCGGCTTATATCCTTTCAAATGGCAAGCTGATTGGCAACGTTCATTTGATGCCCTCAGAGGCGATGGACGTTTATTTGTAGCACCAATTTTACAGACTCTCATTCTCAACCGCGCACCCCAGGAAACCATTAACTGGGCTAATAAAGTAGCAAGTTGGAATTTTGAATGGATTATTCCTTGCCATTTTGATGCCCCAATTAAAGCGCAACCGCATCAATTTCGCCAAGCATTCTCATTCTTAGAAAAGCAACCGATAAGTGCAAATTTATTGAACAGTAACACTTATCCTTTACTGCCAGATGATTTTAAAACTCTTCAAGAAATTGACGATAGTTTAAATAAATTTAGAATTGTACCGCCGGCGAAAGATAAGGTGTAG
This sequence comes from Calothrix membranacea FACHB-236, assembly GCF_014696315.1. Lineage (GTDB taxonomy): Bacteria > Cyanobacteriota > Cyanobacteriia > Cyanobacteriales > Nostocaceae > Aulosira > Aulosira membranacea. Next base: position 95,325 of record NZ_JACJPX010000003.1, read on the forward strand.
GGGTGGAGATGATGGGGATGAGGGAGATGAGGGGGATGAGGGGGATGAGGGAGAAATCAAAAATATCAATTACCCATTACCCATTACCAATAGGCTTAATTTTATTTAGAGATACTTTATAAAGTAAACCTTAAATTGTAGGATGCGTTAGCGATAGCGTAACGCATCGACAAAGATGGTGCGTTACTTAATATTTACTTTATAAATAGCTTCTTATTAAAATCCATTTTCATAATGAAAGAAGTACCACCTACACGGTTGATGATTTCAGTTCCCTCAACTACTTGCCAGCCCAATCTTTGATATAAATGCAAAGCAGGATTTGAGCTTCTAATGCTGAGTGATATTGATGGATAATAGGCTGGTGCGATCGCTAATAAATGATGAAGTAACTGTGTACCTATGCCATGATTTCTATATTGGGGGAGAACTGCGATCGCAAGTTCGGGAGTTTGATTATTAATATACCCATATCCCTTATTTTCCTCTGTTAGTAACCGTAACCATGCAGCCCCTACGGGTTGATAGCTGGGTAACAAGGTAGCAACATAACCCATATCGGTTTCATAATCCCAATCTTTGACATATTTTGCTAAATCTGGATGATTCATTAAATCTTCCATTGTCAAATTGCCTTCTTCTGCTAAATGCGCCGCTTCATACAGCATCCGCCACAAAAAAGGCTCATCTTCCGGAGTAATTGGGCTAATTACGTAATCCATATTGAAATCTTTGAACGCAAAATTTCTCTATTCCCCTGTATGGCAAACTTAAGGTAAATTGCTCAGTGGAGTTGGTAAACCATCAATACTGGTAAGATTTTTCTGCTGTTGATATTCTTTAACTCCTTGTTCGCCTTTTTTAGTTGCCCAATTAACTAAACTCTGACGTTGGTCTTGATATTCATAAAGTGGTACGCCCAAGCCACAAGAAGTTTGCACCCGTTCAATATCAGCAATAATAATTTGACGACCTCCAGGTAAGGGAGGAAACAGAGGCGCAAAAGCATCCCACTCTGGGGAACCTGGTAAAATTACATACCCTTGCCCATACAAGCGCAAAATTTTTGGAGGTTCTTGAAAGGCGCAAAACAGAAAAGTAATTCGCCTATTTTCTTGCAGATGGGCTGAGGTTTCGTTACCGCTACCAGTTAAATCTAAATATCCTACACGGTTAGGAGAAAGAATGCGGAAACTTTCTAGCCCTTTGGGGGACAAGTTAACATGTCCTGTAGGACTCAAAGGCGCACTACCTACAAAAAATAGATGTTGAGCAGCAATAAATTCTTGTAATTCCTCAGTGATGCAGTCAAATAGTTTAGCCATAAAATTTTATTGGGTAATTGGTAATGGGTAATTGGTAATTGGTATTTGGTATTTGGTGTTTCTCCCTCATCCCCCTAATCTCCCTCATCTCCCTGATTCATCGTGGAAGAAATCTTTTCATTCGCACAACCTCCTACCATACAACCGATTGCTAGTGCAATTACTCGACAAGCTGGTGTTGATTTGTCTGTGTTACGTCTCGATGTTATGCACCCATCGGTGAATGGAAATAAGTGGTTTAAGTTGAAGTACAACCTATTAGAGGCTAGACAGAAAAATTTTACGACACTGCTGACCTTTGGTGGTGCTTATTCTAATCACATCTATGCAACTGCGGCGGCGGGAAATCTTTTTGGTTTTCGCACTATCGGCGTGATTCGAGGGGAGGAGCATTTACCCTTGAACCCTACACTGAGTTTTGCAGTTCAACAAGGTATGGAAATTGTCTACATTGACCGTCAGAAATATCGACAGCGAAGGACAACAGAACTGCAAGCAGAGTTACTAGAACGCTTTGGTGAAGTGTTCATTATTCCTGAAGGTGGGGGGAATTTGAACGGTGTGCGGGGGTGTATGGAAATATTATCGGGGGATGAGGGAGATAAGGGAGATAAGGGAGATAAGGGAGATGAGGAGGTAAGGGGTCAAGGGGAATTTTGGAAGCGACAATTTGATACTGTATGTGTGGCTTGTGGTACAGGTGGTACTTTAGCGGGAATTGTACTGTCACTTCAACAAGGACAGCATGTTATTGGGTTTCCTGCGCTGAAAAATGGGGAATTTCTGGCTGAGGAAATAGATAGTTTCTTAAAAGATTATCGCGCCTCTGGTTTACCTAAAACCAACGACGCGATCGCATCCTGGGAACTAGTATGTAATTACCATATGGGTGGCTATGCCAAGGTGAACGATGAGTTATTACTATTTGCCCAGCAGTTCACCCAAGAACACGGCATACCTCTTGATTATGTCTACACCGCCAAAATGTTTTATGGCGTAATGGATTTACTCAAACAGGGATTTTTTCCCCCAGGCGCACGTCTATTGTTAATACATACAGGTGGGTTACAAGGTAATCGTGGGAGGGAATAGGGATTAGGGACTGGGAAAAGGCAGAGTGCAGGGGGCAGGGAGACAAGGGGCAAATTCCCATTACTCATTACTCATTACTCATTACTCATTACTCAATGCCCCATGCCCAATGCCCAATGCCCAATGCCCCATGCCCCATCCCCATCAATTCAACACCTCAATAATTGCCCTCAACCCATTGCTATTAAGTGTTTTTAGCATAGTATCGGCGTTATAGCGATTACTAAATACTCCGGCTTGCATGAGGTTGCGTCCTTGAGAGACTGTGAAAAAGGCAGTCGGCACAAGGGATTGTACAAATTCCATATCCTTTTGAGTGGCTACTTCTACTAGGATGCGGTAACGTGCGACCATTGGAATACCATTATTTGGCATTGGGCTATTACTCATGGGACTGACACCAGCCGGTAATGGGCTGTTATTCATGGGAGCCACAGTATTAGGTAATGGGCTGTTATCCATTGCAGGGACAGTATTTGGCAATGGGGCGTTCATGGGAGCCACAGGATTGGGCAATGGATTACCCATTGGAGCGACAGTATTCGGCAATTCATTATTGTAGTTTCCACCTGGACTGCCTTGTGGTACTGGCACTTTCCGCATATTGCGAGTATTGCCTATAGGGATATTGGAATTAGGTACAGGCAGAAGATTAGAGGGTACTGGCTGCTTTTTCGCTCTGGTATTTCTGGGTGTGGCTGGCTGTGCTTGGGGATCAAATGGCGATTGAGGAGCTGTAAACTCAATCGCGCTGGGATTAATCTGCACGTAATTTAACTGTGGTGCATCACCTGAAGTTGCTGGTGCAGTTGGTACACTTGCTCTTTGTGTAGCTGCTGTACCTGCCAAGCTGCTAGGAACAGGAAACCCAGGAACTGGTGAGGGAGTTGCCACCCTTGCTGGTTGTGTATTCACCTTTGGCACCAGACGAGATGTATTAGCTGGTTGCAGGGGCAATAGTTGAGGATTTAATTTGCCAATCCTCATGTTATTGGCAGAATTGCTGTTGAGGGTAGTTGGTACGGTTACTTCGTTGGGAGTTTCCGAGACACCAGGAGCTGAAAAGGTGATTTCACCATTAGTAGGTGCAATTTCAGGGCCACCAGCAGCCGATGGCATATTTCGAGCTACTAATGTTCTGGGAGCTTGTAGATCTACCTTACCTGCAACGCGACTGTTGGTAAGAGTATTGCCAAAAGCAGCAATTACTTGTTTTGCCGCACTGGCGTTAATGTCATAGCGAGCATTGTTGCGGAATTGATTGCCACCAGCTTCGGAATCAGTGCCTAAATCTGGCATTGCTTGGCCGATCGCGACTATACCATCTTCTTTATTGCCCTCAATGATATTATTCCGCAAAATCGGGCGGGCGTTAGCTTGAACTATGATCCCAGCTCTATTATTCTGAATTTGGTTATTGGCAATTATCGGCGCGGCATTTTGGGCAATATTGATCCCAAAGCCAGTTTGTTGAAAAGTATTATCCTTGACTTGAGCTTGAGAACTACCTGCAATGGTGATCCCATTGGCTCCGTTACTGTCAAAGCTGTTCTGGCTAATAGTTGGAGCTGCATTGCCAGTCACAAATACCCCATCTTGGGTATTGCCTGTAAATGTATTCTGCGAAACTACGGGGTTACTAGATTCAATCCACAAACCATAACCACGACGATTGGGGTTTGTGACTGTTACGCCAGTTAAATTTACTTGGCTGGCCGCAATTATACTAATATTTTGACTGCCTAAACTCTTACTGAGGTATTCACCACCTCCCTGAATAATCACGCCTCTACCTTGATTGCTTACATCCCCTTGAATGGAAATACCAGGCCGCAAAATCAAGGGAAATGCTTCTCCTGTTTCTGCACTGTAAGTACCTGCGGAGAGCATAATCACGGTATTGGTACTAGCTTTTTGTAATGCTTGAGTAATGGTTTTTAAAGGAGCGCTTTCAGTACCATTACCTTCTTGGTCATTTCCGCTACTAGAATTGACAAACATTACATTCGCCTGAGAGCTGGCTTTGTCACTCACAGGTGGCACTTGAGCAATAACACTGCTCAGTCCCGTCCCTAGGAAAGTGATACAAGCTACTCCGATCCCGATACTAAAACATAATATAGATGAGCGAAAAACTTTAAACAGTCCCAGTTCTACTGCAGAAGATAATCGATCAACCTTTGCTGTTGGTAGAATATGTGACTTACGATATTTAGAAAATACTATAGAGGACATTAACTTTAGCGCACTCCTGTGAGGTTACGATAATTTTTTATACTCTGATTTGCTGGTATGCCGATAATGTTACTCAACATATTGACCAATTGCCTATTGGGAATACACAGTAAATCAGTTAAAAGACTGTTTTTTCCCGACAGCGATATAAAGTATTCATAAACCCTAGTAAATCATCAAAGATCCCAAAAAAAGTGCCTATATGGCAGATGTTGGTAATGCGATCGCAGCGCTCATTGTTGATGAAAGACTGTTAGCTATCAGTATATTCAACAATTGGGGATTGGGTATGGGGCATTGGGCATTGGGCATGGGGAAATTAGCAACACCAAAAAAAATAAACACCGATGGAATAGTGTCCATCGGTGTTTATGGGTGATTGATGTTATTCAATCGGGATTTTTCGCAGATTTTTCTAAAAATTCAATAAAAAAGGTGGATCGTTATAATTCACCTAGCGGCTGTTGCCTAAACTAACTGTGCTACGTAAATGACCATTCTGAGCAAATCGCTTTTGCAGAATTTGCCGATAAACTTCTTCATAACTATCAGTCATTGTTTGCAAGCTAAAGTGGTTTTCTACGTGCTGACGGCAAGCTTGGCGGTCTATGTCTGTGACTTTATCAATGGCCTTGACGAATTCCTCTATGTTTTCGCACAGGAAGCCGGTTTTGCCGTGGTCAATTATTTCGACTGTAGAGCCCAATTTCATGGCAATCACTGGCGTACCTGCTGCCATTGATTCCACCATTACCAACCCAAATGGTTCTCGCCAGGTAATGGGGAATAAAGTTGCTACTGCACCTCCCATGAGGGCATTTTTTTGCTCATGGTTGGCTTCACCTAAATACTCAATTTGTTTGCCGTCAATGAGTGGTTTGATTTCTTTTTCGTAATATTCCACATCAACGACATCTACTTTCCCAGCAATTTTTAAATGCCAACCTGCTTTTTTAGCAATAGCTATAGCTAGATGTGTACCTTTCTCTGGAGATATGCGTCCTAAAAATGCTAAATAAGGGGGATCGCTTGGTTTGGGATGAAATTGATAACTGCTAACATCAATCCCGTTATATGCTGTGGCAACATAGTTTAAGCCTAATCTTGCTTCCCGTTGGGAGTTGGAAATGCTGATATAAGGTTGCTTTTTGGCATATTGGAACATCTTTTCATTGTCACAAGTAAAGACACCATGCAAGGTGTGAACTGTGGGGGTCTTTACAAGATTTGCATAGGGTAATGCGGCACAACCCATATGGGAATGAATGATATCAAACTCTTCTGAGCGTTCGTAAACTGAACCCAATTGCAACATCTCATAGATGGCACACTCTTTCACATTGGGGTCAAGTCTGAGGGCACGGGGGTGAACTGACACTAATTTTGCCAAACTGATAGAATCTCCCGAAGCAAATAGTGTAACTTCGTGTCCGCGCCGTACCAGTTCATCAGTCAGCAACCCCACTACCAATTCAATACCCCCATAACCTGGAGGTGGTACTCTCTCCCATAGCGGGGCTATCTGAGCAATTCGCATCACAAACCTCCTAAAAAATTGGTCTTGGCTTAGACATTTCAGCCTTGTGTACTTTGGGTTTAAAGAGTGCTACCAAGCATTGCAAACTCTTATGGAATGTCTGGTTTCCAATTCAAGTAAATGATTAACTAACTAATAATCCTAGAAGTTAATTTGCTGCTTTTCATCTACCCAAGTAGGGAAATAAAATTCTGCAAAAGCGGTAGATTTCATGCTTTTGAAATAAATTTTCATCACATCCAATACCTTTGAGAGTAACATCTTTTATTTTCTGTGTAGTTTGCAAAAGGCTCTAGGTAAAAGGTTTAAATGGTAAATTCAAGTTTTTTATCGTTATATTTATACCCTTCACAGCAGGCTATTACAACCACGTCTGTCCTCAGGTTATTCCCAGAAAATATTGCTTAAATAGATTAATTCAGCACAAAAAAGTCGTACCAGTCCCAATACTGCTCGGTTAAGGATTTTAAACTTGGAATTTGGTTTGGGGAAAAGGTGAAAGGGTAAGGGTTAAAGGTTTTTTCTTACCCCTTTTCCCCTTCCCCTTTTACCCTTAACCGACAAGTATTGGTACCAGTCCAAGATTATCAAGTCTTTGCAATTGCTAGGTTTTTAAAGATGCATCAAGCGATTATTTAAATCCTTTGCGATTACTAGTTTTTATATCTTGAGATGTAATCAAATTGGAGATTAAGTAATTCTAATTAAAATAGGATTGACTATTAGCTATATACAATATATAATTATCGGCTAATTAAATTACTTAAAAAAACTAACTAACGTGAATATTTCTTCCTCATCCAAAAAACCGCGTGTCGCATGGCAGGCGGTTTTATCAGTAATTATGTTTATGTTTATGTACCTGCCTATACTGGTACTGGCATTTTATAGTTTTAACAAGTCGCCTTACAGTGCAACTTGGCAAGGATTTACTCTTGATTGGTATCGCCAACTGTTCAGCGATGAACGGATTGTTTCGGCGTTGCAGAACAGTTTGATAGTTGCTTTTTGTGCTGTGGCTATTTCTGCTGTGCTGGGAACATTAATGGCGGTAGGTTTAGCGCGTTATCGGTTTCCGCTGCAGAATGTCTATCGCGGTATTGCTTATTTACCGTTGATTATTCCGGATATTGCGATCGCAGTCGCTACTCTAGTTTTTTTAGCAGCCTTTGCTGTTCCCTTGAGCTTGTGGACAATTATCGCGGCTCATGTGGTTTTTTGTCTAGCTTATGTGGGGTTGGTGGTGTCTTCACGATTAACGCACTTAAATCCTCATTTAGAAGAAGCAGCTTTAGATTTGGGAGCAACACCATTTCAAGCTTTTATGCAAGTATTATTACCACAGTTAATGCCTGGGATTGTCGCCGGCTGTTTGTTGGCTTTCGTCCTCAGTTTAGATGACTTTCTCATTGCCAGTTTCACTGCTGGTAGTGGTTCTAATACTTTACCAATGGAAATTTTTAGTCGCATTAGAACAGGGGTAAAACCTGATATTAACGCTCTCAGCGTTATCTTAATTTTAGTCTCCGCCATTGTTGCTTTTATAGCAGAATTGATTCGCTCCTACGGCGAAGAAAATTAAAGTAATTGGTAATTGGTAATTGGTAATTGGTAATTGGTAATTGGTAATTGGTAATTGGTAATTGGTAATTGGTAATTGGTAATTGGTAATTGGTAATTGGTAATTGGTAATTGGTAATTGGTAATTGGTAATTGAAATTTCTCCCTTTCCCCTTTCCCCTTTCCCCTTTCCCCCCTGCTCCCTGCCCCCTGCTCCCTGCCCCCTGCCCCCTAACACCATTGAGGATTCGCAGCAATTAATGCTGCTGCTTTTGAACTATCCAATGGCTGAGAGAAAAAGTATCCTTGAACAGATTGACAGTGTAGATTTCTTAAAATAGCTAGTTGTTCTTGTGTCTCTACACCTTCTGCGATCGCACTCATTCCCAGTTTATCGGCTAGGGCTACAATAATCTCGATAATATCGAGATTGCGTTTATTTGTGGTCATAGGATTAACAAAGGAACGGTCTATCTTTAACACATTAATTGGGAAGCTATAAAGACGACCTAAAGACGAGTATCCAGTACCAAAATCATCAATTAAAATTTCAATACCTAATTCTCTTAATTTTGAGAGGATTGCAATTGCTTCATCACCATTTTCTACAATTACACTTTCGGTAATTTCCAGCGCTAAATTACGAGGATTAAGACCTGTTGATTGCACAATATTGCGAATCTGACAAATCAAATTTGGCTGGCAAAATTGTTTGGCTGAGAGATTAACGCTCATTTTTTCTAATGAGCGGTGAGGATAGGCTTGCTGCCAAGCTTTCATTTGACGGCAAGCTTCTAAAAGTGCCCAATACCCCATCTCGACAATTAGTCCAGTTTCTTCCGCTAAGGGAATAAAATCGACAGGATTAACTAAACCACGTTCTGGATGCTGCCAGCGCATTAGCGCTTCAAAACCGATAATTCTGCCGCTAGCCAGCGAAACAATTGGTTGATAATAAAGCTGAAATTCCTGATGTTCAATGGCGCGGCGTAAATCAGCTTCTAACTGCAATCTCGTCAGGGCTGTAGCATACATCTCTGGATGAAATAGGGTATAGCGTGATTTACCTAAAGCCTTGGCTTGGTACATTGCTGTGTCAGCATCCCTAAGCAGCTGTTCTGGTTCCTCGTAGTTGAGTGTGGAACTTAAAGCAATGCCGATACTGGCGCTAGTAAACACTTCTTGTCCATCAACTTTTAAAGGCGATCGCAGTTCTTGCTGAATGCGCTCTGCTACTTTAATTGCATCTGCCACATCTTGAATTTCTTCTAAGAGAATAGTAAATTCATCGCCCCCCAGCCTGGCAGCTATATCTGTAGAACGGATGCAGGCTTCGAGAATGCGGGCGATAGAAATGAGAAATTGATCCCCTTTCAAATGTCCCAGACTATCATTGATAATCTTAAATCTGTCTAAGTCGAGAAATAATACTGCAAATAAATAATCTTGATGCCGTTTAGCTTTTTGCAGCGAGTGCTTTAACTGTTCCATGAATAAAGCTCGGTTTGGTAAACCTGTTAACCCGTCGTAAAAAGCATTACGTAGTAATTGTGATTCTGCTTGCTTGCGCTGTGTTACGTCAAAGGCTGTACTAATTACTAAACTTCTACCATCGGGTAGATATCCCAGAGGTGCAGAGTAAAAATCCCAGATGCGGGTTTCACCGGTGCTGATTTTAATTGGGTATTCACCTTCTGCGGTACGGCTCTGAAGATGATATAAGCGATTGATATCAGATTGCACCTGTTCTTGCCGACTGCCATAGGCTCTTTCTGTCCAATCGGCAATTGTAGGGATATCTTCGATGCTGTAACCTGTAATCTCTGTCCATGTATGATTAATTTCTAGAATTTCGCCATTTTCTGTGTGCAGTATGATCGGCAGAGGCGCATCAAGGATGGCACGGCGAAAGCGTTCTTCACTCTGGCGTAAAGCTTCTTCAGCAAGCTGGCGATCGCTTAATGCTCTTTGCAGTTCGGTGACATCCCAAAACGCGCCAATCACCCCACTGACATTGCCAGAATCATCTAGTAATGGCACAGAGCGACTATCAATAAACTTCACCTCACCATCATCAAAGACAAATTCAAAATCGTCCTCAACACTTTGCCCAGTTCTGGCGGCTTTCTGCATTGGCAGTTCATGGGGGGGAATGTCTACCCCATTTTTTTGAATTTTGAAGTCAAAGGGATAGCCGCCAGCGGCAGGTGTTGCCGTCATAATTGTCCCTGGCTGTCTACGCATCATGTTGTAGGCAGCGCGGTTGTTAGTCATGTGATGGCATTGGGGATCGTGGGCAACCCAAACCGCTACTGGCACTGCTTCCATAAATATTTCTAGTTCTTTGGCTCTGCCTTTGGCGCGGGCTTCGCTTTCTCTCAGGGCGATCGCAGCTTGTTTGCGCTCGGTAGTATCAATTGCCATTGTCATGACGATACTTCTGCGATCGCGCAGTTTACCGAGTGGTGCTGAATAAAAGTCCCAGGTGCGTTTTTCTCCTGTGTTAGTTGTAACTGTGTACTCTCCTTGGGCAGTACGTTCTGTTAATTGATATAAACGAGCGATCGCATCTCGCATTTGTTCTTGACGAGTGCCATAGGCTTTTTCTGCCCAATCTGCAATTGTAGGAATTTCTTCTGGGCAATAGCCAGTAATTTCTGTCCAAGCTCGGTTAATTTGCAGAATTTCTCCGCCTTCAGCGTGCAGGATAATGGGCAAAGGTGCATCGAGAATAGCCCGACGAAAGCGTTCTTCACTCTCACGTAAAGCTTCTTCGGCTTGCTTGCGGTTAGTGATATCTGAGCGAATGGCAATGTATTGATATGGCTTGCATCTGTCATCTAAAAACGGCACGATGGTAGTTGCCACCCAGTAGTATGTACCATCTTTGGCTTTGTTTTTAATCTCTCCTTGCCAAACTTCTCCCTGAGAAATGGTTGCCCACATTTGCCCAAAAAAACTTTTCGGGTGATAGCCAGAGTTGATAATCCGATGGCTTTGCCCAATTAATTCTTCTCGGGAATATCCAGAAAGCTCACAGAATTTATTGTTAACTTCGGTGATCATGCCTTTCGCATCTGTAATTGCCATAATAGATGATTGATCTAGGGCAAACTTCATATCTGCAAATTCGCGGAAGGATTTGTGTAAAGCAGTTACTGTCCGCATTCGCTCGGCAATTTCTTGCTCTAGAACTTGGTTTGCTTGAGATAATTCTGCTGTGCGTTCTTTTACTCTTACTTCTAGTTCAGCATAAGCATATCTCAATGCTTCTTCGGCTTGTTGGCGCTTGATATCTAAGCGGTATAAACCTTTGGCACAATACCAAATTAATGCTGTAAAGGCGATGACATTACCAATGACATGCAAGCTCAAGCCAAAAGCCATATCGAACAAACTTACTTTTTCACCCCATACTCGCAGCCAACCTAAGATAAAGGGAATAGCGATCGCAGCTGGGAGGAGTACTCTTGCAGTCATGCCGCCGGCGCTATTACTAATTACCAGACTCATCAAACCATCAGTAGGAAATGCAAATAAAGTACCTAGTGAGAGTAAGAAAAAGGTAATGGCTGTGTGAATGGCTGTGTGGGTAAATGATGATAGCCCAAATAAAGGTTTAACCCCGTAAATATAAGCCATTAAAACCTGTAGAGATGTCAGGCTAGTAATTAGTGCTAATACTTGTACCTTTCGAGAATGAATGTTGCTGCAAGCAGCCAGCCAGAAAGCAGAACCAATTAAACTAAAGTTCAAGGCGGAGACAGGTGACATTCTGCCAAGGCTAGAGGTGTTAATGGCTCCTACTTTGTCTGAAAACAACAATTGATCGATGCCTACATCCCACCCAAATAAGTATTGACTGAGAGTGAGTAACCCTAAAAGTGCGATCGCTATAGCCAATCCCTTAGTTATTCGACGCTGTAATTTTTGTTTTGAATGCAGAAGATTTAATGCCAAACCAGATAATACAAAACCTAAAGCTGTATTAGGTTTCATTGCTACCCACTGTGGCAATACACTTTTGAGAATTTGAATATCAAAATACCAACCTATTAGTACAGCAAAACCCACTAAGACTATAAATATACCCATAACCTTAGAAACGTTTTTTAGCGCATTGATGAGATGCCGATCTAATGGTGCTGCAATCATAAATATTCTGAGGTTTCATATAGAGAAGATAAGGATATTAGTCAGCTATCTTCAAGTATCTCTAGATATATATGTAATCTGATTTACACCAGAATGAGGCAAATAGCCAAAGACAGAGCGCAACATCTGTATTTAGAGATAAATAATCGAACATGATTTTAAGTTCTGATAGCATTAACAAAAATCGCGCAGAAAATAATGGGATAAATTTTCAACATTAAATATGCAAACTATTGGCATAAATAGTAAATATCCATACATTTTTGTCTATGCACTTGTGTTTGGTGACAAATAGCGTTATTTTAGCAAATTTTAAAATTATTGATATTTCTGAGATTGATTGCGGAAAAGCCTTAAACTATCTAGCCCATAGACTTTAATGAAGATCAGAACTTGAGAAAATCACAAATTATGTAGCTAGCTACTCCTTAGCAGAGAATATGATGAATTCATAATTATCTGATTAATGCAATATCTTATACTCTTCCGGAAAAAATCAGCATTAGAGATGAGGGCATAAACTAGCAATCGGGGCAATCATGCCAAGGAATAGAGAAGAAAAATTTTGATAAATTCAAGCTTATTTTCAGGTATTTTTGCATACTATTAGAATGCCGTTGACAAGTTAAGGAATTTTATCTTATTATTCTTTCGGTAATAAGAAATAATTACTCTTACTTATACTCATATTTAAAAAGTAACAGACAGATAATTACAAATAAATACAATCGCTACTTTTGTAGGCTTATTTATTTGTCTATAAATCTGTTTCACTTTCGATAATATTGGGGCTAACTTTGGACAAGATGCTACCTACCCTACATTATGCAAATCTGCCAAAATCCCAATTGCTCAAATCCGTTCAATGCGTACGGCAATAGATTTTGTTTGAGCTGCGGACAAAGCAATTTTGGTCAACTCCTGAGAAACCGCTACCGTGTATTACGCCTATTAGGTGAAGGTGGTTTCAGTAGAACTTACGCAGCTGAAGATGCCGATAGACTAGATGCACCTTGCGTCATCAAACAATTTTTCCCTCAAGTTCAAGGGACAGGACAACGCTTAAAAGCGGCGGAATTTTTTAAGGAAGAAGCATTTCGCCTGTATGAATTAGGCGAAAATCATACACAAATTCCCAGATTGCTAGCATACTTTGAACAAGGTTCTAGCTTATATCTGGTACAAGAATTTATTCAAGGCAGAACTTTGTTAGAAGAAGTTCAACAAGAACCTTTTAGCGAACGTAAGATTCGGGAACTTTTAGCTGATCTATTGCCAGTTCTCGACTTTGTTCATGCCCATAATGTTATTCATCGTGATATTAAACCAGAAAATATTATCCGTCGCTATAGTGATGGTAAACCTGTATTAATTGATTTTGGTGGCGCAAAACAAGTAACACAAACTAGTTTAGCCAGACAAGCGACAGTAATTTATACAATTGGTTATGCTCCTGCTGAACAAATGGCTGGTTTTGCTTGTCATGCTAGCGATTTATATGCTTTGGGTGTAACTTGCGTGCGACTTTTAACTCAATGTTTGCCCTTACAAAGCGGTGATGGACAAGTTCAAGACAGCCTTTATGATGCCATGAATGCTCAATGGTTGTGGCAAGAAAGGTTGCAAGAAAATGGTATTACCCTCAGCGATAGCTTAAGCAAAATTCTGCATAAATTACTGCAACATTTGCCTAAGGATAGATATCAAACAGCCGCAGAAGTTCTTAATGATTTAAAGTCTACTACCACCTCAGATTTAGAAGCAGAAATTCTAGCTATTTCGCAAAGATTGTTCTTGCCAATATCATCTGTCATTACAAAATCACAAAAAGTTGTAGTGCCACTCCCCCCTTTACAAAGCTTTGAGTTTGATGTAATTACAGTAGATACAGCAGGTAGAGAAGTAAATCGCGATCGCTTGCATAACGAATACTTTGCTGAAGAATTGAGTAAAGCGATCGCACTCGAAATGGTGTCAATTCCTGGTGGTACATTTATGATGGGTTCACCAGATTTTGAAGGCGATGCAGATGAACGTCCCCAACGCCAAGTTACAGTTGCACCCTTTTTTATGGGCAAATTTCCTGTAACTCAAGCACAGTGGAAAGCTGTCGCTGCTTTACCAAAAGTCAACCAACCTTTAAATCCCTACCCGTCGAAAAATAAAGGCCCAAATCTCCCAGTAGAAAATGTCACCTGGTATGAAGCTGTAGAATTTTGTCTGCGGCTAGCACAAAAAACTGGACGAGATTATCGTTTACCCAGCGAAGCCGAATGGGAATATGCTTGTCGCGCGGGAACGAAGACATCCTATCACTTTGGAGAAACTGTTACTCCTGATTTTGTCAGCTGTAGCAGTGGCGATACGAGATATCGTAAAGAAACCACAACTGTTGGTAGCTTTGGAGTCGCCAACGCCTTTGGATTATATGATATGCATGGTTTAGTGTGGGAATGGTGCGCCGATCCCTGGCACAACAATTATCAAGGCGCACCCACAGATGCAAGTGTTTGGGAAGATGGCGGTGATATGCATCGCCGGGTATTGCGCGGTGGTTCTTGGAGTTTTGGTGCAGAACTGTGTCGCAGCGCTAGCCGCAGCTGGGATGAGTCAGATGACGGATTAAGGATTTGTGGCTTTCGTGTAGTCTTTTCTGCCGAATAAACGGTTTAAAATTAGGTTTTGAAATCGCATTTATAACTTTTGCAACTCAAAAACTAACTTTTGCAACTGCAAAACTAACTCTTGCAACTCAAAAACTAACTTTTGCAACTGCAAAACTAACTCTTGCAACTGCAAAACTAACTTTTGCAACTCAAAAACTAACTCTTGCGACTGCAAAACTAACTCTTGCAACTCAAAAACTAACTTTTGCAACTCGAAAACTAAGTTTTTGATTCGTACATCAAATTTTGCGACTTGCAACCATTGTTAAAACAAAAACTCCCCTTAGTACAAGCGAGAGTTTATCTAACATAAAAATTCAAATCAGTCTCTACTAAGTAAGTTGGTGGAAATAAACCAAACTATATTAAAAAACGTAAATAGCCTTGAAATCCTTACCAATGACCAATGACCAAGGACAAATGACCAATGACCAATGACCAATGACAAATGACCTCTTTAATTTCACCGACCTACTTATCCTCACATTAATGAGATTTGCATATTTTCTACTTTCAGCAAAACTTTCAGCAAAGCGGCTACCCCCATTTGACCAGAAACCGCATCATCATCCCATTTACCATCGCTTGTATATTTACCACGGCTGTAAAGATTAGTACCTGACCACAAGTAAGGACTGAGAACCTCTGGATGGTAAAGCCTATAGCCAAAACCATTGTATTTCTCGATTTGCCAAAGTTGTGCTGCCAAGCTCCAATCTTTTACTTTGTCGAATTCATGAAGCGTTAAGGCATCAATTGCACTTTCTTCCCAAGTATATCCAACTCCCCAACCCTTGATCGGATCAGCAATTGGTCTACCGGATGGTACATTAAATGTACGCTTTTTCAATGAGTCGCCATTGTGCAAATGTCTAGTGAACTTTAAGGATGATTCCATATTGTGGATTGCAGCAATGAAGTACCAAGGTACATTCAGCTTGCGCTGCAAAGCTTCATAGCGTCCGCGATTTGTGCGGATGGTTGCAACTATGTCTTGAGTAAGGGTTACATTCTCCGGTTTGATTTCACAGCTATTCCACAGCTTTTGATATTCTGATTTTAAATCGCGAAGACGAAGTGATATATTTGTTGTCATGGTTCTGGACACTCAGCGATCACACTGGATTTTTTTTGTGCCACAAAGGTAACTTATTTTCCTCGTGTTTACATTTATTGATACAAAAAATTAAGTTTTTTTTATCAAAAATAGGTATTGAATAATACTAAAATAATTCTAAGTGTTTAATTGTAAATTTATTTATACAAAAGTGAGATTACTTGACACTGAGGATACAAGGGTAAATAACTATATATAGGATTCATCAATGAGATTTAGATCCCCGACTTTTTCAAAAAGTCGGGGATCTGGGCAGAAACTTTTGCTTAAGTAAGTGCCATTCAACCCTACACATACTTAGATTTTTTCAAAAATCAAATGGATTCCTATAGAACTGCTATTTGATTCTTCAACAAGACTGAGTATAGGTTTTCCCTTCTTTGTTGTTCTTATCACTTTCTCCCCCACGCCAGTAAATTCAAGAATCAAACCAGATTCCTTGAATACAGCAGAAGTTAATGCAACCTTAAGAACTGAAGGGCTACTATGGCCCGATGAAACACTTAGATGACACCAATTAAAAATGGCTATAGCTTTGTAGCGATAATTTAATTTACGTTACGTGTCTACGGAAATATTTTACTAAATAACTTCCTTCACTTACACTATATAAGTGCTTTTTAAGCAGCAGATATGTACTTAAATATATACTCTTATCGTATATGAATAAGTAGCAATTTTGACAAAAATTGTATCTTAGGTTAGCTTCTCAAACAGAATCAACACACACAAGCATTTTTGGACTTAGCTAGCAAGTAGATAAATAGAGGCAATTACCAGATGAAACTACAAGATTTCTTAGGAAAACAAGAAAAATGGAATTTTGAGGCTATTGGTCAAGATCTAGAATTAAGCCGTCAGATTCAAGTTTTACTAATTGGTTTAGGTCTGTTAGATCCGCCAGCAGATGGTAAATTTGGGCCAGTTTCAGCAACAGCATTAAAAACATTCCAAGAATTAACTAAGTCTGGAGAAAATGATTATTTAGGCGCAGTTACCGCGAAGAATTTAATTGAAACGAAGCCCGACGAATTACCACAACCACCTTTAAAACTCAGCAATAGCATTCCCAGCCGAATTGTCAAATACTTGCAATTAAAAAATTATCAGATATTCACAGGAGCCAAACAATATAACATCGTTTATATAGAGGGAATGAATGAAGATTGGACTCTTAATAGCGATACACCCAATGAATTTAATGACCGGCGCATTGTGATTGAAATTGTAGAGGGTGTACCCAAAATTGTGAACCACTGGCAAGCAACCACCGAACCAGGCCGCTATTATACTTACAATCCCATGAATCCGGGCGGAGCAGCCAGAATTAAGTTTGGTCAATACAAAGCTTGGGCTGTGGGATACCACGGTAACGCAGACCGCCATGAAGCCTTAATTCAAGTTGCACCGATTACTGTGCATCGAGATTTTAACAAAGATTTTCAACGTACTGGTGACAAACTTGATACTGGTCTTTTCCTAGTCAATCAACACTGGGGCTATGATGCGCCAGTTAATGATATCAAGAATGCCAGCGCAGGTTGTTTAGTAGGACGTAGACGGGACGGACATCGCGAATTTATGGCGATTATTAAACAAGACCGCCGCTATTTAGCTAATAATGACTACGTGTTCTACACTACCATCATTCCTGGGGATGATTTCCTAAAAACTGTCCCTGGATAAAGTCTTTGCTATCTATTTTGCTGTAATATAAGTACCTCACAATACAAAAGCCATGCCCACTCGTATCCAGTTAATCTGGTCACAGTGGGCATAGTTTATTGGGATACCATTCTCTTGTCCTCGGAGCAATGACCGAAAACAACAAGGATACAAGCCCCCAATTTCGTTATGGGTGTCTTTAATCAGGACTTACGCAACTGGTACAGTGATTCTCCGGCATAAGAGTCAAGAGTCAAGAGTCAAGAGTCAAAAATTTAGGTTTTTTGGAATGTTGACATTTGAACGCCAGTTCACTCAACAGAGGGAACCTCCGCACGTGACACTTGTGTAAGCCCTATTTAATTTTGAATTTTGAATTTTGAATTTTGAATTCGGAGCGAAGCGACGTGACTGCTGTTTCCCTAGAAAACGTCTACAAATTTTACGATAAACGCCCTGTGGTTAATGACCTGTCTTTCACAATTGAGACAGGCGAAATATTTGCGCTTCTTGGCCCCAACGGTGCAGGTAAATCTACCACAATTCGGATGCTAACAACACTCACAAAACCATCCCAAGGAAGGCTAGAGGTAGGTGGGTATGATGTAGTGAATGAATCCATGCTCGCTAAACAGTCTATTGGTGTAGTGTTACAGCAAGTTAGCGTCGATGGCGATTTAACAGTGTGGGAAAATATGGAACTGCATGGGAGACTACATCACATTCCCAACCCACAGCGTAAGCAAAAAATTAATCAATGGTTGGAGTATGTCGAACTAGCAGACAGACGTAATGATTTGGTAAAAACCCTGTCTGGCGGGATGAAGCGACGCTTACAAATAGCGAGAGCCTTATTACATCAACCACAAATTTTATTTTTGGACGAACCGACAGTAGGACTAGATCCCCAAACTAGGCGCAGACTGTGGGAAATTATTCGCGATTTGAATAAGCAAGGAATGACAATACTACTGACCACCCATTATATGGATGAGGTGGAATATTTATGTGATGCTTTTGGTTCAACCAAGCCTGGACGCATTGGCATTATGGATAGTGGTAAGTTAATTTCTTTGGGAACTCTGCAAGAATTACGCTCTACTTATGGGGAAGGTTTAGTGATGAAGCAGGTAGAGGGTGATACTGCACATAGTTGGGAATATCTATTTTTCCCTACCCTTGAAGCTGCTAATAATTATCTGGAACAACAGCAGAATAAAACCGGAATGATGGTGCGTCCTTCTAATTTAGAAGATATTTTTGTAGAACTAACGGGACGTAGGTTAGATTAACGGCTTTTCAGTCAATACAGGTCAGATAAGATCATTAGTGATTGATTTGTCACTTGTGGAAAAAGCTAGCTCAATTGGGGGATTCTCCCCCAAACCCCCGATTGGGTGACGGTTGCGTCCCCCAAACCCCCTCCAAAATTATTGTTCGGTTTGTTGTTGAGTAACTAGTTTTTTGGTTTTGTTGTCAATTAATTTTCTTAACTGAACTGTATTGGCTTTTAAGTGAAGGGGAAAAGGGGAATATGCTGGTAGGGGCATGGCACCGATAAGAATATTGTATGTACTAGAAGATTTTGGATGACGTGCCCCTAGTTGATGAATATGTGAAAACCTCAAGGATATTCGTGAGAGACAAAAGGAATTGCGACTATTTCACCGGTTGTTTCTCCTACTTGCACTTGCAAGCCAACGCCGCCAGCTTTGGTGCGAATGTAACCTAGCCCAAAATAGCCGTCGGTTGTTTCTGTGTAACTGGTGAGTTTCCCGACTTTTTCCTCGCCCACGGTAATTGTTGCACCGATTTCCGCAGGAGCATTTAGTTTAATTCCCCAAAGGTTTTGCTTGACACCTTTATATGTATTTAAGCGGGCGATGGTTTCTTGGCCGATATAGCAACCTTTACTAAAAGATATAGTCTGCCACAAGCCGACTTCTAGGGGATTGTAGTCATCTGTCAATTCTGCATCTGGGGTTGGTCGTCCTTGTAATATTCGCAACGCATCCCAAGCGCGATCGCTCAACTCGATTGCGCCTAATGCTAAAATTTCATTCCAGAGTTTTTGTTTGCTTGCAACTGGCACAATTAAGGTATATCCAGGAGAAGCCAAACCGCTACCAACCGCAACAATTACCCCATCGTTAACTACAATATGATTGCCGTAGGGTTGACCAATAATTGCCCCAGCACCTAATTTTTCAATAATCCCATTACTAGCAGGGCCAATTAAACTCAAAGTGGCTGTTTCATCAGTCACATCGGTTAATTGCACTTTATCAGCAAAAAAGATATAGCGGTCTAACCATTGCATAATAAATTCGCGGCGGTTAGGCGAAACCAACAATAACACCGCATCTTCTAAAACATAGGCACTGACTAAATCTATTGTCCGGGCGGTGGATGTCACCATCACCGTATCACACCCTTGCCCAGGCTTAAGACTTTGGAAATCGTTAGTACTTTGATTGTGTAAAAACCTGATGCGGTGGTCATCAGAAACACGGATAAGTCCCCAGTGAGAGCGATCGCAAACAACAACCCCTTCCTTTACCGCTTGGATAGCTGCTGCGTCTTGAGCGTCAATTGCAGATGTTGGCATGGTAATGCAGAGTTGCTCTGTGTCAGTGTTTTCGCATTGGAAATATTAGCAAATTAAGGAACAAAGGGGAATAGGGCATTGGGATGAGGCAAGGGGGTAGGGAGCAGGGGAGAAATAATTAATGGCGAACACCAAACCCCAAACCCCAAACACCAAACCCTAAATTTATGGTTTGATTTGAAACATATCAAAAATTACGTTCCCTAACTTTTATGATGTCGAAGGTTGCACCTGCTGTTGTGGTATTGGGTCAAAATAGTGTGGCAGTGGGAAGGAAAATCATCAGTGTTTTGCCAGGGGCGACGCTATACGGTTTGGCGGGGCGCACGACTGAGGTGGATGTTAGTTTTAGCAATTTTGGTGAGACGGTACGGGAGTTGTTTGCCCAAGGAAGCCCGATAATTGGTATTTGTGCTGCCGGAATTTTGATTAGAACTCTAGCGCCGATGATTTCCGATAAGCGACGGGAACCGCCAGTAATAGCTGTGGCTGAAGATGGGAGTGCTGTTGTGCCGCTTTTGGGTGGATTGAGTGGGGTAAATGATTTGGCACGGCGCATTGCTGAGGTTTTTGATATCAAAGCCGCAATTACAACCACAGGCGACATCCGTTTTCGCACAGCGCTGTTGTCTCCTCCCCCTGGCTATCATTTAGCTAACCCTGATGATGCGAAGAAATTTATTTCGGATTTGCTAGCTGGGGCAAAAGTGAAGTTAGAAGGAACAGCGCCTTGGTTAAGTGAGAGTCAATTACCCATTGATCCCAACGGAAATTTAACTATTAAAATTAGCGATCGCTTGCTCAATCCTACACCCAATTGTCTTGTCTACCATCCACCCACAATTGCGATCGCTATCTGTGAAACTTCTCAACCTCACGATCAGGTAATAGCTTCAGTATGGCAACTACTTGCTGATGCGGAACTTGCACCTGCATCAATAGCTGGTGTTTTTGCACCCATTGCCACGGCTGCCCATCCGGCAATTCATGCTGTTGCTAACGCCTTAGGAATACCTACACGTTTTTTTACCCCAAATCAATTAGAAAACCTGCTATCACATGGTTATAGCCCCGTACAAGCCGCAGCCATAGCCGCTACAGATACATCAGCACAACTAATTGAGGCCACAGCAGCAGAAATTGCGATCGCGATTTCCCCTCAACCCATCGACCCCAGCACTATCGGTCAACCACGTGGGCGATTAGCTGTGATTGGTACGGGGCCTGGGAGTCCAGACTGGATGTCTCCAGAGGTGAAAGAAATCCTCAAATCGGCTACTGATTTGGTAGGTTACACAACTTATTTAAATTTGCTCGGTTCTCTTGGTGAAGGGAAGCGAAGACATGATTCCGATAATCGCGAAGAAATCTCACGGGCGGAACTGGCGCTAGATTTAGCAGCCCAAGGGCGATATGTGGCTGTGGTATCCTCTGGTGATCCAGGGATATATGCAATGGCGACGGCGATTTTTGAAGTACTCGATCACCACGCTAAACCGGAATGGGACAGTATTGATATTCATGTAGCACCGGGAATTTCCGCCATGCAAGCGGCAGCCGCGAGTATTGGCGCACCTTTGGGGCATGATTTTTGTGCAATTTCCCTTTCCGATATTTTAAAGCCTTGGTCAATTATTGCAGAACGCATTGCCGCAGCTGCCCAAGCTGATTTTGCGATCGCTTTTTATAATCCTGTGTCGAAAGAGCGTACTTGGCAATTGTCCGAAGCGAGAAATATCCTTCTGCGTTACAGAACAGCTGATACCCCAGTAGTATTAGCACGTAATCTCGGCAGACCTGGGCAAGCGGTGCAGGTAATTAATTTAGAGGAGTTAACACCAGAATTAGCAGATATGCGAACTATAATTTTGATTGGTTCTAGCAAGACACGGAAGATTCAGCGCCCTGATGGTAGTGTCTCCGTTTACACTCCACGTCGATACAGTTAAAATCGCGATCGTTGAAGGAGAAGAAAGACAGCTAGGAACAGGAAACAGTTTTTTCTATTTCCTGTTCCCTATACAGTTCCACAAAATAAATTACCTAAGCATCTAGAATTGCTCTATGCCTTACGATATCCTTATGTGTCCGGGACAAAATTGTCCAATTCAGCAAGATTGTTACCGCTTTAGTGCTGAAATTTTGGGTCGTCAGGATTTTTTCGGAACCGCCCCTTATAGTTTTGCGACTAATTCTTGTGAGTATTTTATCAGTAACCGCCCAGACGAAAATCAAATCCGTTTGAAAGCATATCAAATCTGGCAACAAGCCGGCTACCCAGATGGCAAGTCTGTGGAACATTGGCTTCAGGCTGAAAAGGAATTGATATAGTTAAACCAGCGAAAAGCTGTATCACTCAACTTTTACAACTAGTAAATTCAGCTTTTGACTCGTATTTTAGCTTTCCAACTTATAAACCTATTTTTTGGAACTAATTAGCAGAAAAATCATCCTATTTATATATTTTGCTAATTCCCTTGCTTTGTAAGCTATGTAAGTAGAAAGTTGCAAAAAAAACATAGATTTGAATTGTCTACTCAAAAATTAGTATGTAGCGAAAAGTAAATTAGCTTAAAAACCTCTTCCTGCGAGTCTTCTACCTTGTTTTACGAGTAACGGCGCTCTGAAAATACCCTGAATTTAAGTTGGGCTAGTATACCAAATTCCTGATAGATATTAGCTTACCCTGTAAGATGAAATCGGCTCATTTGATCAGTCGAAATCCTTCACCTGGAAACCCATGAACAAATTTTTACTTCACTTGCTTTCGACTCCTGTTCTTATTAGCTCTATCCTGTCGATGGGAGTTACAATCAATCAAGCTCAAGCGGCAGATCCAGTACCAGCTAATACTGATCGTCTATCTTGTATCCGCAATAAGCACAAAGTCGGTTTAGTCTGTATGAGAGCTTCTGTATTGGCTCAAATACCGGAGTATACACCAGAAGCACAACCATCTCCAGATGGTGTACCAATGCTAGAGTTTAACGATGAAGAAAGCGATACTGCCATTACCTTATTTGGTTGTGACTGTCCAGCTTGTATCAATTCTTTACGCCAAATGCGCGGCGTAACTCCCTTGGTGTATTAGAAATTTCCAGAAATTAATTTTGCATCGCCAGACTAAGTAAGGGTGAACAACTGTTCGCCCTTCTTACTAACTGTGTTAATAAACTTAAATAGGCTCAAAATTTTTACCAATGACCAATGACCAATGACCAATAACCAATGACCAATAACCAATAACCAATAACCAATAACCAATGACAGCCTTTGCTAGTTATCTTTAAATACTCCGCCCTACTGACTTTAATTCAGTGCTTCTTGGTAAATTATTTCTTGGAAATGAATCATATCTTTTTGTGGGTCGGCAAGGCTAACTTTTACTAATAACTGTTCGCCTAAATTTACCGAACGACGGAAAGACATTGGTAATTGTAAACCCAAATCTTCTAGCAGAATTAGTGCTAAATTGCTGTCTTCTCGCAGCCACATCAAGACTGTTACCTGCCAAACTTGATCTGGATAACGACGTAAATATTCTAAAGCGTAATATCTATTAGTTTGCCGTTCTACCATTGTCACTTCTTGGGTGATACTGGTGACGGTCATCATTACTTCTTTAAGCTGTTCGGCGGAGAAGGGTAAAACTTCACCGCGCAAATGGGCTTTAAGTTGAAAGTGAGTCAGCAAATCGCTGTAGCGCCGAATGGGAGAAGTCGCTTGAGTATAGGTATCCAAACCCAAGCCGGCATGACGTACTGGGGTAATGCTCATTTCGCTTTTGGGCATACAGCGACGCATGGCACAGGCGCGGACAAATCCAGCAGGTAGCTGCAGTAATTCTTGTTCTGGGGGCAATTCTGGCTGTGGCTGACCGCGAAAAGGTAAGGGTATCTGGTGAACTTTACCGTAGCGTGCTGCGACTTCACCAGCTAAAATCATCATCTCAGCTACGAGTTGCCGTGATGAGGAATCATCTAAAATATCAATGCTGATCTCGTCGCCTTTGACTTTGATCATCGCCTCTGGCATATTGATGCTAATTGCACCTTGGGCATAACGCCAATTTTTGCGTCGCTTCGCCCACATAGCGATCGCGGCAATTTCTGGTTCTGCTTGTACGCCTAATTCCAGCATCTCATCTACATCTTCGTAGGTGAGGCGGTAAGTTGGCTTAATTAAGCTGGGATGAATGCTAAAATCTGCTACTTGCCCAGTTTCATCTAAAATAATGCCAAAACTCAGGGCACAACAAACCTTTCCCTGTACCAGACTCATAGGCCCGGTTGCCAAAACTTCAGGGAACATGGGAATCATCCCTGTAGGTAAATAAACTGTACTTCCCCGTTTCCTCGCTTCTAGATCTAATTCATCTTCTGGGACTAATAAACGGGTGGGGTCAGCAATATGTACCCACAGACGTTCTCGTCCGTCAGCTAGTGATTCCCAACTTAGACCATCGTCAATTTCTGTAGTACTTTCATCATCAATTGTGTACACCTTCAGGTGAGTCAAATCTAGGCGATTTGTATCTAGATCGGACGGTGGAGAATCCATACGCTGCTGCGCCACTTCTAATACCTTGCTAGGAAACTGAACTGGAATGGATGAACGACGCAAGAACAAGTTTTCGTTGGGACTCCACCAACCCAAATCTACCAAAAGTTGTAATGCACCTTGAGGAGTTGCGGCTCGTCCCAGCATTGTCATGGTTTCTAATACTGGTGCCGGTGGCGGATAAGCCCGAGACAGGGAATCATAATTTACTCCCATCCGCACTACATCAGCTAGTAGGGCCGCGTATTTTTCGATTGCTTCTAAGCGCTGGCGATCGTGGCGTTGCCATTCTACAGTTTCACCTGCTAGGGCTTGTTCTACGCGCGCCAAAAATTCCTGCTGTCCTTTAGCTTTGAGGGCTTCTACTTCTAGCTGGTGCTTGCGTTCTGCTACCTGAGTGGTTGTCCGTGGTTCATAAGCATCGCCTTTTTGCTTGAAATAAAGTTTGTCGTCTGATAACAAGCAATGGGCGGCGTAACAAAGCGGTGCGTCTGTTTGAGAAAACAGCAAATTCGCCATTTCCACTGGCGTGACTGTTTCTCCATCCTCAACCAATAATTCCCAAGCTACTTCCAAACTAGATGGGTCTAGATATGGCTTTACCTGCTCTAAAAAACTACTAATCTCAGACGACTTGAAGGTTTGTCCGGTAACAGTATAAGTAATTTGTCTAGGCGCGAGGCTGTGGGATTGACCGCGTTCATCTACCACAAACCAGCGGGTCTTGCCATCTGGGCGGTCTACCACTCCCAGACGGCGATCGCCTTGAACCCTAAATTCAACTAGCGTCCCCTTCTCCACAACTCTCGCAATTAATTTGGTGTACGAATAAATTTTAGATTTTGGATTAAATAATAACTACTAAATCCAAAATCTGCTGATTTTTTTAGATTGTAGAACACGATTCTACACTGACTTACTGAAATTTTAGATTTTGGACTAAAAAAATTTGCAGCTACATATACTATCAACGCAGCTGCTTGAGATCATCCAGAACCTAAAATTCTCGTTTCCAATGGGAATTAGCCTTCCGCATTGATAAACGGCAACAATGCCACAATCCGGGCACGTTTAATTGCCAATGTTAAGTCCCGCTGTTGCTGAGATGTCAGCCCAGTAATCCGCCGTGGCAGGATTTTACCGCGCTCTGTGACAAACTTCCGCAACAAATCAACATCTTTATAATCTATTGGTTCTCCCGGCTTGATCGGAGACAGACGACGACGGTAGTAACTCATTTTTACTTAATTTCCTTGTGGACTGTGTGTGTGTTGCAATGAGAACAGAACTTTTTCAGTTCTAATCGGTTGGTGGTGTTACGCCGATTTTTCGTGGTGGTATACCGGGAAACACCAGGAGTACGCTTGTTAGCGTTAGTGCGACATTCGGTACATTCTAGTGTCACTATTATGCGGACACCTTTACTCTTAGCCATAATCTTTCAAACCGTAAAGCCTGGAGAGAATTAACACAAATGACTATCTTCTCACATTCCGCCGCAAATTTTCAACTAATCGCTTGACTTTTATATCTAGCGAATAGCCACGACGCGACGAAACTATGATAGTTCCTGAATAGCGGTCATGCAACGCTTGACGCAACTGGGTATCATTAAAGGCCATACCACAGTCAATCGCCAGAGGAATTACTAGCAGTATAGCAGTAGGGTTGAAGCGAATATTGTCTAAGGCAATTGACACGCAAATAGCACCCAAACCAGTGATCGCCTCTCGCTTGAGCAATGCTAGCAGTTGAGGAATTCTGCCTACAACCTCTCCCTCTTCGACTTCCAGAATTTTGAGGTCAAAAGCCCAACGCCCTAAACTTTGTCCCTGATTGTTATATACGACTAATACCCGTAAAATTAGCCAAGCGATCGCAAACACAAAAGTTTGCAACACCTGAATTCCTAAATTGCTGTTTCCTAAAAAGGAACTGATTAACCAGATAACAAGGAAATCTAATCCCAACGCCATACCGCGCCGCCCAAGTTCAGCCTTGGGATAATGTTTTTTAGGTACTCGTTCGATAGTCATAAATGGTTTGGGGAAGGGGGAATGGGTAATGGGGAATGGGGAGCGAGTATTTATACGGGTATTATTTTTATTTAGGGGTTAAGGAATTAATTATTGCCACTATGTTTAATAGTAGATTGAAGGATTAAGAAAAATGTTGGACAAAAGTCACACCTTTGACCTTTGACCTTTGACCTTTAACAATTTCTCACACCAGGCGATCGCTTATGCTCTCAGTCAGCGATACAGAAGCAGTTATTTTAAATTTAGTCCAACCTCTGGATGTTCAGGGTAATACAGAAAATGTTGATTTATTAGCAGCAGCAGGACGCATTCTCTCTATACCTGTCACAAGTCATCTGGACTTTCCCCATTGGGATAATTCGGCTATGGATGGCTATGCGGTGCGCTATGAAGATGTACAGCACTCTAGCGCCGAACAGCCAGTAGTTTTGCAGATTGTTGAGGAAATCCCGGCAGGTTATCAGCCCCAGTCTACAATTTTACAGGGTCAGGCAGCCCGGATTTTTACAGGTGCAGTCATGCCCCAAGGTGCGGATACTGTCGTTATGCAGGAGATGACAAGCCGCCAAGACAACCGAGTTCAGATCCTCACTGCACCAAAACCCCAAGAATTTGTTAGACACAAAGCTGAGTTTTACCAAGCTGGGACTCAATTACTACCACCTGGAATCCTCTTAAATCCAGCAGAAATTGCTGTATTAGCAGCAGCCCAGTGCGCTCAAGTCAGTGTTTACCGCCGTCCGCGTGTGGCAATTTTTTCCACAGGCGATGAACTAGTCACCCTTGACCAACCCCTAGGCGCAGGACAAATAGTTGATTCTAACGCCTATGCACTCGCAGCTTTAGTTAAGCAAGCGGGAGCAGAAGCGTTAATGTTAGGTATTGTTAAGGACGATCCTGTAGCACTTGAGAAAACTATAGCCTACGCCATTGCTCATGCTGACATAGTCATCTCTTCCGGTGGGGTTTCGGTAGGAGATTATGACTATGTTGACAAAATTCTAGAGTCACTAGGCGCAGAAATTCACATTCGTGCTGTAGCCATGAGGCCGGGTAAACCGCTAACTGTAGCTAGCTTCTCAACAAATTCCGTGCTGTACTTTGGGTTACCAGGAAACCCGGCGGCGGTGTTGGTAACCTTTTTGCGGTTTGTCCAGCCAGCAATTAAGAAACTTGCAGGGCTAAATGCAGGTTGGCAAGTAAAATTTGTAAAAGTGCGATCGCATCAAGAACTGCGATCGGATGGTAAACGTGAAACTTATGTTTGGGGACAATTACAGTTAATTGATGGAGTTTACCAGTTTCGCAAAGCTGGTGGTAGCCACAGTTCCGGTAATTTAATTAATTTAGCCCAAACCAATGCCCTAGGCCTTCTCCCAGAGGGTACAACCTTAATCCCTCCAGGCGAAGAGGTATTGGTTTTGCCTACTTTATAGGGGCTGGGGACTGGGGATGAGGGAGATGAGGGAGATGAGGGAGATGAGGGAGATGAGGGGACAAATGACAAATGACAAATCACTTTTGACTAATAGGAATTTCAATTTGAAACTCAGATCCTTCTCCCAGTTCTGATATGCATCTAAGATATCCTTGATGTTTTTCAACGACAATTTGATAACTCACTGCTAATCCTAAACCAGTACCTTCCCCTACCTGTTTAGTAGTAAAGAAGGGGTCAAAGATTTTAGATTTTACATCTTCTCGAATTCCTATTCCATTA
This sequence comes from Calothrix membranacea FACHB-236, assembly GCF_014696315.1. Taxonomy (GTDB): domain Bacteria; phylum Cyanobacteriota; class Cyanobacteriia; order Cyanobacteriales; family Nostocaceae; genus Aulosira; species Aulosira membranacea. The sequence continues at coordinate 123,604 of NZ_JACJPX010000003.1, forward strand.
TCTTTGATACTGATTCTTACCCAATCTTTATCGACAATTTGAGTGCGGATATTAATAGTATTAATATCACTTTTCTCTCCATCAATGGAACATCTTTGACCTTGGCTTTCTAACGCATCGATAGAATTCATCAAAATATTCATAAATACTTGGTTTAGTTGCCCAACATAGCATTCTACTACTGGCAAGTTACCATATTCTTTGATGATTTCAATTTGTGTAAATTCTGGTTTGCTTTTCAGACGATGTTGCAAAATCAGCAAAGTACTTTCAATTCCTTCATGAATATTAACTGATTTCATTTCAGCCTCATCCAGCCTAGAGAAATTTCTCAAACTTAATACAATCTCTTGGCTACGCTGGGCACCTACTTTCATGGAATTCGCAATTTTTGGTAAATCATCAGAGATATAATCTAAATCAATATCTTCGGTAAATTTAAGTATTGCTGGCTCTGTTTGAGGATAGCGTTGCTGGTAAAGCTGAATTAATGACAATAAATCATTGGTGTAGTTATTAATATAAGAGATATTGGCATAAATAAAGTTTACAGGGTTATTAATTTCGTGAGCAACACCCGCTACCATTTGGCCAAGCGCAGACATTTTTTCTGTTTGAATCAGGTGAGATTGGGTCTGCTTTAATGAATTTAAAGCTTGCGTCAATTCTTGAGTTCGTTCATCTACCCTTGTTTCTAAAGTCTCACGTGCTAACTCTAGTTCATGAGTGTATTGTGCTAGGCGTTGAATTAAACTATTGAGCGAACTAGCTAAGACTCCTATCTCATCTTTTGTAGTTACAGGGGCTAATAGATTAAAGTTTAATTCTTCAGTTGTTTGCCGTGCAACATCAGTGACAGCTAGGATAGGAGCAGTTAATAGATAACTTGTATAGTGGGCAACAATACCAGCTAGTATTATTGATAGTAAAATGCTGGTAGCAACAATTTTAAAGCGAATTGTTTCTGCATCACTTAGCGCTGTTTCAGCTTTTTTTTCATCTTGATATGAGGCATTAATAACGTGATTTAAATCATCATCAATTAAATCAAAATCCACAGCTATGCGACTACTAGAAAATTCCACTAGAACTTCTTGTAACGGTTCAATATCTTCTGGTTTAAAACTAGAGTTAGCCGGAATTGCTTGCATCAGCTTTTGTACTTGGTGGATATATTCTTGTTTTATCCTTGAGTGAGTTTTAAGAAAATTAGGTATACCTTCACTATGCTTCTCATTTTTGTAAGTTTCGCTACTTACATGATTCTCTACCTCATCCCATAGCTGTTTCAGTTCAATTGCATACTGAGAAAAATCAGCGTATTGATGCTGCAAAAATTCTCGTTTATGGGTAATTAAAGCAATTACTTGTTGTTGACTAGTCCTTGTTTGTAAGACAGCAGTTTGCAAGCGATGGAGTAGCCGGAGTTCATACTGAGCATCATCTTTTTGCTGTCTAGCTGGTTTTTGGTAAAAATCTCCAACTATCAACCCGCAAACTGTACCTAAAACAGCAATACTAAGGCTAAGAATATATCCATAACGAATTTTTTGCCCAATAGTAAAATTTTGAATTATTTTTAATAGCAAACTTTCATCTATTTGAATAAAAGCATCAAATAACTTTTTGTATAATCGATTTTTTTGCATATTAAAAAATTAAAGCAAATTATCAGCCAATCATTAATCTACAACAAAAAGATTGCTGGCAATATCCTATTAATTTATGCAGATGAGTTTTAGTGATCAAGGCTAAATTTATTAGCTAATATATTCAATCTGCAATTGATAATATTAGATAATAATCCAAACTTTGTTGTATATTAAATATTTTTATTATTAGAAATAAAATAACTTCGGTCAAGCACTCTCTAGAAAACTTCACTATGCTTAGAGCAAAGCTTTATTAAAATAGATACAATTCAAAGATTAACTTTTTATCTTTGCAGGGATTCCTATAGTTGACTTCCGAAATATTACTGATTTTTTGACTTTTATGGATATATGCTTTTAAGTAGAAAAGAATGAATAAAAAAGAAAAGTGGACAAAAATTTTTCAAACATCAAATTAGGATTTTTAAATTTCTCACCCTCTACTGCAGCACTGAAAATTTAATGATTTGTAGTTCGTAATTGATCATTCGTATGCAAAATAATAGAGTCAGAGTAGGAATATAGGAAAAAATAATTATAATTTATATTTAAAATTGATAAATTTAGGTTAGCTATGAAAATTTTGCGGCATAATTCCCAATTTAAGGTTTTAGGAACATATAGTATTTTAGGTGCGATCGCACTCCTAACTCTGTTCCCATTGCTGTGGCTCATTAGTACAGCTTTAAAATCTCCTACAGAAAACATTTTGCAGTCGCCGCCACAGTTATTACCCAGCCAACCTACGCTGGATAATTTTGCTAGCGTCTGGAATTCTCTGCCTTTTGCCCAGTATCTCTACAACAGCACGCTGGTGGCATTGTTAACTGTGGTTTTAAATCTACTCTTTTGCGCCTTAGCAGCCTATCCCTTAGCAAGGCTATCATTCCCAGGGCGGGATTGGATTTTTATCGCCATTGTTTCCACGATTATGATTCCTTTTCAAATCGTGATGATTCCCTTATATATTTTGACTGTCCAAATAGGTTTGAGAAATACTTATTTAGGAATGATTTTTCCCAGTTTAGCTTCGGCTTTTGGTATTTTTCTATTGCGCCAAGCTTTTATGAGCGTTCCTAAAGAAATAGAAGAAGCTGCCCGTATGGATGGCAGCTCTGAGTTAGGTTTATGGTGGTATGTAATGTTGCCGGCAATTCGCCCAGCACTTGCAACCCTGGCTATTTTCGTCTTTATCGGTTCTTGGAGTGATTTTTTGTGGCCGTTAATTGTCATCCAAGACGAGAACTTATACACTCTTCCCCTGGGCGTTGCAAAGCTTGCAGGTACGTTTTCTCTTGACTGGCGGTTGGTAGCTGCTGGTTCGGTAATTTCCATTGCCCCTGTTTTGGTACTATTTCTCTTCTTGCAACGCTATATCGTACCTACAGAAACTGGTAGTGGTGTGAAAGGTTAAACAATTCAAAACTCAATATTATAAATTACCAAAAAGTTTGGAGTATACATTCATAATGTTGAATTCTGTCTCATAGCGAGATAGGCACACCCTGACTAGCAAGAGTGGCTATAAGTTAATAAGCACCTGTCTTTAACAAGACTACCCTGATAGTTTTCAAAATAAGGCTGAGGTCGTAAGCAACAGACCACTTACGCTGATATTCGATATCCATGCTGACTACTTTTTCAAAATCGGTAATGCTAGAACGACCGTTAGCTTGCCATTCTCCGGTAATACCTGGTTTAACTTGCAGTCTTTCCCAGTGATGAGGTTCGTAGTTGATTACTTCATCAGGAGTAGGTGGACGAGTACCAACTAGGCTCATGTCTCCCAGCAGGACGTTCCAAAACTGAGGTAATTCATCTAAGCTGGTGCGACGTAAAAATTTACCCACACGAGTAATGCGTGGATCGTCTACAGCTTTAAAAATGTGACCTTGAGCTTGGTTTTTTACCAAATGCTTGAGTTTGTCAGCGTTGACAACCATCGAGCGAAACTTCCATATACGGAAGGGTTTACCTTGAAGGCCACAACGAATTTGTGAGTAAAATATCGGGCCTGGATCGTCAACAATAGTAACAATCGCTACTGGAATTGCCACTATTGCTGTGATAATAAGTCCGATGAGCGCACCGAAAATATCAATCAATCTTTTTGCTGTGCTGCTGATAGAGGGGTGTAAAGACTGTGGTGATAGATTTACGGAATCAATCTGATTCCATAATGCTAAATTCTCCACAGTACAACCTTTTGCATCAGTAGTAAAAGTAGACATGGACATAGTTTGCCTGCGGTTGTTACTGGACTGTACCGTTTCACTTATGTTCAGTTGCTACTGAGTTTGTACTGAGTGCTAATATAGACAATTTTTTTATCTATCATAGAAATATCAAGCTGGGCTTTACACAATCTTTCAATTGCACAGCATAATTATGAAGTTTCGGTATACTTTTGTAAAAGAAAAAAATACGTGATATGGTACGTAGATTTTCGTAGGTAGGGGGATGGGTAATGGGTAATGGGTAATAGGTAATGGGTAATAGGTAATGGGTAATAGGTATTTGTTATTTCTCCTTTTCCCCTTGTCCCCTTGTCCCCTTGTCCCCAGTCCCCAGTCCCCAATCCCCAATCCCCAGTCCCCTAAACCTCTAAGGCAAAATTAACGGTATATGGTTCCTCTAGAGATTGCTGAGTACTGGCTTTGATTGCATCAAGATAGCGACGCAAAGACGAAAGTTGTTGTGAATTGGGTCGATAGCTGAGATTACCTTGTTTTTCAAACAGCGGTGCAGATGCGATCGCATGATAGTCTGGGTTATCTTGAGAACTTTGGGACAGCCATGCGGAATCTGGAGCGTTGGGTATTAATCCTGCGGGTAATTCCCCTTCTAAGAAGGCTAACAGGCGTTGCTGACAAGTTCTGGTATTAATGCCACGACCCTCAAATAACTGGATGATTTCGCTAAAAGACAGAGATCTATCTGGTAATAGTCGCAGCAATTCAGTAAACAGGAAATAATCGGTATATTGTTGTCTGGGGATGTCTAAAACCTGAGGATGTAGGGGTAACATCGCTAAACCATAGGCAACTCGACTACAATTAGGCGCGCCATTATCACCCAGATAAGAATCTTGAATAATCTTGGCGTTGGGGAGTTTTTGCTTCAGCCAACGGTTGACTGTCGCGATGGAAGTAACGCCACCTGTTAAGATAGCTTGGTTAATTGCTTCTGTGGGGATACCACGCGCTACCAGTAACTTATTAAGTTCGCGATTCAAGCGACGCACAAAGGGAACTAGGACTTGGCTTTCCAAATCTCGCCTTTGTAAAATCCATCGCTGATCGGCTAAGTCTAGAGTGAAAGATTCTTGGTGCTGTAAGATTAACTTCAGGGCTAATGCCGCATCTAGTACAGCTTGTCCTAACAGCGAACTTTCTAGACGCTGCTGGAGGCGAATCCGGGCGATAATATCTGGTTCGCCAACTCGCGGGAGTTCTAAATCTTCTAACCCCAAACTTTGCCAATGCATCTGGTCTAATCCTGGAATATTTGATTGCCAGAGTCCAGGTTGGCTGCTAATTTGACTATCACCTGTAATTTCATCTCTTGATTGCCGAGATTTTGGTGGTAAAAGCAGCTGACAAATAATATCTTGCTCGATGCCCTTGCCTGCATAAGCAAAGCTATGGAGCATAAAATCATTATGGGCAAACTGGGATAAGTTTTCCGGCAAATCCACTAATGCCATTTCTGTGGCGGTAGCACCAATATTAATGGCTAGGGTATCGCCTATGAGTGGCTGATCGCTAATTTGTATAGGACGTAAACCTTGGCTTTGGCTTAACTGTACGGCTTCACCGTTACCAGCATCGAGTAAGCTCAAAAGACTAGCGATCGCTTCCTCAACGAAAAATACTTGCTGTGGATGTTTGACTAATTTGCTATTGAGTAATGCTTCGCGCAAATTAAAGCGATATTGTTCTGACCAACTAGACGGGCAGGTACAAATCACACCTGCAATATTATTGATAATGTTGCGGAAAGTTGGCTCTTTTAAACCTACAGCTGCCGCAGTTAAACCTTGAGTAGTACTTTGGCGATCGGACTTGAGAGTTAATAGTAATTTAGCGAGCGATCGCACAACCCAAACTAAAGGCCCCGCAGAAAAGTCATTAAATTGCAGCACAGGTTCCCATTTTTGCCTAGCACTTTTGTAGGGAATAGCTACTTGTAAATAGGGTTTTAACTGTGCGGAATAAAGAGTATTTTTTAATTTTGAATCTGACTTTGGTGGTGCGGGAGTACTAGCTAAGTTGTCAGATAATTTTTCTGGGGCGACAGATGCAGGTGCAGAAGCCGTAGGTAGATAAACTTCTGCTGGTAACCGAAACGACTGCTGGAAAGAACTACCGCCCGCTGGATTTTCTGCTGACCAGTAAATAGGATATACAACACAAGTAGAGCGATTCAAGAGTGCGGCGGAAATACCCGTTGTGCCAAAATCAATTCCTAGATACCAGTTCGACTCTGGAGTATTTTGAGGTGCGGGTTGTGGCTGATTTAGGCTGGGCGCGCCAGACAGCGAAGGATCGGCTGTGGCTGTTGTCTCTTCCTTTTTTTTTTCAATGATTGGGCTAAAGTCTAACTCAGCTTCTGGCTGTGGGAAGGAAGTTGGTGCCAGTTGGGGCGCTTCTGTATTATTAAAAGCATTGGGAGAGAGATTTTCTGCTGGTTCCTCAGTAACAGTTTCCTTGGCTGTCTTTTGTTGATGTCCTTGATTGGTTCGATTCACCCAGCTGGTAATTAGCGGTGACTGAGAATTTAGCAGCCCATCAAAGTTAGCCAAATCTTGATCCAATAGCTGTAACTGCTCATCATCCAAGGAAATATCTGGCATGGTAGCTGCTGTTTCTAGGGAGAGCAAATTTTCTCGTGGTGAAGCTGGAATATAGTTATCTAACGAGTTCTCTTGTTGCTCATCGTGCGCCTCTACTTCCTGACGTTGGCTAGGAGTGATGACTGTTTTTGAAGTTGAGACATCTTCTAGGGGAGATGAAACTGCAAGTACTTGTGGTTCATCTCCTAAATCAACTAATAAATCTGTCAGGGCTGTAATGGTATCGGTATTAGCTTGATTAGCTTTAACCTCGCTTGTGGTTGTTACCGCGGCAGATGGTGGTGTTATGGCTGGAGTTTCGTCAAAAAATAATGTTTCCCATTCTTGTGAAAATAAATCTGTGGGTGGTGGAGGTAAATTTTCTATTGCGGGTAAAGTATCTTGACTTGTTTCTGCAACAGTAATGTCTATTTGCTCCAACTCCACATTATTTGCTGTAGAGACAACATCTACAGGTTCGACGGTTTCTGTAGGTAATACTGATGGTAAAACAGTTTCTGGTGGAGATAGCTTATTAACAACAACTTGGTTTGACGCTATTTCCTCAACAGGCTGAGTCTGATTTTTCTTGCCAAACAAACTGGCATAAAGTTTATCTACTTCATCTACTGGAGAACTATCTGACTGTAATGTAGTTGGCGTTGCAGCATCAGGAGTCTCAAAAGATGAGGATGCATCTGCAATCAGTTCCAACAGCATTGCATCCAAGTCTTCTGGAGGTGCAGTATTTTCTGGTTGTGCTGGTAAATTTACTAATGGTTGATTGACTAATTCAACTTGAGTATCATCCGGCTCTAGAAGTGATGGTGGAATTACTTCTTCCCTAGGTACCGATAAAGAAGCTTGCTGTTGAGGAAATTCTTGTAAATACTGTGTCAAATTATTAACAAAGCTGACCATCACTTGTTCCCCTTGCAACCCTTGAGCGTGCATTCTGGTAAGGGCTTGCGATAGGGACTCATGGTAAGTCCGAATATTACGCTGTAATGCCTCAAAGACAATATTTAACGTGCCATCTAACGACAGTAAGCGTTGATCAAATTCCTTGCCTAGCCTAGTTAACTGCTCTACTGGCTCGGAAGATTGTAACAAAGGTTGAGGTGTCGCTCCCACAGCGTCAGGAGTGGTGTTATTTGTTGTGGCTGCACTAGAAGAATTTGCCAAACTCTGCGCCAAATTTGAGGTTAAAGCTGGCACGAGGCGACTGCCAAGCACCTCTAAAAATTCCTTAATGATTTGTTCTTGGTTTGCTAACTGTTGGGTTAGGGAATAGTTATGTAGTCGCCTTTGCTCTAGTTGCCTAATTTCCTGCACCAGCGTTGCTCTTTCTTGCAACAAGGTTGACAATTCTGCTTGCAACGGCTGAAGCAAAGCTTTAATTTCACTATTTAAGTTTTGGCTCTGTTCCTCATGGGACTGCTGGGTTTGGCTTAAAGATTGCTGACTATTTTGATCGACAAATTTTGCTAACAAAGGCGATCGCGGTTTCTGTTGGGAGGGTTGGTTTTGAGTATCATTCGCCAAAACCTCACTTTCTCCCAGTTTCACAAGAAAATCGCGAACTCGGTCTAAAACCTCTTTTGGCTCCTGCGCCTGACTAGACAGGAGTTTAGACAGGCGCTTACCATTACTGGCAAGTAAATTGTCAATATCTGCAATTAGTCTTTGAATTTCATCTGCGCGAGAAGTCACTGTATATACCTTAGGTAGAACTTTCTGTCAATTTTTAAGCAAGTTAATTTACAATTATTGAAGCTACGCGGGTTGGCGTTTTGCCAATCTCCCGATCGCACTTCTAAGTGCAATTATGTTTATGTTATAGATTATGGGAATTTAGGCTATCGTCAATAGACCTTGGGCATAAATTGGGATTGGTAATGGGGCATTGGGCATTGGGCATGGTAAGAGGTAATTGGTAATTAATTTCTCCTTGTCTCCTTGTCCCCCACTCTACGGGTTCGCCGTTCGGCGTTCTCGCAGAGTGGCCTCAACGCGTCTACATATCCCCAGTCCCTAGTCCCTAGTCCCCAATCCCTAGTCCCCAATCCCCAATCCGTTAAGTTAAGAGTCTAAGGTTAGCAAAAATTAACTACCTTGAGTATCATTAATGTGTCTACTGAGGTTGGGAAGTTAAGAGTTGGCGATCGCATTGGCCCCTAAAGAATAACCTTATGAGCCGTTTCTACACTCCCTGAGGTTTTTAGATACTAAAAAAACAACTCTTGGATCGCTTTCTTGTGTAACATAGTTTAGTTTTATTTTTGTAAAGTGCTGGGTTCTGATAGCTTAGGCTTAAGATAGCACTCTCGTTTGTTGTGTATCCAACAGCTTTATTTAATAAATATGTAATTCAGATGATGTAATGGAAGACCGATTTAGCCTGCAAACACCTGCCAATCCCTGGATGCTCTCGACTCCCTTTTTTCAAGGGCTACCGGAATTGGTTGTGGAAACAGCCCTCACTCATTTTGTGACCCGTACTCATCCACCCAATCAAGTGATTTTACTGGAAAATGATTGGGGTGGTTCAGTATACTTTATTGTTGATGGTTGGGTCAAAATTCGTACCTATAATTTAGAAGGCAAAGAGGTAACATTAAACATTATCGGGAAAGGGGAACTGTTTGGGGAAATGGCGGCGCTAGATGAAGTACCTCGCTCTACCGATGTCATTACCCTCACACCTACTGTCATTGGTAGTATGCCATCGCAGGACTTTGTCAAGTTACTTCAAACAGAACCTATGGCAGGAATGCGATTAGCTCAACTGATGGCGCGGCGTTTGCGACAAGTCAATCGGAGACTGCGATTGCGGGAATCTGATAGCCAATCACGGGTAGCTGACACCTTACTATTTTTGGCTGAAGGACAGGGAAAAAAAGCGCAAACGGGTACAGAAATTCCTAATTTACCGCATCGAGAACTGAGCAGTTTAAGTGGACTGGCACGAGAAACAGTGACACGAGTCTTGACAAGGCTAGAAAAGAAAGGCTTGATTAGACGGGATCAGGATATTATTTGTATTCCTGATTTGACTGCCTTGGAAAGAATGATCGTTTAAATACTTGTCAAATATGAGCATTTTAGATTCTCTGCCAGATGAGCCAAAGCCAGGTTCATCGCCTGAATCTCAAACACCGCAAAATCGGTCAGACAAACAAGGCAATTCGCTCAAGTTTGACAATCAAAGCACGCTGCAACCACCCCAATTAAAGGTAGATGCACCTCTAAGAATGGTGGAAACGGCGTTTTTGGCTAGTACTGCGAGTTTGATTTGGTTTATTAATTTTTATTTCCCTTTGGGCCCGTTATTAAAAATATTTTTTCCAGTACCGATCGCTCTAGTTTACTTGCGTTGGGGGCGACGAGCTGCTTGGATGGCGGCGGTAACATCTGGCTTGCTGTTAGGGGTGTTAATGGGCCCTGTTCGTAGTTTACTGTTTGTGATGCCCTATGGTTTCATGGGCGTGCTGTTAGGAAGCGCATGGAATCGCCGTGTCCCCTGGATCGTTTCTATTACCTTGGGTATGTTACTCGGAACTGTAGGGGCGTTTTTTAGGGTATGGTTCCTGTCTGTTTTATCGGGTGAAGACCTTTGGATTTATGCGATCAACCAAGTAACAGAACTACTTGAGTGGATATTCCTGAAGCTGGGATTATTAATCAATCCCAGTACATTGTGGATTCAAATCGGGGCGATCGCTTTGATTATGTTCAATAATTTTATCTACTTGTTTGTAGTCCACATAGGAGCATGGCTGTTGTTGGATCGCCTGGGAAATCCCATCCCCCGTCCGCCTCGCTGGGTACAAGTTTTGATGGATTATGAATAATAGTCAAAAGTTGCACAGACGCGATTAATCGCGTCTGTACAAGAGTCCAAAGTCCAAAGTCCAGAGTTATAGTAATTGAACTTCATACCGGATCGCACAAATATTAGGGAGCAGAGTTATATGGGAAAGGTAGGGAAACAAATATTAGGAACCTAAACTTAGTAGCATTCACCCTTGACCCTTGACCTTTGACCCTTGACCCCTCCAATGATTAGTATTTATACTCAAATAGCACAGGGAGAAGCTTGGATTGCTAAGTATCGCGATCGCCTACCTGTGTTTGTTTATGTTTTAGGATTTACGGAAACTGCTTTGATTCCAGGAATTTCTGCGGCGGGAAAGACTCCAGAAGATAGGAAGTATACCGCTTGTGCTGATGCAGAATTTCTCTACTACGGTGCTGAACACCAAGCCACATATCCCTTACCACCACTAGCGGCTGGCGCGTCGCCTGTGCTGATTTCTCGCGCTGTAGTGGAAGCGCTGAAAACTCCTGTTTATTTGTTTAATGCAGGATTACCCTACACCCCAGCAGTTCCCAGCATCGATTTGGGTGGCTTTCCCGCTAGGTGTTTAAGTCAAGGTAACGCGATGGAATTAGCAACAGTACAGCACTTGCTAGAACAAGGGTTGCTTTGGGGTACTAAACTGGCTGCTAATCAAGATGGGTATTTAGTTTTAGGGGAATGTGTGGTTGGTGGCACTACTACCGCTTTAGCAATTTTAACTGGCTTAGGCATACCAGCCGAGGGCAAAGTCAACAGCAGTCATCCTATTTGTAACCATGAGCAAAAATCGGCCTTGGTACAAGCAGGTTTGGAGAAAATGAGACAAAGAGTAAGCAATCTCCAATCCCCAATTACCAATTACCAACCCAAAGTAGATCCTTTAGAACTGATCGCAGCTGTTGGTGATCCGATGCAGGTAGTTGTGGCGGGAATGGCGATCGCAGCTAGTCGCAGTTGTGGTGTGTTACTGGCTGGTGGGACGCAAATGCTAGCAGTATACGCTCTGATTAATGCGATCGCTCAAGCTTACAATTTACCTTGGCAACCAGAAGAAGTAGTAGTGGGTACGACGCGCTGGGTAGCAGAAGATCCCACTGGGGGGACGGTGGAACTAGCCTTAAGTTTAGGTAGACAAGACATGATGAAGGGTGGAGAAACCCCACCCTTACTAGCTACACAACTGAATTTTACTGATTCTTGTTATCCCCAACTCCAGGCTTACGAGCAGGGCTTTGTTAAAGAAGGTATGGGCGCTGGAGGATCTGCGATCGCTGCTCATCTTAGTCTAGATTGGCAGCAAAACCAACTTTTGGAAGCCATCGAAAAACAACTTGAGAGATTGAGCAGATTCAATCAACAATAGCGGATGTCAAGACTCAGCAAGTTTGGATCTATTCTGTTACAAAAGTGACTGATTTTTAGATTGTAAATTGAGAATTTTGGATTGAAATCGTCAATATTTACGCAAAAGCTGCTGATTAATTTGGGAAAAATTAAACATCCAAAATTTAAAACCCCGTAGAAGGCTTGGGGTCAACCTAAAAATCTAAAATTGTTCGACGGAATTAATGAATTCTTTCTCGGAGTAATTGTTCTTCTAAGGCTGCAATGCGATTGTACGCTGCAGTTAATTGTGCTGTTAGTCTTTGTATTTGAATTTCTGGGGAGATAGTTTTTTCTCCTCCTTGACGATTCATATCGCTGTAAATGCCATCAGCCAATACATCCTTATGTTCCATTTCAGGATTGTAATTGAGATTTCCCCGAAACTGGTAATGTACAGCTTCGGTATTGTCTGAATAACCATCTCTGGCCTGGGTTTTAGCTAAAGAGCATTCTGATAGAGTTTGAGTCACTTTACCATCAAGCTCCTCAATCACTTGGCAGAGGTTATCCAGCTTATGGCTCAAAGTCGTGATCTGCTTTTGTAATGGCTCCATTTAATACCCTAATCCGCATATTTTCTCTATGTTATTCAATTTACTGCCGACCTTAAATATACTTATGAATTATTTAATTTTTGCCAACTTCTGTTGGATTGTGAAACTAAAGTCATTACTTATCTATATATCTCAATATTTTCCTTGGTAGCTCTCAGGATTTTGTTGAGTAAATTTAAGTTTTTGGGATTAATTTTACGATAAATTCTATAAAATAGAGATAATTGAAGATTTTGCTGCTTAATAACCAACAAATATGTCCATTCTTATGGGTTTAGCAGCAGAATCTAGTTGAACTTAGACGCAAAAATTTTATTTAGACAGGTGTGTAATTACCAGAAGAGTTACAGTTAAAAGTTGGTGTAGTGCTATTGCTAGGGTGAGCTAATAAAATCCGACTCAGCTATTCCCTAGGCGATCGCGTTTCTCTCTGGTCAGGAGTTTGTAGTATAGTAATCAAATATGCGACGGATACATTCTCTACCAATCATGGGTATTCGACCATATAGCAGAGAAATCAAGCAGAATTGGGTAATTGAGATAATTAGGGAAAAATATTAAGTAGTAGCCTACTGTTAATTAGAGCAAGCACCACCAAATTTCTACATCTATCGAAAGTAGGATAAAAACTCAGGAAGCTATGGTTGACTGTTCACAGTTAATAGTCAACAGTCTACTGTTAACGACTCTCAGATGAACAATTGATTTTTTGGAGTGCCCTCAAGAGTGCAGGTTGTTAAAATTCTGGTATTTCAATGCTTAACATAGGTATAATGCAACATTTCATATCCTATAATCGATGGATCGACGGTCGTTTATATTAGCCACAGGTACACTGGCAATTTCACAACTACTTATTGGCTGTGGCGGAAGCAACCAGACGCAGCTGAAAGTACAGCTATTAAAAGGTTCCATACCTGGCCAGGTAGTTAATCAATTTCAGAAAAACTTGCAGCGACAGATAGAGTCAAAATTTACTCCTGTCGATCAAATACAAGATTTATTTAAACAATTGCAAAGTTGGCAAGAAAAGCCAAAAACTAGCGATGAGCAAGGATGGAGCCGATTTATCCCATTTCAGGAAAACCAAAAAACGCCTGTAGCTGACTTAGTCACATTGGGAGATTATTGGCTGAAAGCGGCGATTCAACAAAATCTAGTTGAGCCAATAAATCAAGGACAAATAAAACAGTGGTCGGCTGTAGAGGAAAAGTGGAAGCAACTGGTAACGCGCAACGACCAAGGTAATCCCGATCCGCAAGGGAAAGTTTGGGCGGCTCCTTACCGCTGGGGTAATACAGTATTAATTTATGATCGCCAAAAGTTCCAAAAATTGGGATGGACACCCCAAGATTGGAGTGATTTGTGGCGAGAGGAAGTGCGATCGCACATTTCTCTACTCAATCACCCACGAGAAGTAATTGGTCTAGTTTTAAAGAAATTAGGAAAATCTTACAATACCGAGAATCTTGACCAAGTACCAAACTTGGAAACAGAATTACGAACATTAAATCAACAAGTTAAATTCTACGATTCTCGAACCTACCTAGAACCCTTAATTGTTGGTGACACCTGGCTAGCGCTGGCTTGGTCTGAGGATGCAACGCCAGTATTATTGCGTTATCCCCAACTAGCAGCAGCTATCCCCCAATCGGGAACATCATTATGGGCTGATCTATGGGTACGTCCCAAAGGTGCTGTTAAAGATGATTTATTAAATAGATGGATCGATTTTTGTTTACAACCCGCGATCGCTAAACAAATTGCGATCCTCACCAAAACTAACTCGCCAACTGCAACAAATATTGCAGCTTCAGATATTCAGGAACCATTGATCAGTCTTTTAGTGAATAATCCTGCAGTTTTCGATAAAAGCGAATTTTTGCTCCCCTTGTCTGATTCTGCGACAAAGCAATACGAAACTTTGTTTACCAAAATCAAGCAAGGATAAAAACTCAACCCTCAAGGGGATGGATTTTCGGCGCTTTCAATCAAATAAATTACCCTTATAATGTTCGCTTAAAGACTAGCTTGACAGCGGAAAATAACTAATTCGGCGGATATAAGATGAAAGGATGTTTGACGGGCGCAACATTATTGTGTCCTGTCTATCTCATTTATCTTTATAACCCTGTAATTCCTGGCAAATGCCGATGCTGTAAATTCTTTACATGAGATATAATGCTGCTTTAAACTGTGTAACCAATATTACTAAATAATTACAACCATTATTTACTAAGTTAACCCAAGGTGTGACTAACTATGCAATTAAACGATTATCAAAAAAAAGTAGAGGCAACTAATAATGATAGTGATTATAACTATGAGGTAAAAATCTCTTCCACAGCAGGGATGGTATTAACCCAAGCTGAGGAGATTAACGAAATGATAGATAAATTATTAGTAGATTTCAAACCAATAGACCGCGAAAAACTCACTAAGAAATTAAGCGGACTTTTGTATTGGACTGTAGTTTTAATGACTCACTTTGATGTAAATATTGAGGATATTGCCAAAAGGTCACTTGATTAAAAATAACGCTTTAATCACTTTGAATTCATCTAATAATCAGGCTGACTTAGCAAAAATTTCAATACATTTTTTTAACCTGAGCAAATACGGTCAAAAAATTATTTTGTATATTAAATTTTATCAATATTTTTTAATTTGCTAACACTGATGAATTGGTGCGTTGCGCTGCGCGACAACACACCCTACTTATTTATTTAAAAAAGTATTGTTTAGGAAAGCCTTTTTGCTTCTACAGTCTGCGGTAATTGTAAAGGTTCTGATAAATTTGGAATTGCTAATTCCCAACCGTTTGCTAAGGTAAAAATTTTACCTTCCGAACCCTCTGTTTGGCTGACCACTTCTTCCTCAAGGTCTTTTTTAGCAACATAGACTAATAACTGTCCAGCAGAATTCTGACGCAGCATTACTTTCATTTAGCTTCCTCAACAATTTCTAATTCTTTTTTACGACAACCGACTATTAAACCTTTTTCAATAAAATGCACTGCATAAATATAGGAATTTTGCAAAAATGTTCCTATACTGACGATGTATCCAATTTCTCCTTTTTTGGCTAGAGTTGCCCCAATTTCTTGACCGGGATATGTGCCATCATTACGGATCAGTTTGCGAGTTCTGACTTTTGAGCCAATTTCAAAAGCTGGTGGTAAATCAAGTTCTAATTCGTCTAATTGCATAGGATTTATATCAATTTCAAAACTCATCCAAAATCAAAATTGAATCACCTTTCAGATGGAACTAAACTCAATAGTTCTTGCATATTTAGACTGCGTTTATTTTCTACAGATTGTTGCCGTACTGCATCTAAAATGGATTGGGTTTCATCTGGGTTTAAGTTGATCCCTTGTTGCCGTAGTAAGTTAGCTACCAAATGCCGACCCGAATGTTTACCCACAACTAAGCGTCTTTCCCAGCCTACTTCTTCTGGTGCAAAAGGTTCGTAAGTCACAGGGTTTTGCAAAACGCCATGAGCGTGAATTCCAGATTCATGAGCAAAGGTATTTTCGCCAACGATCGCTTTCCAAGGAGGTACATGACAACCGGAGGCTGTGGCTACTATTCGCGAAAGTTCCAATAACCGAGTGGTATCAATTCCTAAATCGATTTCTTGAAGGCGTTTGAGCGCCATCACCACTTCTTCTAAGGCGGCGTTACCAGCTCTTTCCCCCAAGCCGTTAACGGTTGTATTCACCGATAAAGCGCCAGCTTGCAACCCAGCTAAAGCATTTGCGGTTGCTAAACCGAAATCATTATGGGTGTGCATTTCCACTGGGATTGATAAATACATCACCAATTGATGAACTCTGGTGTATGTAGTAAAGGAGTCGAGAATGCCGATAGTGTCGCAAAAGCGAAACCTGGACGCACCCCATTCTTGAGCATAAAGCGCTACATCTAAGAGGAATTTTTCATCGGCTCTAGAAGAATCTTCACCACCTACAGCTACCCAAAGACCGCGATCGCGTGCAAAGCTAATTGCATCTTTGAGTTTTTTTAACATCAAGCGCCACTGTCCGTGAAATTTGGCAGCAATTTGAATTTCGGAAACAGGAACGGATATATGTACGCGCTGCAACCCACAGGCGATGGAAGCCTGAATATCTGAGATATTCGCGCGATTCCAGCCTAAAAGTTGAGCTGTTAAACCCAAGCGAGAAATTGCGGCGATCGCTTGGGTTTCCACTTCACCCATTGCGGGAATACCTACTTCTAATTCACCTACACCAATAGCGTCCAATAATTTAGCGATCGCTACTTTTTCCTCAACATTAAAGGCTACACCCGCCGCTTGTTCTCCATCCCTTAGTGTAGTATCGTTAACAATGATCGCATTCATAATGCCCAACGCCTCTTGTAGGATTTTAGCTTTTCCCCTGGGGATTAATTGCTATTAGCAATAGTGGTATGATGAATTACTCAAAATTTATTTCTTGGCTCGTAGCAATAAATAGCCAAAGTATGTATTCACAATTGCAGGAATAACTATCAAACTGATACTGGCAAGTAATACTGTCATGATGCTAGCTTCCTCATGAGTAAATTTTCATCAGCGAGTAATTAATAATTCACTTCTGCTGTACAGGATTTTTCTAGCCAATCGAGTAACTCTTGCCGATCAGCGAAAGAATTGTGGGCATGACTGCGAACAAAAAGAGCTGCGATCGCATGATTAAAACCCACCATCACAGAATGATCTGCTGGCGACCGACAAGGAATCATTAAATCTTGTAAGTGCTGATAAATTCGCCAGCGATCGCTAACAGGTATCTCGGAAATTTGCGTATTAAGATTACAAGTAGGAGGCTTAAACATAAGCAAAATGCCTGTAGAAAATTTTGATTCTTAATTATTTATGAGTCATGCTCAAAAATTTGAATTTATACCTATTCAACAATCACTAATTAACTACTACACTTAAAAATCTATGTAGTATTGGTGATAATTATCGTTATTAAAGAAAACAGTACTTTTGTACAGACGCGATTAATCGCGTCTCTTTTGACTTCTAAGGCAGCGGTACTAGTCTATTTCTATCCCGCCCAGTTTATAAGAACTAGTTATACCAGGTGACTCTAACCATACCAGTGCATTCATTAGCCTGTACTCAATTACTATCAATCCTGATTTCATCAGAATTTACAAGCAGAAAAAATTTTTTTTCCCCCAAGGTACTAGTATTTATCAAAGTCAATAGTCAGTACTTATTTATTTCAAAATGAAAGTCCCATAGGGATTTGACCGAATTTTGATTTTATTTGCTGGCATATAAATTTGTACTCATCTTCATCTTAGATGAAATGTATTAAACAATAATTTTCTGTATCTGAAGTTACGATTTCCTATGATTTGTTTTCCTGAAGTAGTTTCATGGGGTAAAAGCCTCAACGGGAGTGACCCCGCACATAATTAGCTCAACTTTGTGATGCTCTGCATAAACAAAAAATCCCGCAAGTATGAAAACAGTGGTTCTGTATCTCATGACACGATTTTTGGTTAAGTTATTTTAAAATTAAATTTTTCCATGAGAAAAGTGTTATTTTGGATACGGAATTGAATTTCGCTTAACGACTGGGGCAGTGTTTGGTTAACTACTCCAGTTATTTATCTCTCAAATACCCAAATAACTAGTGTTTTGGGTAGCGATAGAGCAATATCTGAGTACAGATAAAACTCAACCAAAAAACACCTCAAATTAGACTCAAACTCTTGTTAGTGCTAGGTTCAAGGCGAGTACAGAAATACTTGAACCCCTTCATCATAAATACTCGTACCTAGTGCAGAAAATACTAGTACCTATCCCTAAAAACTTTTTTTAAAATTTTTGCAAAGCTTGGCAAGTATCAGTTTCACTTTTTGAGTACAAGCTTAATAAGTTTAATAAATTATAAAAAACACTCACAACTTCCGCTTGTGAAGCTGCTGCTATAAATAAAACATGTAGCGCACAACACCCAAGGCACTAACAAAAATGTATCGCTAAATACTGAATGCACTAACCAAGACCCGACAGTTATAACTATCAAAAGTTGTAGCGAGAAGTAATTGAAGATGCGATATTAGCTGTTCCACATTTTATTTACATATTTAATGGTGTGGATTTTTGACCGTTGACAGTTAACCGTTAATAGTCAACTAACTTGGCTGAGATTGAAAGCATCTTCCATAATGCCAGCCCCCAACTCTAATACGTAGCGAAATTCAATGACACCACCTACAGGGCTTTTAACTTCTGCCACTACGGAGATAACAACTCAAGCCAAATCCGGCGGTTGTGGTTGCAGTAGCAAAACCGATACCACAACAAGTTTAGATGAAAAAATCCAAGCAAGGATTGCAAAACATCCTTGCTATAGCGAAGAAGCGCATCATCACTATGCGAGGATGCACGTTGCAGTAGCACCAGCTTGTAATATTCAATGCAACTATTGCAACCGCAAATATGACTGTGCAAACGAAAGCCGTCCTGGTGTTGTCAGCGAACTGCTCACACCAGAAGAAGCAGCGCATAAAGTTTTAGTGATTGCAGGCAAAATTCCCCAAATGACCGTTTTGGGAATTGCAGGCCCTGGAGATCCCCTAGCGAACCCAGAAAAAACTTTCCGCACCTTCGAGTTAATTGCCGAGAAAGCACCAGATATCAAGCTTTGTCTGTCAACTAACGGATTGATGCTTCCCGATTACGTGGATCGAATTAAACAACTCAACATCGACCACGTCACCATAACTATTAATATGGTAGACCCAGAAATCGGAGCGAAGATTTATCCTTGGGTTCACTACAAACGCAAGCGCTATAGAGGGATTGAAGGTGTCCGCATTCTGCATGAAAAGCAGATGGAAGGATTACAAGCCTTACAAGAAGCAGACATCCTTTGCAAAGTTAACTCGGTCATGATTCCGGGAATTAACGACGAACATTTGGTAGAAGTCAACAAAGTCATTCGTTCTAAGGGCGCATTCCTCCACAATATTATGCCCCTGATTTCTGCCCCAGAACATGGTACTCACTTTGGTTTAACAGGTCAGCGCGGCCCCACATCTAAAGAATTGAAAGCAGTACAAGATAGCTGTTCTGGCAATATGAAAATGATGCGCCACTGTCGCCAGTGTCGCGCCGATGCTGTGGGATTGTTAGGTGAAGACCGTAGTCAAGAATTCACCAAAGATAAATTCATGGAAATGCCTCCAGAATATAATCTAGAGCAACGCCAAGAAGTTCATGCAGGTATTGAGAAATCGCAAAAAGAAATTCAAGCCGTCAAAGAAAAGGTAGTAGAGACATTACATACAACATCTCTACAAGACAGACCCAAAATCTTAGTTGCAGTCGCCACTAAAGGCGGTGGTTTAGTTAACCAGCACTTCGGTCATGCTAAAGAGTTTATGATTTACGAAGTCGATGGCAGCAGTGCTAAATTTGTCGGTCATCGCAAAATTGACCATTACTGTCAAAGTGGATATGGCGAAGAAGCCACTTTAGACAACATTATTAATACTATTTCCGATTGCAAAGCGGTTCTGGTGTCCAAAATAGGTCACTGTCCTCAAGAACAATTGCTCAAAGCTGGCTTACAGACCGTTGAAGCTTACGACGTAATTGAAAAAGTTGCTTTGGAATTTTACGAGCAATGGATTTTAGGGACTGGGGAATAGGGACTGGGGACTGGGGACTGGGGAGGGGATGAGGGGGATGAGGAAGCAGGGGGACAAGGAGACAAGGAGACAATGAGCAATTACTATTACTCATTACTCATTACTCATTACTCATTACTCATTACTCATTACTCATTACCCATTACCAATGCCCAAAAAGGAGGATAGTTATGGGTTACAAGATTACCAGCCAATGTATTTCCTGCGATCGCTGTCGGTCTGTATGTCCCACAGGTGCAATCAAAATCACCACAGATGGTCACTACTGGATTGATTCTAATCTTTGTACAAACTGTGTTGGTGCTTATAGTGTTTCTCAATGTCTCGCTTATTGTCCTACACAAGATGGTTGCATTCCTGTGCCGACTGATTATTGGGAATGGTGGTTTGCTACTCACGATCGCCTCATCGCCAAGTTAATAGGAACATCCCAAACAGATTACTGGGAACGCTGGTTTAATCTGTATTCTCAAAAACTTTCCGAGCAATTATCTAAGCGCAAGCAAAAAGTGGTGAGTGTAGAAGCATGAGTGTGATTTATTTAGATAACAATGCCACGACTAAGGTAGATGAGCAAGTTATAAAGGCGATGCTGCCCTACCTCACCGAGTTTTACGGTAATCCTTCTTCGATGCACAGCTTTGGCGGACAGGTAGGGAAAGCAGTTAGGGAAGCTAGGGCGCAAGTTGCATCCCTTTTAGGAGCCGAAGATTCCGAAATTATCTTCACCAGTTGCGGTACTGAAGGCAATAACGCAGCCATCAAAGCAGCTTTAGCAGCACAACCTGAAAAACGCCATATTATTACTACTCAGGTAGAACACGCAGCAATACTCAATGTCTGCAAACAACTAGAAAAACAAGGCTATACAGTTACCTACTTATCTGTAGATGATCAGGGACAAATCGACTTGATGGAACTAGAAGCCGCCCTCACTGGCAATACTGCTTTAGTTTCCACCATGTATGCCAACAATGAAACCGGCGTGATTTTCCCCATCGAGCAGATTGGTTTACGGGCGAAAGATGCAGGTGCTATCTTCCATGTAGATGCAGTCCAGGTGGTGGGTAAAGTTCCCCTCAACCTCAAGACTAGCAGCATTGATATGCTCACCCTCTCCGGTCACAAACTCCATGCTCCTAAAGGGATGGGTGCATTGTATGTCAGACGCGGTGTGAGGTTCCGTCCCCTGTTAATTGGTGGACACCAAGAACGAGGACGCAGAGCAGGTACAGAGAACGTTCCTGGTATTATTGCTTTAGGCAAAGCTGCGGAATTAGCGCAAGTACATTTAAAAGATATACAACGGGAAAAAGCATTACGCGATCGCTTAGAAAAAGGTTTGCTGACTGCGATCGCTGACACTCAAATTAATGGTCATCCCACTTCTAGATTACCTAACACCACCAATATCGGTTTCAAGTACATTGAAGGCGAAGCGATTTTATTATCCCTCAACCAATACGGCATCTGTGCATCTTCTGGTTCCGCTTGTACTTCTGGTTCTTTAGAACCCTCCCATGTTTTACGGGCAATGGGCTTACCATACACCATTCTGCACGGTTCGATTCGCTTCAGTCTTTCACGCTACACCACTGAAGCCGAGATAGATAAAGTCCTTGAAGTCATGCCTCCAATTGTCGAACGCCTACGGGCTATCTCTCCATTCAACAACGACCAAGCTGATTGGCTGCAAGGGCGGGAAGAAGCGTTGGCTCATTGATCAGGGACTGGGGATTAGGGACTGGGGATCGGGTAAGAGAAAGAATTTTCCTAATAACCAAATAATCAATACAAAATTCAAAATCCAAAATCTAAAATCGATCATGTGGGAATATACGGATAAGGTATTAGAACTTTTTTACAACCCCAAAAACCAAGGTGCAATAGAAAATAGTAACGAAGCAGGTGTAGCGGTGGTTTTTGGAGAGGTGGGCAGTATTGCTTGCGGCGACGCTCTGAGACTGCATCTCAAGGTAGAAGTAGACAGCGATAAAATTCTTGATGCTCGTTTTCAGACTTTTGGTTGCACCAGTGCGATCGCATCTTCTTCGGCTTTGACTGAGTTAATTAAAGGTATAACCTTAGATGAAGCATTAAAAGTTACCAACAAGGAGATTGCTGAATACCTGGGCGGATTACCTGAAGCCAAGATGCACTGTTCGGTGATGGGGCAAGAAGCTTTAGAAGCAGCGATTTTCAAATACCGAGGTATTCCGGTAGTTGCTCATGACGATGATGAAGGCGCATTGATTTGTAGTTGCTTTGGGATCAGCGAATCCAAGGTTCGTCGGGTGATTCAAGAAAACAGCCTCACTACTGCCGAACAAGTAACCAGCTATATCAAGGCGGGTGGTGGCTGCGGTTCTTGTCTAGCTAATATCGATGACCTAATCTCTGCAGTACAAAAAGAATCAGTTGTTGGTACTAGCTATAAATTAAGCACAAAAATTGCTGCAACTACTCAAGAACAATCCACACGACCACTAACAACCGTCCAAAAAATCGCCTTGATTCAAAAGGTTCTAGACGAAGAAGTTAGACCACTACTGATTGCCGATGGCGGAGATATTGAACTGTACGATGTGGATGGAGACCGGGTGCAAGTGATGCTACAGGGTGCTTGTGGTTCCTGCCCCAGTAGCACTGCAACCCTCAAAGTAGCAGTTGAAGCCAAATTACAAGAGCGTGTGAGCCAAAACCTACGAGTAGAAGCCGTTGACCCCATATTCAGCATCAGTAAGGGTCGTTAAAAATCACACCAATTACCAATTACCAATTACCAAACCATGCAATCTTTCTCCTTTCTCGTTCGTAATGTGTTAGAGCGAGCGCCACCAGCGACTTTCTCAACCGCGATCGCCTAGTTACTAAGAGCGATCGCATCTATAAAACCCAAAAGTTCACAAAAACCAAAACATCAACCCATTACTAGGAAAAACAACCATGACTGACAACATTAGACAAATCGCATTCTACGGTAAAGGCGGTATCGGTAAGTCCACAACCTCTCAAAATACGCTTGCTGGTCTTGCTGAAATGGGTCAAAGGATCATGATCGTCGGATGTGACCCGAAAGCAGATTCTACCCGTTTGATGTTGCACAGCAAAGCTCAAACCACTATTCTGCACTTAGCTGCTGAACGTGGTGCAGTTGAAGATATAGAGTTGGAAGAAGTATTGCTGACTGGTTACCGGGATGTCAAGTGTGTGGAGTCAGGTGGGCCTGAGCCTGGTGTTGGCTGTGCTGGACGTGGGATCATTACCGCTATCAACTTCTTGGAAGAAAACGGTGCTTACGAAGATTTAGATTTCGTTTCCTACGACGTATTGGGCGACGTTGTTTGTGGTGGTTTCGCTATGCCTATCCGTGAAGGCAAAGCACAAGAAATTTACATCGTTTGCTCTGGTGAAATGATGGCAATGTATGCTGCCAATAACATTGCACGAGGCATTCTCAAGTATGCTCATTCCGGTGGTGTACGCTTGGGCGGTTTAATCTGCAATAGCCGCAACGTTGATGGCGAAGTTGAATTGATTGAAGCCTTGGCTGAAAGACTAAATACTCAAATGATTCACTTTGTTCCTCGTGACAATGTGGTGCAACATGCTGAACTACGACGGATGACCGTGATTGAGTATTGTCCAGAACATCCCCAAGCCAACGAATACCGTGTTCTGGCTCAGAAGATCAAAGACAACACCAAGTTAACTATTCCAACCCCCATCTCAATGGACGAACTGGAAGAACTGCTAGTTGAATTCGGCATCCTTGGCGGCGAAGAAGAGTACCATAAGGCAGTTGCAGAAGACGCAGCCAAAACCGCTATTGTTGTTTAAGCTTACTCGTCAGCTAATTGTGGGCTGGGGTTAGCGAAAGAAGTAAATGGGTTGATGATTTAGACCTGTAAAGAACCCTCCTGAACATCATCTATCCATTTAGCTACCCACCCACTTTCTTACTTTTACTCCCTACTCCCTATTCCCAAACTCTGCGATCGCAAGTAGTCAAGAGGATAAACTATGACACCCTCCGAAGCCGCAATTTTAGAGCAAACCACTGCTACCGAGGCAGCATCAGAAATTGATAAAAAAGCCTTGCTTCAGGAAGTTCTGGAAGCATATCCTGACAAAGCCAAGAAAAAACGGGAAAAGCACCTGAACGTTTACGAAGCAGGCAAGTCCGATTGTGGTGTGAAGTCCAACATCAAATCTGTTCCTGGTACAATGACCACCCGTGGTTGCGCCTATGCAGGCTCCAAAGGTGTGGTCTGGGGGCCAATCAAGGATATGATCCATATTAGTCACGGCCCTGTTGGTTGCGGTTATTACTCCTGGTCTGGTCGTCGTAACTACTACATTGGTACCACTGGCATTGACAGCTTTGGCACAATGCAGTTTACCTCCGATTTCCAAGAACGGGACATCGTATTTGGTGGCGACAAAAAACTTGCCAAGCTCATCGATGAAATTGAAGAATTATTCCCCCTGAATCGTGGGATTTCCATTCAATCAGAATGCCCCATCGGTCTAATTGGGGATGACATCGAAGCTGTTGCTAAGAAAAAAGCTAAGGATACTGGCAAGACTGTTGTTCCCGTGCGTTGCGAAGGCTTCCGGGGTGTGTCTCAGTCCCTAGGACACCACATTGCGAACGATACCATTCGTGACTGGGTATTCCCTAAAGCTGACAAAGCCAAGAAAGAAGGCACTCTCGGATTTGAGCCTAGCCCCTATGATGTGGCAATCATTGGTGACTACAACATCGGTGGTGATGCTTGGTCTAGCCGTATCCTTTTAGAAGAAATCGGCTTGCGCGTTGTGGCTCAGTGGTCTGGAGACGGTACTCTACATGAGATGATGCTCACCCCCAGCGTGAAACTGAACCTAGTTCACTGCTACCGCTCAATGAACTACATCTCCCGTCACATGGAAGAAGCTTATGGTATTCCCTGGTTAGAATATAACTTCTTCGGCCCCACCAAGATTGCTGAGTCCCTGCGGGAAATTGCCTCCAAGTTTGATGAAACCATCCAAGCAAAAGCAGAAGAAGTCATCGCTAAATACGAAGCGCAAACCAAAGCAGTACTCGATAAATATCGCTCTCGCTTAGAAGGAAAAACAGTTGCTCTCATGGTGGGTGGTTTACGTCCCCGTCACGTTGTTCCAGCCTTTGAAGACCTCGGCATGAAGCTAGTCGGTACAGGCTACGAATTCGGTCACAACGATGACTATAAACGTACTACTCACTATGTTGAGAATGGCACATTAATTTACGATGACGTGTCTGCTTATGAATTTGAGCAATTTGTTAAAGCACTCCAGCCTGACTTAATAGCCTCTGGTATTAAAGAGAAGTACGTATTCCAGAAAATGGCACTTCCTTTCCGCCAAATGCACTCGTGGGATTATTCCGGGCCATACCACGGCTACGACGGATTTGCAATTTTTGCCCGTGACATGGATCTTGCCCTCAACAGCCCCACCTGGAGCTTAATCGGCGCTCCTTGGAAAAAGTAATACAGCCTCTTCCTCTTCCTCCTCTGCTTCCCCACTCCCTACCTCCCAAACTTGGAGAATACTGATGGCTCAACACGATGTAAACAAGATTAAGGATCACGCCGAACTTTTCCAACAGCAGGAATACCAAGAGCTATTTCAAGCCAAAAAAGAGTTTGAATGTGGACATGAATCCGAAGAAGTTACCCGGATTGCTGAGTGGACAAAGACCTGGGAATATCGAGAAAAGAACTTTGCCCGTCAAGCTTTAACTGTTAACCCTGCGAAAGCTTGCCAACCTCTGGGATCAATTTTGGCAGCCGTTGGTTTTGAAGGCACACTACCTTTTGTACATGGTTCTCAAGGCTGCGTTGCATATTTCCGCAGTCACTTGACCCGTCACTTCAAAGAACCGTTTTCTGCCGTATCCTCCTCCATGACGGAAGATGCAGCCGTATTCGGTGGTCTGAAGAATCTGATTGAAGGTTTAGCAGTTTCCTACAACTTATATAAGCCCAAAATGATTGCTGTCTGCACTACCTGTATGGCAGAAGTAATTGGGGATGACTTGCAAGCCTTTATTAGAACTGCTAAGGAAGAAGGAGCTGTTCCTGAAGACTTCCCTGTTCCCTATGCTCACACTCCCAGCTTTGTTGGTTCCCATATTTTGGGGTACGACAACATGATGAAGGGGATTCTGTCAAATTTGACAGCCGGTAAGAAGAAAGAAACCACCAACGGCAAAATCAACTTTATTCCTGGGTTTGAAACCTACATTGGCAACCTCCGCGAAATTAAGCGGATTGCTAATGTGATGGGAATTGACTATACCTTGTTAGCAGATAACTCAGAATACTTGGATTCTCCGAATAATGGTACATATAATATGTATCCTGGTGGAACCAAGCTAGAAGATGCAGCTGATTCTATCAATGCTGAAGCGACGATCGCACTCCAAGCTTATGCCACAACCAAAACTCGTGAATACATCGAACACGAATGGCATCAAAAGACCTACGTTAACCGTCCAGTAGGTATTCGTGGTACTGATGAATTCTTGATGAAACTATCGGCGTTAACTGGTAAGCCCATTTCCCAAGAACTAGAAGATGAACGGGGACGCGCAGTGGATGCGTTGACTGATTCTCAAGCATGGTTGCATGGTAAGCGGGTGGCAATGTATGGCGATCCCGATCTAGTGATTGGTTTGACACAATTCCTCTTAGAAGTAGGTGCAGAACCAGTTCACATCCTTGTCAGCAACAGCAACGAACATTTTGAGACAGAACTGCGCGCCTTACTCGACTCTAGCCCCTTTGGGCAAGGTGCGACAATTCACGGTGGACGCGACCTCTGGCATATGCGTTCCTTACTATTTACAGAACCCGTAGACCTGCTCATCGGTAACTCCTACGGTAAGTACCTCTGGCGCGACACCAAAACCCCATTTGTGCGGATTGGCTACCCCATCTTTGACCGCCACCACCTGCATCGCTACGCTACCTACGGCTACCAAGGCACAATCAACCTACTCAACTGGATTGTCAACACAATTCTGGATGAGTTGGATCGCAACACCATCATTCCATCTAAGACCGATATTTCCTACGACTTGATTCGGTAATTAATGGGCATAGGGCATAGGGCATGGGGCATTGGGCATTTCTCCCCTGTTTCCTCTGCCCCCTCTGCTCTTTTCCCCATTCCTTATATCTTGACCGTTATGAGTACCATCATCAACAGTAGCGATCGCTTCGATGTTCTCTTTCCCTTACGCCAATGGGTGAATCAAATTCAAGTATGCGATCGCAATACCGCCCATCTCATTTGCCAAGTTATTCCCTGTTGCTGTCCCTTTGAACGCAACATTAAATTCCTTACATACACCATCCACATTCCCCCACTCTGCAAACTAAATCCCCTCTACGACGAATTTGTAGCTTTACGCTTCCGCAGCCTCTCCTACCTCGCAGATGAGTGTGCTGAAGATATAACCAAATACATTTGCTAGTTATTTATTCTCCACACCCCTTTGCATTAAAAAATTTCAATTCCTCCTCTCTGCGCCTCTGCGTCTCTGCGTGAACCAAATTCTTATCACCAACTGCTAAACTCATGAAAATCACCCAAGGCAAAATTAACGAGCTGCTGAGTGAGCCAGGATGCGAACACAATCACCATAAGCATGGGCAGAAGAAAAATAAATCTTGTCACCAACAAGCCCAACCTGGTGCAGCACAAGGAGGTTGTGCCTTTGACGGAGCATCAATCGCCCTAGTCCCCATTACCGATGTTGCTCATTTAGTCCACGGGCCGATCGCTTGTTCTGGTAACTCTTGGGGTGGTCGTGGTAGTCTTTCCTCTGGTTCTCATCTCTACAAAATGGGTTTTACAACCGACCTTAATGAGAACGATATTATTTTCGGTGGGGAAAAAAAGCTGTATAAAGCAATTTTGGAAGTACAGCAACGCTATCAACCCGCAGCAGTATTCGTTTACTCTACTTGTGTGACGGCGCTGATTGGCGATGATTTAGACGCAGTTTGTGAAGCCGCAGCGAAGAAAACAGGTACACCCGTAATCCCTGTGAATTCCCCTGGTTTTATTGGTAGTAAAAACCTTGGTAATCGTGTCGGTGGGGAAGCCTTACTAGAATATGTTATCGGTAGTGCTGAACCAGAATATACAACCCCTTATGATATTAATCTCATTGGTGAGTACAACATTGCAGGCGAATTGTGGGGAGTTCTACCTTTATTTGAAAAATTAGGTATTCGAGTTTTAGCCAAAATCACGGGTGATGCTAAGTACAAAGAAGTTCAGTATGCTCACCGTGCCAAACTAAACGTCATGATCTGCTCCAAAGCCTTGATCAACGTGGCAAGAAAGATGGAAGAACGCTATGGCATTCCCTACATCGAAGAATCTTTCTATGGCGTGGATGACATGAATCGCTGTTTGCGGAATATTGCTGCAAAAATCGGTGAGTCCCTTCGGGATAGCTTCGCTTCACAAGCTTTGCAAGAGCGAGTAGAGAAATTAATTGCCCAAGAAACTGCTGCGCTAGATATTGCATTGGTTTCCTATCGCGCCCGTCTAAAAGGTAAGCGCGTTGTCCTTTATACCGGGGGTGTGAAAAGTTGGTCAATCATCTCGGCGGCTAAAGACTTGGGAATGGAAGTTGTCGCCACTAGCACCAAGAAAAGTACTGAGGAAGATAAAGCGAGGATCAAAGAATTACTAGGAAAAGATGGCATTGCTATGGAAAAAGGTAACGCCCAAGAACTGCTACGGGTAATTGCCCAAACGAAAGCCGATATGTTAATTGCTGGTGGTCGCAATCAATACACCGCCCTCAAAGCCCGCATTCCATTTTTAGATATTAATCAAGAACGACATCATCCCTACGCTGGATATGTGGGCATGGTGGAGATGGCGCGAGAACTGGATGAAGCGCTTTTCAGTCCAGTATGGGTGCAGGTGCGGAAGCCGGCATTGTGGGAAGATGGAGCAGAGGAGCAGAGGGGCAGAGGGGCAGAGGAAGAAGGTTTAATCCAAAATCCAAAATCTAAAATCCAAAATTCTGCAAAGTCGGTTGCAGTCAATCCGTTA
The DNA here is from genome assembly GCF_014696315.1 of Calothrix membranacea FACHB-236. GTDB lineage: Bacteria > Cyanobacteriota > Cyanobacteriia > Cyanobacteriales > Nostocaceae > Aulosira > Aulosira membranacea. The sequence goes on from NZ_JACJPX010000003.1 coordinate 152,688, forward strand.
AAGCAAAGTCAACCTTTAGGTGCAGCCTTAGCATTTTTAGGATTGAAGGGCGTAATGCCTTTGTTTCACGGTTCTCAGGGTTGTACTGCCTTCGCCAAAGTCATGTTAGTGCGGCATTTTCGGGAAGCCATTCCCCTATCCACCACTGCCATGACTGAAGTTACCACTATCTTGGGTGGCGAAGACAATATTGAGCAAGCAATCCTGACGCTGGTAGAAAAATCAAAGCCAGAAATCATTGGTCTGTTAACTACTGGACTTACGGAAACCAGAGGGGATGATATGGAAGGCATCCTCAGAAGTATCCGCAAACGCCACCCAGAATTATATGATTTGCCGATTGTATTTGCTTCTACACCTGATTTTAAAGGTGCATTGCAGGATGGTTTTGCTACAGCAGTCGAAAGCATAGTTAAAGAAATTCCCCAACCAGGAGAAACCAGGCTAGACCAAATCAATATTTTGGCAAGTTCTGCATTTACAGCTGGGGATGTACAGGAAATTAAAGAGATTGTTGCAGCCTTTGGGCTAAAAGCCATTGTTGTACCTGACCTTTCCGTTTCACTTGACGGTCACTTGGATGATTCTTACAGTGCAGTGACAGGTGGCGGGACAACTTTGGCAGAACTCCGACAAATGGGTAGTTCGGTGTTTACCTTAGCACTAGGCGAGAGTGTGCGCGGTGCAGCCGAGAGTTTGCAACAACGATTTAGCATACCTTACGAGGTATTTCCCCAACTGACTGGGCTAGATGCAGTAGATAACTTCTTGCAAGGACTGGTTGATATCAGCGGGAATACAGTCCCAGCCAAATACCGCCACCAACGCCGCCAGTTGCAAGATGCGATGCTGGATACTCACTTTTACTTCGGGCGTAAGCGGGTGTCGTTAGCCCTAGAACCGGATTTACTGTGGTCAACAGTTTGGTTTTTGCAATCAATGGGTGCAGAAATTCAAACCGCAGTCACAACCACAAAGTCGCCGCTGTTAGAGCAACTCCCTGTGGAAAGCGTCACTATTGGCGATTTGGAGGACTTTGAGCGATTAGCAGTAGGTTCTGACCTGCTGATTACTAATTCTCATGGTAAAGCGATCGCTCGTCGTCTACAAAGTTCTTTCTATCGTCTTGGGTTCCCGATTTTTGACCGCTTGGGTAACGGACAGCGTTGTACTGTCGGCTACCGAGGAACCATGCAATTGTTGTTTGATATCGGCAACTTATTTTTAGAAGCAGAAGAACATTAGTTGACTGTTGACCGTTGACTGTTGACTGTGGATTTATAGTTGGAGGACAAATTATGAAAATTGCTTTTACAACTAGCGACCAAATTCATATTAATGCTCATTTTGGTTGGGCGAAAAAAATTGATGTTTATGAAGTTTCACCAGAGGGGTATCAGTTTCTCAATACTCTGAGATTTGATGGCGACCTCAAAGAAGATGGTAATGAGGATAAATTAGTTCCCAAAATTGAAGCTTTAGCTGATTGCACAATTGTTTATGTATCAGCAATTGGCGGCAGTGCGGCGGCTCGGTTAATTAAGAACCGCATTACACCCATTAAAGCTAGGTCTGAAAATGACAAAATTACTGACCTTCTGGATCAGTTAGTCCAGACCTTGAAAAGCAGTCCTCCACCTTGGTTACGGAAAGCTTTACAACAAAAATCATCAAATTTTGCAGAAGAGGAAGTAGGCGTATGAGTTCAACTGAAATTGTTAATCAAACTGTTCCTAACGAAGCTTTAAATTCTCCTTTTGTCCAAGAGTTAGTTAGACAAATTCGCGCTCAAGATTCTTATGGATTTTATCGCAATTGGTCAGATGAATTAATTCTTAAACCTTATATTGTTAGCAAGCAAGCTAAACGCCAAATTTCTGTAGAGGGTGATGTTGAACCCGCTACCAAAGCCAGAATTATGTCATTCTATCGCGCGATCGCCGCCCAAATCGAGCATAAAACTGGTTCATTATCTCAAGTAGTTCTCGATTTGAGTCATGAAGGTTTTGGCTGGGTGTTGGTTTTTTCCGGTCGTTTGCTACTAGTCTCTAGAACCTTACGCGATGCTCAACGTTTCGGCTTTGATTCCCTAGAAAAACTAGCAGAAGAAGGCGATAAACTCACACAAAAGGGCATTGAATTAGCAGAAAAATACACTGAAGTTGCCAAGTTGTAAGAATTCACAGGAGAAAATTATGGTGCCAGCAGCAGAGACAGATTGCGAAAATCAAAAAGCTATTGAAGATTTAAAACTACAAATTAAGCGGCTAAATAGTAAAGCAGGTCAAATGAAGATGGATCTGCATGATTTAGCGGAAGGCTTGCCAACCGATTACCAAAACTTGACAGCCTTAGCATCTGAAACTTATGAAATTTACCGTCATTTGGATGAACTGAAATCTCAGCTAAAAAATTTGGAGCAAAAATCATGACATGGGATGTAGAAAAGTTTAATCAAATTGTCGATGCGGAGGAATATTTTGATTTTTTTAAACTTGATTACGATCCTAAAGTTGTCTATGTTAATCGCTTACATATTTTGAAGCTTTTTTCTGAATACATTCGCGAGATTGATACTAATAATTCCGCAATCAGCCAAGCAGAAAAACTCGATTTATACTGCACAGCACTCAAACAATCTTACGAAATTTTTCTCAGTTCCACACCTCTACAACAAAAGCTGTTCAAGGTGTTTAAACACAAGCCAAACAATATTGTCATGCTGACAGAAATAGCCACCAGTTAAATCTCTTTCTCTGTGTTCTCCGCGCTCTCTGCGGTTATATAAATTATTTTTTAACCGCAGAGTTCACAGAGGCGCAGAGTGAAGAAGTGAGAAATTTATTGTAGATGTATGCACTTTGAAAGGGCTATCCCTAGCCCCTAGCCTCTAGCCCCTTCAAGACAGGAGAAATCAACAGTGGTAAACCTCTCGCCTACTGAATTAGAACGTTACCGCCGCCAAATCATACTCCCTGGTTTTGGCAAAGAAGCACAGCAACGACTCAAGTCATCAACGGTAGTGGTTACAGGTGTGGGAGGATTAGGCGGTACAGCAGCACTTTACTTGGCGGTAGCTGGTGTTGGGCGGCTGATTCTGGTTCGAGGCGGTGAGTTGCGGCTAGATGACATGAATCGCCAAATTCTCATGAGTGACGATTGGGTAGGTAAGCCGCGCGTGTTTAAAGCCAAAGAACGGCTTGAGGATATCAACCCAGATGTGGAAGTCGAAGCCATATTTGATTACGTTACACCGGATAATGTCGATTCCTTGGTTCAATCTGCCGATGTTGCGCTTGACTGCGCCCACAACTTTGTGGAACGCGATTTATTGAATGCAGCTTGCGTGCGTTGGCGTAAGCCGATGGTAGAAGCGGCGATGGATGGGATGGAAGCTTATTTAACCACAATTGTCCCTGGCGTGACACCTTGCTTATCTTGCCTATTTCCCGAAAAACCAGAATGGGATCGGCGCGGCTTTGGCGTGCTGGGTGCAGTTTCTGGAACCCTTGCCTGTTTAACAGCACTAGAAGCAATTAAGTTGATTACTGGATTTAGTCAGCCACTGTTATCGCAACTATTAACAATGGATTTACACCAGATGGCATTTGCCAAGCGTCGTTCCTACCGCGATCGCAATTGTCCAGTTTGCGGTACTCATTCTCCCCATTATCATAACCCCCTACAGCTGAGTCACTTTGCCTTAGCCAGTGCTGAGTAAGAAGTTCTTCTGTCTCCCAATCCCCAATCCCTAGTCCCCAAATTATGACTCTCACATTAACAGAAGCAGCAGAATTCCGTCTTCGTACTTTTCTTTTAGCCTCAAATAAAGATGAAAATGCTACTCAACGAGGCATCCGTGTTGCTGTTGAGGATGGCGGTTGTAGTGGTTATCAATATGCCATCAAAGTGATCAACGCTCCCCAAGCCGATGACATAGTGATGCAGCAAGGCAAATTACGCATCTACGTTGATTCAAAAAGTGCGCCATTACTAGAAGGCGTTGTGGTTGATTTTGTCGATGGCTTGCTGGAAAGCGGATTTAAGTTTAGCAATCCCAACGCTACTGATACCTGTGGTTGTGGGAAATCATTCCAAGCAGGTAATTGTTCTCCTGCTGGCGTACCTTGTAGCTGATTACTGAAACCTTTATTTATTGTGGAGGATATGACAATGACAACTTTTCAAGTGAGATTGATCAATAAAAAGCGATCGCTCGACATTACCATTCCTGTTGATGAAAATACCACGATTCTAGATGCTGCTGAAGCACAAGACTTAGAGTTACCCTTTTCCTGTCGTTCTGGTTCTTGCTCTAGTTGCGTTGCCAAAGTAGTTGAAGGTGAAGTCGATCAATCGGAACAGGTATTTCTCGATGATGAGCAGATGGCGAAAGGATTTATTGTCCTCTGTGTTACCTACCCCCGTTCTGACTGCACGATTCGCACTCACCAAGAACCTTATTTAGTTTAAGTGATGATAGTTAACAGTTGACTGTTGACTGTTAACTGCGCTCAAGCATTTTTGAATTGATTTGTCCCTGGCAATTACGGAAAATTACACTATGGCAATACTTACTGGTATAACCTTTGGGGGACAAGCCTGGACACCCCAATTTGTTCAAGATATTAACCAAGACAAATGCATTGGCTGTGGTAGATGTTTTAAAGCTTGTGGTCGGAATGTGCTAATTCTGCAAGCATTAAATGAAGATGGTGAGTTAGTAGAAGATGAGGAGAATGAAGAAATAGAGCGTAAAGTTATGTCGATCATTCATCCTGAATATTGTATTGGCTGTCAAGCTTGTGCTAGGACTTGTCCCAAAAATTGTTACACCCACAGTCCACTCGAACAAAATTAATATAGTTTTATTTGGCAGCTTGACAAGCACAAAATTACCAAGAGGATGTGTAAATTAAGTTTTCTGCAAAGTGTTTTAGCCAATTCAGTGAGGTGCTTTTCTGACTGAATAAATTGCAGAAACTAGCTCATCCAATTTCTAGAACCTAGAGAAGGTCAGATTCTTCCTCCTCTATTTCTTCTTCCCACTCTGCTTATGCAGCAATAGGATAATTTATTTCTTGCTAGCTCCTTTGCAAGTTAACAGGTTTTACTTCTGTAAAAGCTTCTCGACCTGTAATTAATCGAGAACGACGATTTCGAGTAATATAATTCCACGCCCACTGGAATACTACTAGTAATTTGGTATCAAACTCGATTAAGAAGTAGATATGAACTAATAGCCAAAATACCCAAGCTAGGAAACCTTGGAGTTTGATCAAGCCTAAATCTACAACAGCTAAATTTTGCCCAATCATCGCCAAACTACCTACATCGTTGTAATGGAATTGTGGCAAAGTCTGACCTTTCAGCCGTCTTTTAATGAGTTTTGCTACATACTCTCCTTGTTGTTTAGCTACAGGTGCAACACCAGGTAAGGGTTTACCATCTTGATGGGAAAAGTTGGCTAAATCTCCAACTACAAAAATGTTTTTATAATCTCTGACAGTCAAGTCGGGTTCTACAATCACACGTCCGGCGTGATCGCACTCTACATCTGTACGTTCTGCTAGGATTTGACCCATTGGGGAACCTTTGACACCTGCTGCCCATAAGACAGTTTGTGAGGGAATTTCTTTTACTTCACCTGCTTGCTTGAAAGTAACGATGTTATTTTCAATATTTATCACCCTAGTTTTAGTGTGAATAACTACACCTAATTTTGCCAAAGATTGCTCTGCTACTTGGGATAAGGTTGGCGCAATGTGTGGCAGGATGCGATCGCCTCCTTGCAATAGTAAAATTTTGGTTTCTGAGGTGTCGATGCTGCGGAAATCTTCTTTGAGGGTTTTGTATGCCAATTCCGCGATCGCACCTGCTAATTCTACTCCTGTAGGGCCACCACCCACAATCACAAAAGTCAACCAAGCACGGCGTTTTTCGGGATTGGTTTCTCTTTCGGCTGCTTCAAATGCACCAAATATCCGGCGACGCATTTCTATTGCATCTTCCACAGTTTTCAAGCCAGGAGCAAAGTCTTTCCAGTTATCTTTACCAAAATAGGAATGATTAGCACCTGTGGCGACAATTAATGTGTCATATTTTACTGCTTTATCGCCCATCATTACTTTTTGTGCTTTGGGATCAATATCGCTGACTTCTCCCAGCAAAACTTGTGTATTCTTGCTTTTGCTAAATACGGATCGCAATGGCGAGGAAATATCTCCAGGTGATAGTGTACCTGTAGCAACTTGATATAAAAGTGGCTGAAATAGGTGAAAGTTACGTTTATCAATGAGAGTAACATTTACATTAGCTTTAGCTAGATGTTTTGCTGTATAAAGTCCACCAAAGCCACCACCAACAATTACTACTTGATGTTGTGCTTTTTTATCAACTGAAATTACCATGAAAAAATATCGCCTTGTGTTAAGAGAGTTGTAACTTTTCTTAACATTCATGTAACAGCATTATGCTTCCAGTTGCCGTTTATTTAGAACAATTTAAAAAATCCTAAAAGTAGCGAAAGTTAGTATTTACTTATTATTGATAGCTAAAGTTTTCTTTTGATATTGCAATAACTTTAATTAAAAAACTGTATTTAATTTTCAATATTGTGCTTTCTCAGTATTAAAAGCTAATAGATAGGACTCATATTTGATTTTTGACGTTCACGTAGGATGCGTTAGCGATAGCGTAACGCATCGGTGCCAAAGCTGTTCTGATATTTTTTCAAAAATCAAATTGGATTCCTATAGGAATCTCCCCCCGCCCTTGCAAACTTTCCCAGACGAAGAAATTAGTAATTTTATTGACAAAACTTTTAATTACGAGTGATTACTGATGATTGCAGCATTTAAGCATAGCTAGGATGTAGCAAATAATATAGCATCTGCTACTTGAAATAGTGAATCTAAGAGGTAAATGACTATTAAAAAACCCTTGGCAAGAAATCAGCCAGAGGTAGGACAGCTCATCCGTAAGCTGCGGCTTTTGGCTGGGCTAACGCAAGAACAGTTTGCAGCCTCTCTAGGCGTTACATATTCAACAATTAACCGTTGGGAAAATAAACGCTCTCAACCATCACCTTTGGCGATGGAGAAGATTGAGGGAATGTTGCAGGAAATGGGCGAACAAGTTTATTAGTTCTAGAAAGTCAGGCATATTTGCTCTGTTTGGGTATGGGCGATCGCAAATTTCACTTGGCAATTGAGGATTAATAAGAGTTAGACCAATATTAATTATTTATCTATGTATTTTTTGACTAATTTATTTAAGCTGACAAAACAAAATTATGCTCTCAATCGTCTTACATCCAGATGTTGTAAAATTTTTGCGTAAAGATATTAGTAGTACTGTTCGACAAAAAACTTGGGATTGCATTAATCAGCTAAGACAGCGGCAGTTTAATGGTGGATTGAGAGTTAAACGTCTTAAAGGAATTACTAAAAGAGTTTGGGAAGCAAGAATTGACCGTGCCAGTCGTCTAATTTTTACTTACAACAAATCAAGACAGCCTGAAACAGGAGAGGCGGAAGTTTACATCGCTATTCAGGATATTTGTTTGGATCATGATGATGTTCCTAGAAAAGCAGCTAGAGAAAGAACACCAGATGCAACTTGGTTATATGAAGAGATAATTAATACTCTAGGTAACATAGAATCAAGTTTGCATGAACTGCCACAAACTGAACGTGACACACTAGAATTAGCTCTATTAGAAGATGAAGATTTAGATTCAGTAATTTCATCAGAACATAGAGATGAACTATTAGGTAATATCCAGTGGTTAATTATAGACTCACCTGAAGATTGGCAACGAGCTATTATCAATCAGGATGTAGATTTACAATTAAAACTCACTCCAGAAGAATACGCACTAGCTACAAAAAATGTCGATATTCTCCTCAAAGGTAGTGCTGGAACTGGCAAAACTACAGTAGCCATACATCGCATTTTATATGATTACTTGCAGTATCCACAATCTGGTAAAAGACTTTACGTAGCTTATAATCCTTTATTAGTAAACAATGCCAAAGAACAGTTTTATCAATTATTAGGTAGTAATGATCCTGCCGTTACATCCCTCTTTCAGTTTAAAACCTTAAGAGACTTATGTTTAGAAATTCTGGAGCAAACTGGAGAGAGCTATTTACCAGAAGATGAAGTCAATTTTCATATTTTTGAAAAAATTTACCTGCATAAAGAACGTCAAAGATATCCCACTGCTTTAGTTTGGAATGAAATTCGTAGCATTATTAAAGGCAGCCAACTTGCTTTAGATTCAGATTATTTAAGCCAATCTGAATATGAACATTTAGGTGCTAAACGTTCAAGTATTATTCAACTTAGTAGACGTGCTAATTTTTACTCTGCGTTTACCTATTGGTATCAAAGAAAAATTAAAGAGAATGGGCGGTTTGATGAGATAGATTTGACGCGGAGAGCCTTAGAAATTATCACTGAAAAAAATCTTAAAGATTATCGGTTAATTGTCTGTGATGAAGTGCAAGATTTTACTGAATTACAGTTGGAATTTATCATGCGGCTAATTGCACCCACAGGTAATTTGTTTTTTGCTGGTGATTTACACCAAATGATTAGTCCTAGTGGTTTTCGCTGGGAAGACTTGAAAACAAGATTTTTTCACCACGGACGACAACAACCTCTGCAAGAAACATTTACATTTAACTTCCGCAGTGTTGGTTCATTAGTTAATTTGGCTAACCAAATATTACAAGTACGTTATCGATTATTAAATACATCTTATCCCTATAAAAATACTCAGGCTATTAGCAATTATGGTGAACCAACTCGTATAGTTGCTGCTTCTAACAAACAGCTTGAATCTATACTGCAAACGCTGCATCCAGGTGATGCTATTTTAGTGAGAACAAATCCAGAAAGAGAACATCTGCGCGAGGTTTTTAAGTCTTCTTTAGTGTTTACAATTGAGGAAGCTAAAGGGTTAGAGTTTGATACTGTATTTTTAGTAAATTTTTTTCAGTGCCGCCGGGATTTATGGCAGAGAGCTTTACAAAAACCTTCTCGATTGCAAGAGCATGAAACACCAGGGTTATTATTAGAAGTGAATTTACTTTATGTCGCAATAACTCGTGCCCGTCGGATTTTAAATGTGTGGGAAGAAAAAATTTCTGAATTTTGGCAGCAACCAGAGCTAATAAATCACTACACAATTCAGGATATGCAAACGGTTGCTGAAAATCGTTCGGGTACACAAGTTCACGATTGGCAGCAACGTGGAGAATATTACTTAAAAGCTGAGTTTTATCTACAAGCTGCTGAATGTTTTGAGAAATCAGGTGATAGATTAAAATATTCCCAGGCAAGGGCTAAACAACTGCACAAAGAAGGCAAATATCAAGAAGCTGCGGAAATTTTTGCTGAATTAGAAAATTGGGAAACTGCTGCTAAACTTTTCCAGCGTGTTCAGCAATGGCAATCAGCAGCAAACTGTTGGGGAAAAGTAAGTAATGTTGAACAAAAGCAAATTTGTGAAATTCATTTATTAGAAGCACAAGGCCAATTTGCACAAGCAGCTAGAGAATGGGAAGTTATTGGACGATATAAGCAGGCTGCTGAATTATTTGAGAAATATGAACAGTGGCATCCAGCAGCAAACTGTTGGCAACAAGCAGGGAATTTAGAAAAAAAGCAAATCTGTGAAATTCGATTACTAGAAGTAAAACAACAGTGGGAGGATGCAGCCGAGCAATGGCATCAACTGAGGCGTTTTGATGATGAAAAACGTTGCTGGTTGAATAGTAATAATACAGCTAAAAAAGCTGAATATCAAGCGAAGGATTTTGAAAAACAAAAACAATGGTTACAAGCATATGAACAATATCAATTAGCAGGAATAGTTGATAAAGCTGCAGAAAATCGTCAAAAGGCTATTGAAAGTTTAATGGCATCTGGAAAGCAAAACTTTGAACAACAAAATTTTCAAGGAGCATTAGCTGATTACACACAGGTATTGCAATTAAATCCTAAACAGACTGAAGCTTATGTGCGCCGAGGAATGGCTAAAACGAAACTCAAACAATATGTTTCTGCTATAGAGGATTACAATCAAGCTTTGATGATTAATCCACAATATGCAGATGTATACCACTATCGAGGTAGAGTTTACCAAATATTAAGTCAGCTAGATCTCCAAAAGGCACAGATGCTGAAAGCTCAGAAAAAGACTGAAAGTTAGTACTGCTGCCTTGCTACCCAAATTCCCGACTTTTTCAACAAATCGGGAATCTAAATCTCGCTAAAGTTAAGTAACCCAACATCTATATGGTGGTGGGTTAGGCACTAAGATAGTTATTTTGTGATAAATCATATTAAAAATCAACTCTTATTGCTGTTGGTTATAACTAAGGCTATCTTAAGAACGAAAACCCTTTCTTGTAGGTTGGGTGAGGTGTATAAATGTTAATGTTACTCTTCTACTTAAATAATGAGCGTTACGCTATAGCGAGTCAACAGGTTGTAGAAGTTTTACCACTTGTCACCCTCAAAACTCTTCCTCACACACCTGAGCATTTAGCTGGTGTGTTTAACTATCGAGGAAACATTGTTCCTGTGCTAGATTTATGCCAGTTGATACAAGGTAACCCCTGCTGTGAACACTTGAGTTCTCGCATTATTTTAGTGAATTATTGGCGAGGAAATGTTGCAAAGTCTTCTTCAAAGTCTGCTTTTGTAGGTTTGATGGCAGAACGAGTTGTAGAAACGTTGCAGCAATCAGAAATAAAGTTAGTTGATACCAATTTAGAGATAGGTGCAACCCCCTATCTAGGTAAGATGATTTTAGATGATCAAGGCATGATTCAATGTTTGCAGATTGAACATTTGTTATCAGAAGTGGAACAAGTTTATCTTTTACCAGCTAGCTAAATATTTAAGCAGAGGGGCAGGGGTAAGTAAACTAGTTTTTAGGAATGAAATTGAATAATTTATTTTTTGGAATTTCCTAAATACTGCATTTTTTACTAGAAGTAAGTACAGATAATTATCAGGTCAAGGCAGTGCCTTGCCCCTACCTGTGGACTTCATTATCTCAAATAGGCTGGACGTAGATAAACAGAATGAATTAAGCACAATAAATTTAATTTTGTACCACTATTTATAATGACCTATTCTGATGGCGAAGCTTTACTGAGAAGAAGAATTGGTTTAGATGCAAACTCAATAGGTGCGGCTAGTATTGCTAGAGCTATTGAGCAGAGAATGGCGGATGGCAAAATTACAGAAATAGCTTCCTATTTGGAACGATTGCAGGAATCTACAGCGGAATGGGAAGCATTAATTGATAGTGTAATTGTTCCAGAAACTTGGTTTTTTCGGGAGCGGGAATCTTTTAATTTTTTACAAAAATATATTCAAACAGAGTGGTTAATAAATCAGCCCAAAAGAGTATTACGGGTTTTAAGCGTGCCATGTTCTACTGGTGAAGAGCCTTATTCAATTGCGATCGCACTTTTGGAGGCTGGCTTAAATCCGGCTAATTTTCACATTGATGCTATCGATATTAGTAAAAAATGCTTGTTAACGGCTCAAAGAGCCATTTACGATAAATATTCTTTTCGTGGCAATAGTTTATCTTTCCAAGAACGCTATTTTCAACCAACTGAGGCGAGATACCGACTGTGCAAACAGGTAAGAAATTTAGTGCATTTTCGCCAAGGTAATTTAGCTGATACAGATTTTCTGCTGGGTGCTGCATCCTATGATGTTGTCTTTTGCCGCAACTTGTTGATTTATTTTGAACCTAGTACCAAAGAACGTACTATCCGCACCTTGGAACGGTTACTAATTGAGGATGGCTTATTGTTTGTTGGTCATGCGGAAACAGGTTTGTTACTGAACTCGCGTTTTACTTTGGTTCCTCATTCTTTGGCTTTTGCCTATCGTAAAACGAATGTGTCTCGTTCTGTAAGCAAAAGTAGCCCAGGCGATCGCAAAAAGCATCATCCCATTCCACCCAAACCGCGTATTGCTCAGCATCGCCAACCGCAACAACCACCAATTCCGCAGCAAAACTTGCTAGATGCTGCCAGAACTTTAGCTGATCAAGGCTCTTTGCAACAAGCCTGTCAACTTTGCCAAGACTATCTGCACAAAAATTTGGCCAGTGTCGAAGGCTATGTACTGCTTGGTCAAGTGCAACAAGCAATGGGTGAAAATGAACAAGCAGCAGCATCTTTCCAAAAAGCAATTTATCTGCAACCCAATCACGAAGAAGCATTAATTCATTTAGCTTTATTGCGAGAACATCAAGGAGATATGGTTAATGCTGAGCTGCTTTGGCAACGCATTCATCGGCTGCATAATTAGCAATCAAGATGATATTTGCTGTATTAGCACTGTTTCAACATGATGAATTGTTAATTTATTTATCTTTTATTTATAAGTTGTTTGTCTTATAGCTGGCATGGGAACGCTTGCATTTACAAGGTGTGTCTCTGCCTAGATGTTTTGTTTGTTAATTATAGATTTCTATAAATTAACTAAATTGATTTCGTATTATTTGAGGACACAATAAATATATGCAACAAGGCTTAAAACTTAATCAATTTGTAGTGGCTGGCTGTGGGTTAATTGTTATCTTGGCTAGCGTAACAACATATATTACCAAAAGAACCAATCAAGAGTTATTAGCTAATGCAAATACAGTTAGTAAAAGCTATGCTTTAAAAGCAAATTTAAAAGAATTGGAGAAACTATTAGTAGACTCTGAAACTGGACAGCGAGGATTTATTATCACAAAACAAGAAGAATATCTAGAACCCTTTTATAAGGCAGAAGAACAAATAAGTATTGTTTTAAATGAATTGAGTAAAGAATTTAAATCTGATAGCTCACACAGTATGTCATTTAATAAAATTGTAGAACTATCAAAAGAAAAGATTCATCTATCAGAGACAACAATTCAAATGAAAAAGAATGGGCAAGATAAACAGTTGCTGACCTATTTCTCTGAAGATAGAGGCAAAAAGCTCATGGATCAAGTTAGACAAGAGCTTGATAAAATGCTCAAAGCAGAAGATGAAAACTTAAAAGAGCATCAAAAAGAAGTTAATCAACTGCAAAGTTTTTCCGATTTAGTTATTGTTGGTAGTTTGATATGTATTATTATAACAGTAGTATCAGTTTGCCTAGCTATTATTCTGATACCTGGTAGAGCTTTGAGCCGTTCTTTACAAAGTGCCTTTACTTTAGCAGAAAAGGTTTCTGCTGGTGATTTAACAGTTGAGATTGAATCTAATTCAACAGATGTCATTGGTAAGCTCATGTCTACTTTAAAAGATATGGCACAAAACCTCAGTAATCTGATTAGACAAGTACAACAATCGGGGATTCAAGCAACTTCTTCCGCAACACAGATAGCAGCATCAGGTAAACAATTAGAAGCCACACTTACTGAGCAAGTAGCCTCAACCAATCAGGTAGCAGCAGCGGCGAAAGAAATTTCCGCGACTTCTAGAGAACTTGTAAAAACAATGGAAGAAGTAGCGGCTATGTCGCAAAGTACAACAATTGCAGCTACTGATAGTCAAAAAGATTTGTTGCGAATGGAAGCAACGATGCGTCAGCTAGCAGAGGCGACTAATTCTATTGCTGCGAGGTTAGGAGTAATTAGTGAGAAAGCTAACAATATTAATAATATTGTGTTCACAATTACTAAAGTAGCAGACCAAACAAATTTACTGTCATTGAATGCAGCTATTGAAGCTGAAAAAGCTGGGGAATATGGCTTAGGTTTTGCTGTTGTTGCGAGAGAAATTCGCCGTTTAGCAGACCAAACCGCAGTTGCTACCCTTGATATTGAGCAGATGGTTAAACAAATGCAATCTTCCGTTTCTACAGGCGTGATGGAAATGGATAAGTTTGCCACAGAAGTTGGACGAACTGTGGAAGATGTCGCTAATATCAGCACTCAGGTAGGACAAATTATTGAGCAAGTACAGGATTTGTCACCCAGATTTGAAGTTGTCAGCCAAGGGATGGAAACTCAATCTCAAGGCGCGCAACAAATTAGTGAAGCGATGACACAATTAAGCAGTACTTCTGCTCAGACTGCTGGTTCATTGAGAGAAATTAATAATACGATTTCTCAACTTAACCAAGTTGCTCAAGGCTTACGTCAAGAAATTTCTCGCTTTAAAGTTAGGGCAATAAGTTAATAGGTAATAGGTAATAGGTAATTGGTAATTGGTAATTGGAATTTATCTCCCTCATCTCCCTCATCTCCCTCATCTTCTTTTTCTACTATGAATAATTGTTATAATCTCATCGGTATTGCTGGCGATCGCTCTTGTCCAGAGTTACCTAATTTTATTCATTGTCGTAACTGTCCGGTTTATTCAAACATTGGTCGTCAGTTACTAGAGCGCACTATACCGGAAAATTATCGCCGTGAGCGAACTGAGCTATTTTCTCAAGAACGGGTAGATGCTAAAACTTTAACTATTGCAGAAACTCTGACAGTTGTTATCTTTCGTTTGCAAGGAGAATGGCTGGCGCTGTCTACGCAAGTTTTTAAAGAAAGCATATCGCCGACGTTGATTCATACTCTACCCCATCGGAGTAATCAAATATTACGAGGATTGGTCAATATTCGCGGCGAATTACAATTGTGTATCTCGTTAACTCATTTGCTGAATTTGGAAACTGCTAATACCCCAATTGCAACTTTGAGTCCTGTAGTCTATCCACGCATGGCGGTAGTAGAAAAAGCAGGTAGTGTGTGGGTGTTTTCTGTAGATGAACTTTATGGAATTCAGCGATTTCAGCAACGTGAATTACGAGATACGCCAAATAGTATGACAGCAGCAACTCACCACTTTACCAAAGGTTTTTTCTATTGGCGTGAGAAGAGTCTCGGCTATTTGGATGAGGAATTATTATTCACCACCTTGGACAGAAAGGTGTATCGATGACAAAACTAACAGATTATAGTCATTTTTCTATGCTGGATTTATTCAGCATGGAAGTAAAAACCCAGGTTGCTATTTTAAACGATCGCCTCTTAGCGCTAGAAAATCAATCCCATCACCACGAAGACTTAGCAGCTTTGATGCGCGCTGCTCATTCTATTAAAGGCGCGGCGCGGATTGTGCAACTTAATTCGGTTGTTACCTTAGCTCATGCGATGGAAGACTGCTTTGTCGCAGCGCAGGCGGGAGAAATTAAGTTAAATGCAACTAATATTGATGTGCTGCTAGCGGCTGTAGATATGCTGCTACATATAGGTGAAGCTTGCGAAGGTAACCCTAACCCACAATTACCAGATGAAGCTAGTATTCAAACTTTAGTCAGTGCGATCGCCAATATTGGCAATTCCCAGCCTGTTAGTCAAACTGTACCTGCAGAAATTACGCCACCACAGACAGCACAAGAATCTCCTTGGACTGTACCGCTATCTCAGGTTTTTAACTCAGAGGAAAAACCCGAAACCATACAAAACCGAGTTGTACGGGTAGGTGCAGAAAATCTCAACTCCTTGATGGGATTAGCTGGAGAATCCTTAGTTGAGTCCAAGTGGTTGGAAGGTTTTGCTGATTCGCTGGTGAAACTCAAAACTAGCCATACACATTTATCTGGCTTATTAGAAGGGTTACATGAGTTATTAAGTAAACAACATTTTGGGCATTTAATCGAACGCCAAATTCAAGAGCAAATGAGTGCAGTATCGCAAATAGCTAGTGAATGCCGCCAGCGATTAGGCGATCGCCACAATGAAATAGAATTATTTTGCCAGCGTTCTACTAATTTAAGCGATCGCTTATATCGTCAAGTTATCGCCACTCACATGAGTCCCTTTGGCGAAGCTGGACAAGGTTTTCCGCGCATGGTGCGGGATATGTCCAGACAATTGGGTAAACGCATTCAATTAGAAATTACTGGGAAATCCACGCTGGTAGATAGGGACATTCTCGAACGCCTTGAAGGGCCTTTAACTCATATTCTCCGTAACGCTATAGATCACGGTATTGAAACACCCCAGGAACGTTTAGCAGTAGGGAAGCCAGAAACCGGCACAATTCGCATAGAAGTTGTCCATCGTGCTGGAATGCTGTTAATTACGGTTTCTGATGATGGGCGAGGAATAGATTTAGAATTTTTACGCCAGGAGATTGTGAGAAAAAACCTCACTGCACCAGAAATGGTTGCAAAACTCACTGAAGCTGAGTTGATGGAGTTTCTATTTTTACCTGGGTTTTCTACCGCCAAAACAGTAACAGAAATTTCTGGTCGGGGTGTGGGATTAGATATTGTACATAGCACAGTCCGCGAAGTTGGCGGTAATTTGCGGGCAGCTTCTAACTTAGGCTTAGGTATGACATTTTACCTCCAGCTACCCCTAACGCTGTCAGTACTGCGAACTCTTGTAGTAGAAATTGCCAATGAACCCTACGCCTTTGGTTTAGCACGTATAGATCAGTTAATGATGGTTCCCAGATCAGCAATTGTGGTATCTGAGAATCAGCCATTTTTTATGCTAAATGAGCAAGCGATCGCTTTAATCTCAGCCCATCAAGTTTTAGAATTACCAGCACAGGTACAAAATCCCGAATTACTCCCAGTCGTAATTATTAGCGATCGCCTCAGTCGCTATGGTGTCGTAGTTGACCGATTTATTGGCGAGTGCAGTTTAGTTGTGCGACCCCTCGACCCCCGTTTGGGTAAAGTTCCCAATATCAGCGCCGCCGCCTTACTTGATGATGGTTCACCAGTATTAATTATTGATATTGAAGATTTAGTTCGTTCCATCGCCAAGGTGCTTTCTAGTGGACAAATCAGCCAGGTAAATCATACTACTCAAAAAGCAGCCGTCAAAAACTACAAACACGTGCTGGTAGTCGATGATTCGATTACAGTCCGTGAAATGGAGCGAAAACTGTTAGAAAACAAAGGTTATAAAGTCGAAGTAGCAGTTAATGGTATGGATGGATGGAACGCCATTCGTAGCAGCGATTATGATTTGATTATTACAGATATTGATATGCCAAGAATGAATGGTTTTGAACTCACCAGCCAAATCAAAAACCATGAAAAATTAAAGCATACACCTGTAATTATTGTTTCATATAAAGACCGAGAAGAAGATAAAATTCATGGCTTAGAAGCAGGTGCAAACTACTATCTGACAAAGAGTAGTTTTCACGACGATACCTTGCTCAAAGCCGTACTAGACCTAATAGGCGAACCATAATTGCAATTTTAGATTTTAAATTTTGGATTTTGGATTTAAGGCTAATAACTAAGCCAATCACCAATTACCCATTACCCATTACCCCTTCCCCCTTTCCCATTCCCCAGTCCCCAATCCCCATTCCCCATTCCCCAATCCCCATTCCATGAAAATCGCCATTGTTAACGATATGGTAATGGCTGTAGAAGTCCTACGCCGAACCATCGCCAAAATACCAGATTATGATGTTGCCTGGATTGCTTACGATGGTGTAGAAGCTATCAATAAATGTGCAGCTGATACTCCTGACTTAATTTTAATGGATGTGCTGATGCCCAATATGGATGGAGTCGAAGCCACCAAGCACATCATGAAGCGATCGCCTTGTGCAATTATCATGGTGACTGCTAGTGTTAGCCGTTACGCTGGTAAAGTTTTTGAAGCAATGTCTTATGGCGCTTTAGATGCTATTAATACGCCTACGGAAGGTAGTACCGGACTGCTGAAAAAAATCTCTACTATCGCCAAATTAATTGATAAATCTCCCCGTCTAAGAATAGTAAATAAACCTCATAATTTACCACCATTAATTGCGATTGGTGCCTCTACAGGCGGGCCGCAAGCCTTAACGAAAATTCTCTCGCAATTTCCTCAAAATTTTCCGGGTGCAATAGTTGTTATTCAACATTTAGATGCTCAGTTTACTGCCAATTTTGCTGCTTGGTTAAACGAGCAAACTCCCTTATCTGTACAAATAGCTAATCCTGGTTCTTCTGTGCAACCGGGGAAGGTTTTACTAGCGGGTAGGAATCATCATCTTGTGATGCGTCCCAACCTGACTTTTGAGTATGAAGAAGAACCCTTAGATTGTTACTACCATCCCTCAATTGATGTCTTTTTTAAAAGTGCAGCTAAAAACTGGACTGGAAATGGCGTAGGCGTTCTACTCACTGGGATGGGTAGGGATGGCGCTCAAGGTTTAAAAATGATGCGAGATGCTGGTTGGCATACCATTGCCCAAGATAGCAGAACTTCGATTGTTTACGGTATGCCCAAAGCCGCAGCAGAGTTGAATGCGGCTGTAGAGATTTTACCAGTCGATGCGATCGCCTCAGCTTGTATCAAATCTATATCTGCTGGCTAATATTAATTGAGTTTGTCAATAAATCTCAGTAAATTCACTATTAAAACATCATTTTATCTTTGATTTGCACTAGAAAATACTCTGACAAATTGGTTTTATAAACTCAAAAAATATGTTTTTCTAAGTTAGAGAAATCACTGATTTTTTACAAAAAAACACATTTCTAATCAACAGGGAAAAATAGGTTAATATTAATACAACTAATCACTTAGTTTAAATTTACTAATACTTTGATATGGTCACACACCTAAAATTACGATCAATATCGTCAGATATCAAAAAAACTGTACCGAATTATCTTCCAGTAAATAGTTCTGAATCTGCTTTTTCTAGGGAAGATATAGCTACAGATAAAGCCACGGTAATGTTAATTGATGATCAGCTGATTATTGGTGAAGCTGTTTGTCAAATTCTGTCTAGCGATCCCAAAATTTCATTTCACTATATAAGTGACCCCACACAAGCTATTCAACAAGCGATCGCTCTATCTCCAACAGTAATTTTACTGGATTTGGTGATGCCAGAAATGGATGGATTAATGTTGTTGCGTTGGTTTCGTTCCCATCCTGCAACCCGCGATATTCCCATAGTCATGCTATCTAGTAAAGAAGAAGCAAAAGTAAAAGCAGAAGCCTTTGCTGCAGGGGCAAATGACTATCTAATTAAGTTGCCAGATCCAGTTGAGTTAATTGCTAGGATTCGTTACCATTCCAAGGCATACAATAATCTCAAAGCACTCACTACAGCAACTATTAACGCTCAATTACAAGCGAAACAATTAGAACATACTGTCAAGCAATTGCAAACAACCCAAGTGCAACTTGTGCAGACAGAAAAAATGTCTAGTTTGGGCCGGATGGTTGCAGGATTAGCGCACGAAATCAATAATCCAATTAATTTCATGCAAGGTAATTTCAAATACCTTGATAATCATATCCAATCTTTAGTAGCTCTCATTCAAGCATATCAACAAGAATATCCCCAATTTAATGCTGTCATTGAAGAAAAAGCTAGCGATATTAATCTAGAATTTATTCTTGAGGATTTACCTAAAATTCTCACATCCATGAAAATAGGGTCTGAGCGGATTAGCGAAATGATTTTATCATTGCGAAACTTTGCTCGGCTTGACCAAGCTGGTAGCAAGAAGGTAAATATTCATGAAGGCATTGAGAGTACCTTATTACTTTTAAGACATCGCATCAGACAGGATATTCAAATTGTTAAGGATTACAGTAATCTTCCCTTAATTGAATGCTATCCTGCCGAATTAAATCAGGTATTCATGAATGTTCTAAATAATGCCATTGATGCATTGTTAGAACAGCACGATAAAGCTCAAGACAAACAAATTATCATAAAAACCGAAATTACAGAGTTAGCAACCGTTAAAATTACCATTAGTGATAACGGCATTGGGATTAAACCAGAAATACAAGCTAAAATTTTTGACCCATTTTTTACAACTAAACCAGTAAACAAAGGAACTGGTTTAGGATTATCAATTAGCTATCAAATAATTGAGGAACATCAAGGAAAGATTAGTTTAAAATCAGAGCTAGGTCACGGAACAGAATTTGTGATTGAGATTCCTGTACAGTTAAATCAACCATAAAATTTTCTTCGCTGCAATCTTGATAAATTGCTCAACTAGACTTCGTAGATTACTTTATATTGGCTGACTCGGACTTATTACAAGCATTTTGATATTTCCCCCAATTTTAAATATCAACTTTAATTCAGGGTATTCTCCATAAAATAATTGCATTCATACCATCGATAATACTTTCACCTCACATCCATTTTTGACACTATTATCGGGGTTTATCTTCTTCGCTCAAACCAGATAATATCTCACAAACCTCCTCAATCACTAGATTGCATACGAGAGAGATACTCTATCATTCTCTAGATATTTGTTATAGCATCTGCCTTGTTCGCAAATTTGACGCTCAATACCATTAAAGAATTGCAAACGCGCATCCATTGCTTCTAAAATGGCTTGTTTAATCTGCATATCAATATTCTCATCATTGGTATTGAGATGAGGTTCTATGACTGCGGCTAGTTTTGCTGCATGGCTATCATCGACATCAATATGAACTTCAAAAAATATCAATGATTCCTTGGGTAATGGCGTTGAACCTGAGATTCCCTTATATAATTGTGTGTACAACGAGCTAACAATCCCTTCGGAAGCATAACAGACTGCACCCAAAGCAGCTAAATAGCCATATTGAAATGGAATTCTCAAGTAAGTTTCAATTAAAGCACGAGTTTCTGGTGCAGTTGGTAATGCTGCTAGAGTGTTGTCATCAATACCCAGGGTACGAGTAAACCGCCGAAATAATTCTGGATGGGATTGACTTAAATCTCCCTGTCCCATTTCATCCAATAAGTTATCTAAGATTACTAACTGAGCCGCTTCATCTGAGCAGCATGACAAAATTTTGGCAAGAATCCGGTTAAATTCCTTGGAGAATTTATACATCTGCACAGCTAGCACTTGTACATCTGGAAGCGATAAATTTCCAGTACGACAGCGGGTAAGAAATTGATGGTTCCATAGGGGATGGTTAACTGTTATTTCCCGCAAAGAATTTGTTTCTAAAGATGACACAAGCATATTCTTACCTTGATACTTGAATTGCTAAATGAAGTGGTAAATCGAGCAAGGGACTAAAAAATGATTCATCTAATGCAACATGTTCTGGAGTCACACGTAATTCTTTGAAGATTGGCATTGTATTGAAATTAGCCATCTGCAAACAATTAAAGTAATCTTCCAGAGTTTTGTGAATTAGTTGCACATTTAGCCAAGAACCATCTCGTTTCCAAATACGTCCAGGAAATAGCTGATCTCGCTTGCTGAAGTAGCCTTTACCTTCTACTTGGAAATAAAACGGATATGCGGCTTCACGCATATAGGGAAAGGATGGATGGGGAATGCTAAATACAAATCTGCCACCAGGACGAAGTATTCTGGCAACTTCTGTCATACATTCCTGGGTTTGAGCAATTGTTAAATAGTTAAATAGAAAAACAGCAACTACTAAATCTATTTCACCATCACCAAGTTGTGGGAGATTCGTAGCACATCCTACTTCATATTTAATCCCTAGCGGATTTTCTAACTCTTGCAGATTTGCGGCTGTAATCATGGCTTGGGAACTATCTATTCCATATACTTGTGCAGCTCCACGTCGGCGTAATTCTCGCGTGCAATAACCTTCACCACAACCTAAATCAATGACTTGTAGTTGATTAATCGGCTCACACATTTCTAATACAAAAGGACGAGCTGTAAAGTCTGAAAGCGAAAGCGGTTGTCCTCTTACCCAATCTGAAGCAGTGTGATTATATAGATTTATCGTAGAGTCTTTATTGTTTAAAATTGACATTGTAATTATTTTCGGTATTTTGCTTTAAGTTGATGAGTTATGTGCAATATTGCCAAAGCCAAAAATCAAACTACATCAGTAAATATTGAGGATTTTTTGGCATTAAAACTCTTATAATGCTTGATTAAATTGCTGTGATAAAGGCTTATAAATTACTTGGATGATTGATGCATACAATCCCCATCAGCATGGGTTATAGATTGAGAATAAATTTATCTATGAATGCTAATATCCCAATTTTTATGTAATTAATAAATATCAAATACATAAAAAATTGTTGCTGAATGAATTTAGTTCTAACATTCAATAGTTTAAGTTATTGAGAGTATTTACACTGATTTTCTAGCAATTAAGTTAACATCCATCCTATTTTCTGATAATTCATCGATACTGCAATGACGAACTTTTGCTGAAGAGATGATGTCTCGATTACGTAAAATTTCTTTTCTTACAGCTAATCCACCTTGATATTCATATCTAAAAAAAGGTAAGCAACGCTGATACTCTTGAGCAGCGGCTAATAATTCACCTCTATGAAAATAATCCATTATTGTTAGTAAATGCTCAGGATAAGCATAACCTGTCATTAACCCGTGGCTACCTGCTTGGAGTTCTGGTAGACAATTTAAACCACCCAATGCGCCAAAAATAGCCAAGCGATCGCCTATGCTATTACGTAATAGCAAAATTTTCTCGTGTGTTGGTTCTTCCTCTAATTTAATCGCCTGTACCTGCTCAACTTCCTCCACCAAACTTGCAATAAAATCGACAGATAATTTTCCCGTTAAGGGAGGATAATCTAGAATCACTAAAGGCATTTGAGTTGCAATGCCAATTTCCTGGTAGTGTTGTTTCACTTGTTGACTATCAGAAAAGCTAGGAGGTACAACTAACAACCCCTTAGCGCCTAATGCAGCCATTTGTAACCCAAATTTTGCTGCTGCATCTGCTTTCCCGCTTACTCCCACCACAACAGGGACACGATTTTTAACTTGCTGGAAGACAATTTGTGCGACACGCAACCGTTCTTGGAGTATTAATTTAGCTTCTTCTCCCAAAACAGTTAATATCGCTAGTCCATGTACTTTTTTGTGAATATAAAACTCGACTAAACGCTCTAAACTAGCTTCATCTAATTCACCTTTCACTTTAAATGGTGTGACTAAAACTGCATAAAGGTTGGGAGATAAATAATTCTGTGTAAAAAAATTGTCCATCAGGATGATGATAGTAATTTATGCAAAATTAAATTTACTCAGTTAGATAATTGAAAAACAACATTTTTTGATAGCACTAATATCAAATTATGGTGTTTTTAAGTAAAGGCGGTACATAGTAAAGGCACATAAAATTGCGCCCTCAAAACCATCTGTATCTCAAGTTGGAGTAGCTTATTGTAGGCAAGTTGTGAGATGCCGTGCTTATTTTCTAACAGGCTTTTTATCAGGTGAAAATCCTATTTATACCTATTTTTGATATCTCACAGATAAACTGCATTGACTAACCAAAGTGTCCTATTTTAGATATATCTCGGTGGACATCCTAGTAATCAATGTGTGTTTTATTGAATATTAAAAAGCTGAAAGGGGGAAAAAGGAAAAACATTTCCTCTTTCCCCCTCAAAAACTTTACATAGTTGAGTTTAATTGTGGCTACTTGTCCTTTTAGCTGATTCCTGGTTTTTTCAGCTTTGCATTTTGCGTAACTGCTAAAATACGCTCAGGATATACAATAGCGTAAACAGAATGATCCAGATGATATCTACAAAGTGCCAGTAGATTTCTGCCATTTCAATGCCAGTATGTTTCGTAGCAGAGTAATGACCGGCACGGCGCGATCGCCACAGTACACCCAGTATTAACAGCAACCCTACAAATACGTGTAAACCGTGGAACCCTGTCATCAAATAAAAGCAGTTAGAAAACACGTTGGTAGTTAACCCATATCCTAAAGTTAGATACTCATATACCTGACCTCCAAGGAAAATAGCCCCCATCAACGCTGTGATGCCATACCATAGGCGCATCCCAGCAACATTGTTTTTCTTAATCGCTGTATCACCTAAGTGGATCACAAAGCTACTAGAAACTAGGATGATGGTGTTAATTGTTGGTACAAGCAATTCTACTTCTGTACCTTCTGGTGGCCAAACTGCCGCACCACCACGCAAAACCAGGTAAGTGGCAAAAAAACCGCCAAACATCAAAGACTCAGAAAACAAAAACGTCAGCAGCCCAAACACCCGCAAGTCTTGATGTTCTTCATGGGAAGCGGCTGAACTTAACGCTATTTCTGGGGCGTTCAAAGTTGAATCCTGCATAAATTCCAATTTCCAAATTGAAGGAGAAATAATTGGCTTGAATTTCAGCCCTCATCTTTTCTCTGTGTCCTCTGCGGTTAAAAATCATATAAAACCACAGAGGCACAGAGAACGCAGAGTTCACGTAGGATGCGTTAGCGATCGCGTAACGCATCCACTGGCGTTAAACCGAAGCAGCGGTTTGCGCTGTTGGTTTTCCTTCATCGCTACGCCCATAATCGTAGGGGCCGTGAGTCACAACTGGTAGTACTTCCCAGTTTTCAATCGCTGGGGGTGAAGTGGTTGTCCATTCTAAAGTCAGCGCTTCCCAAGGGTTATCTGATGCTTTGGGGCCATTGATCCAACTCCAAATGGCGTTGAGGAAGAAGGGAATTACAGATATGCCCAAGACAATTGCGCCAATGGTACAAATATGATTAATTCCTGCAAACTGAGGGTCATACATGGCGACACGGCGCGGCATTCCTTGCAACCCGAGTTGGTGCATGGGTAAGAAAGTGAGGTGAGTACCAACAAAAGTTAGGGCAAAATGTACTCTTCCCCAAGTTTCATTCATCATTCTGCCTGTCATCTTGGGGAACCAATGGTAAATTCCCGCATAGATACCAAATACAGAACCGCCAAATAAAACGTAGTGGAAGTGACCTACTACATAATATGTATCGTGAACGTGGATATCAAAAGGCGCAGTACCCAAGGTTACGCCGCCTAATCCGCCAACTACAAACATTGACAGCAAGCCGATCGCAAATAGCATGGCACTGGTAAAGCGGATTTTACCGCCCCAAAGTGTTGCTACCCAACCAAAAATTTTCACGCCAGTGGGAACAGCAACAATCAGGGTGGAAATAGTGAAGAACATCCGCATCCAAGGGGGTGTACCACTGGTAAACATGTGGTGTACCCAGACAAATAAACCAATGATGCAGATTGCCAAGCTAGAATAAGCGATCGCTTTATAGCCAAATATCGGTTTACGGGCGTGAACGGGAATCACCTCCGACATAATGCCGAAGATGGGCAAAATCATTAAATATACTGCGGGGTGGGAATAAAACCAAAATAAATGCTGATAAAGCACCACGTTTCCGCCAGCATCCGGCTTAAAGAAAGAAGTGCCAAAGTTGATATCAAATAATAACAGCACTAATCCAGCTGCTAGCACTGGAGTAGACAGCAGGGCTAAAACTGAAGTTGCTAAAATTGCCCAGCAGAATAACGGCATTTGCGTCCATTGCATACTGGGGACTTTCATTTTCAAGATGGTGACGACAAAATTTAACGCCCCCAAAATTGAGGAAGTTCCCACCAACACGATCGCTAAAATCCACATTGACTGGGCAGTGTTGGCTGTAATTAAACTCAGTGGTGGGTAAGCAGTCCAGCCACTTTGGGAACCACCAAAGAAGAAGCTACCCAAAAGTAAGGCCCCAGCCGGCGGATTCAACCAAAAGGCGATCGCATTTAATTTGGGAAACGCCATATCTCGCGCCCCCACCATCAAGGGGATGAGGAAGTTACCAAATCCCCCAATCGCCGCCGGCACAATCCACATAAAAATCATCAATGTGCCGTGATTGGTCATGAAGGCGTTATACAGGTTGGGATCGAGAAAATCCGCATCTGGTGTATTTAATTCGATGCGGATCGCCATCGCCATTAATCCGCCAATTAAGTAAAACACAAAGGCGGTTACCAGATATTGAATGCCAATGACTTTGTGATCGATATTAAAAGTGAAATAGTCGTACCATTTCCACTTTTGGGGTAGTTCGTGGTGGGTAACGACTGCTGTAGTTTTGGGAGTTTCTAATTGTGTCATACCAATTTTGGATTTTGGATTTAAGATTTTGGATTGAAAATCTTGAATAAAATCAAGACTAGCTATCCGAAGTTGGTATTATCTGGAAAAACGTTTATGGATTGATGGCAACAGTTTGATCCATTTCTGGCTGTTGGGCTACGCGATTTTCTGCCAACCAGCGATCATAATCTTCTGGGGAGTGGACAACTACAGAAGTACGCATACTACCGTGATAGCCACCACACAGTTCAGCGCAAACTATGGGATAGGTTCCTGTTTTGGTGGCGGTGAACCTTAACTGTGTAGGTTGACCGGGAATTGCATCTTGCTTCAACCGAAACTGCGGCACCCAAAATGAGTGAATTACATCATTTGCAGAGATGTTCAGCAATACATCTTGACCGATGGGAACGTGCAGTTCGCCAGTATTCACATCGCTATCGGGATAGTTAAACAGCCAAGCATATTGCATTCCAGTGACGTTGACCACTAAAGATGGTGGCTTCCCTTCGGTTGCAGGTGTCGAACCAATCCCAATGGGGTTTGATTTGGATTCTGCCATCATTGACTCGTGGGTCATACCGTGATGGCCAATCTCATCCATCCCGCCCATTTCGGTGTAAACATCTACGCTGTAAACCCCCAATCCAATCACAATGATTCCGGGGATGATCGTCCACAAAATTTCTAGGGGAAAGCTACCTTCAATTGGCAAACCATCGCCCGTCTCTCCACGCCGCCGACGAAATTTAATTACAGAAAACAGGATGGCCCCTTGTACTACTAAAAATAAAGCAGTCCCAATGGCTACCATCACATTAAAGAAATTATCTACTAAAGGCGCTTGTGCAGAAGCTTGAACTGGCAGAAGATGATTATTTTGCCCTACCCACAAGCTAATTAGCGTAATTAAGATACCTGCAATTAAAGTTATGATCCCAAGGGGAATTTGTTTCATAAAATAATTTCCTCTGGATAAGTATTTTGCTGCCACATTTTTTCCAACATTTTGACTTTTCTTTGCAGCACAGCAGCACGATAAGCAACATAGCTCTTATGCAAAGTAATTCCTAAACAAAGGCCAATGGGAGCCAAAATTATCACCCATAATAATATAGAAATAGCGGTAGTGACACCATGATTAGTGAAGTGTTGAACATCTGAAACAGCATACACTAGGTTTTGTGTAGCCTGAAAATTTAGATGTTCCTGCCAAACTACAATTATTGCCACTAAAGCTGGAGAAAGCACTACTAAGCTTAATAAAAATACTGTGAGAATTCTCAAGAGTTTAGATTTCATAAGCATTACTGCAAAACCGCATATTCCTATGGATGCGGGGGTATAAGTTCTGCATTTTAAATCTGGTTAGTTTCAGTTTTAAATGTCAACAATCTTTACAAATCACAGATAACCTCGTTGATATTTGATAGACGCAGGTATTACTTCAACTTATGTTTGGCGCGTTTATATATAGGACTGAAACAACTAGCCAACTAGATACAAGTTAGGAATGTTAAGTAGGTTTTTCGTGATATATATCACAAAAAAAGATATTTGGGTTAAATCTACTCAGTTAAGACTATATTTTTCAGAATTTCTTTAGAATTTAGAATTTCTTTAGAGTTTATAGTTCTTAACTATTGATTATTGAAAGTCTCAACTATAGCAATCTGTGCAGAAGTTACAAATATCTCTTTACTTTATCCTCCTTGTTACTTTTGTCTCCTTGTCCTGTTCATATATCAAATACAACTGCAATAGGAATTAATGACACTTGCCTGAGTTCTATCTATCAAAAGTGTTATATCAGCTACCTCATCTAGTAACAGCAATTAATTAGGAATGTACTCAAATGTTAAAAGCCTTGCAGTATAAAGCTTTTTAAATTTATTTATGGTGGGGTACTAGTATTTTTATGAGGGTAAGAGTATTTACTTACAGGTGGGGGTACTAGTGTTTCTGTACTCAATACCAAGCTCTACTGAGGTAACATCGGCAGCTATTTGTTAGGTTATTCTTTGCCAGCAAAGAAATGTTACAAAGTTATTAATTAAGTAAAGCGCGCTTGTACTCTCAATATTCTGTATTTCAATATACACAATTCATCAATTACAACTAAATTTCCAACAAATACAAGGATTTTTAGGTAAATAAAATACATCAGCAGTCAACTATATTCTGCCTCTACGAGAATATAGTAGTCTCAATTTTGGTGCAGCTAAGTATCGCTAGATTTGTTATTCGCTATCGCCAGAACTCTATTCTATTTCTATGCAAATATTTTGATGAATGATATTAGATTGTTATATACACATCACAAAGTTAAAATTATCTAAATATTGCTAAAAAGAGAGAATTTTCTTGAACATCGGATATCAACTAAATTTAATAAAGTCAAATTTTCTTGATTTTGATATCTTCAAATCGCTGTGGCGCAAATCTCTACATTTTGCTAACAGATGCTTAAAAAAATAATGATTTTAGCGCACTCAAGTCGATTTTATGCTTTCCCTAATATCCTCTATTAAATTAGAAGAGGTTTGTTACATTCATGTTAAAATCGGTAACTAAATGTTAGTGAAAGCTACTCTGTATAATAATTGTTTGGTAAATGTGAAGATTCATTTAATAGTTCAAAATGAACAAAAAAATCAGATGTTTTTAGTTAAAAAAGTTACTAAGGTTAAGATAGAACAATGCTGATAGCAGAATAATTTTGCAATCAAGAGCAATTAATTTTTAAATAATTAAAATTTTGTGGCGATCGCGTATTAACAACATCTAGAAAATTCGGCATCTTTGCCACCGAGAGGAATACATAAAAACTGAAGTCCGTAGATATCTACGGCTTTATTTAGCATTTCAATTTAAAAATCACTCTTACAATACTATGCCCTACGCCATTACTAAGCGCTGTATTCAGTGTGACAAATGCCTTCCTCAGTGTCCTAAAGGTGCGATCCATGTTATCGATGGTGACTACTGGATAGACCCTAGTTTGTGTAATAACTGCGAAGGTTATATGACACCACAGTGTGTCCTTTCTTGCCCTGTTAACTCTCCAGTGCCTTATCAAGCAAAAAAGGGTAGATGTAAGGTTGATGCTAATCTCATTGCAACTCAGAAGCTATTCACCGATGGTAAAGGACATCCTTTTGCCTCAGCCATCGTCATTTGGGAACTATGCAACGTTTTAGCCCAACGCCAATCGCTTCCCTGGCAAGTTGATACGGATGGAGAGCTATATTATCAACGGCAAATTAATGGTGGTAAAGGTGCGATCGCATTCCGAGTGACGGATAATATGAATTCCGAGCTAGAATGCGTACTCAAAGGTGCCAAGGCTTTATCTGCGCTCGAAGCATTTGATATTAGATCTGCTTGTATGCACTTGATCTATGCGGCTCATGCCACTAACCTAGATCAGCCTTGGGAAGAAGAGTTTATCATCAACGACCGCCAAATTGAAGAATATCTAGGACTAGACAAGCGCAAAGACTTGAACAAAACTACCAAGCTAGCGCTGATTAAAGAACTTGCTCAACAACCCTGTCAACTTATCGCCTCTATTGATTTACCTGCAAAAGGAAAGATTCCAGGGGTATACCTAGAAAAAAGCCGCTTGTGGCATTTATTAGATATTCAACACCACTTTCAAGAAGATGATTTAGGATGCAAACATCTAGTTGGGTTGACTTTTACAATTAAAGCAGGTCAATGGGCAGAGTATTTTCTCAATCGCCAAGGTTGCAAAGAGCGTACTGCTTTCTATCAATACGGTACCTTACCCAAAGCTTTACTGAATGTAGTCATGAGCATTTGGCAACAGCATGAAGGCGCAGCGCGGATGATGCTGTGGTTATTATTTAAAACCAAAATAGGTAGAGAACAGCGCATTACTATCCCCACTCTCATGAGAGTTGCTTACGGCGAGCGAAAATTGAGCCAAGTCTCTGGACACCCGGAGAATCGCCAACGCCTCTTAAGAATATTTGAAAGCGATTTAGAAGTACTTAATTATCATGGACTCAAACCTATATTCGATCCCGTTACCTACCCATTAGAAATTCAACCTTTGTGGGCAAAGTTAGTTGATATTCCCGAAGACGCAGACGCAGCATTGGACTTCTGGATAGATGATGGTAGTAACGGTACGCGATTAACCGATGCAGCACCTCGCGGTAAGTGGAATCGACTAATGAATGCCCGCATTTTATATTTTGAAGTTCCACCAGATTGGAAAAAACAACTTGCCAAGTCTAAAAAGAAGCAGCGAACTACTAACCGCAAAACAAAATTCAAACCACAAATAAATCTTTCTGTTGAATATATTCTTGAAGCTAGAAAAAGGTTAGGGTTAAGCCAAAGAGACTTAGCAAGGCTAACAGGTAAAAGCCAAAGTTGGATTCGTGATATTGAAAATGGGCGTTTTGAAGCTAAGTTAGAAGACCAAATGTTATTACGAAAAGCGCTGGGGATGAATTAGGGTAATGGGTAATGGGAATTTCTCCCCGTGCTTGTAGAGACGCGATTAATCGCGTCTCTACCTCGCCTCTTTAGGGACTTCCAGAAAATAAATTATCCGATTTCCGAGAGAAGATATTTTTATTTTTCCCCCTGCTCCCAGCCCCTCTGACTTGAAAGTGCTAAGTTCTGAGTGCTGAGTGCTGAGTAAAAATCCCAGCCTCGACTTTCATGCTTGGCGGTGAAATTTTTTCATTGGGACTGCCTACACAGTGATAGTACATTTTTTAAGTTGGAAGTCCCTTAAGCTTCGTTAAACTTGGCGCGAATAGTTTCTATGCGTTGACGATTTACACCTAAATCGCTTTTACCCAAACGAGAAGCTGAACGCACCTGAATGACATTTGCGTTGCGGTCAAGATAGAATTCGACATCATCCACGAAGCCTAGTAAGGCACTTTTAAATTCTGCATACAAGTAATCAGGACTTTCAGTAACAATCTGAGTTCTGGGTAAAGACTCAATGATACTTTTAAGATTGGCGATCGCTTGTTCTGGTGTTGATGTGAAAGTCAGAGGCGCAATTTGATGAACTGCATCTGTACTTTGGCTAGAGACACAGTTAGGGCTATTGGGACAAGATGCTAGTTTCCCGTTGTTAACCCCTAAGTTATTAGGTCTTTTACCTGCAAAAACCATAATTATCTTGTGAAATTGTGTAATTTAAAGTCGTATTCACTCTAGAAGAATTAATTGCTCGCAAGCAAGCCACCTAAGATGGAATATATAGGAATACGAATTAAATTTATTCATTAGCAGAACGTTCAAACACTACGGAAAGATTATTTGCTGGCATTTGGTAAATTTGTTTGAACAGGAAATTTTCTGCATTAGCTGCTGCAACTACATCATCCAAGTTACGCACGCCCCACTCGGGATTTTGAGCCCGTAAATATTCGTCAAAAGCAGCATTACTCGGTGCTGTATGTTCTCCACCTCGTTTAAATGGGCCGTATAAATACAGGATACCTCCTGGTTTGAGGATGCGATTTGCACCTGCCATTAGTCCCAGACAAGCTGACCAAGGTGAAATGTGAATCATATTAATGTTAACAATGGCAGCAATTGGTGAAGTCTCAAGCCACTCGCTGACTACTCCTGTTTCCACTGGCCAAACTGCTTCTCTCACATCCAGCGTTTGCGGTGGATAAATGTTATCACAGCCGCAGTGTTGAATCCATGCATTAATGCTAGTGAGTGATTGCGGGTTTACATCTGTGGGTAGCCACTGGCGTGGGCTGAGTTTGGGAGCAAAAAATACTGAATGTTCGCCAGTTCCAGCAGCTATTTCTAATATCGTGCCACTCGCAGGTAATACTTGTAAAAGTACTTCTAAAATCGGTTCGCGGTTGCGCTGGGTTGCGGGTGCTTCTTGCCTTGCGTCTTGTAGTGCCATTCCTGTAGTTGGAAAAAGAAAGTGGGAGAACTGCCATCAAGACCATAATACCGAGGGCAGCCGCATCTAAATTGGTAATTATCGTTTAAATCTCGTGATTGTAACGCTGCCGAAAGTATGCTGTGTATTACTCCAATCAGCATTAATAAGCAAAATTAAGAATCCTCAGAGTCACTCAAACAACGGTGATGCGATCGCTCTATGATGCGGTAAGTACCGCATAGCTGAGAAAAAATCATGACGCATACCGTATCAATCAACGACAGTCAGAGGTTACAACTTGCACCTTTAGCAACACCGAATCGTCTATTATTAGGGCCAGGGCCTTCCAATGCTCATCCAGCCGTTCTTCAGGCAATGAATACCTCACCAGTTGGGCATCTTGATCCCGCTTTTCTGGCTTTGATGGATGAAATTCAGTCATTACTACGCTACGTATGGCAGACAGAAAATCCCCTAACTATTGCAGTTAGCGGTACGGGAACAGCCGCAATGGAAGCAACCATCGCCAATGTTACAGAACCCGGCGATGTAGTATTAATTGGTGTAGCGGGATATTTTGGCAATCGCCTTGTCGATATGGCAGGTAGATATGGCGCAGATGTCCGAACTATTACCAAACCCTGGGGACAAGTCTTCAATTTAGATGAAATTCGCACTGCACTAGAAACTCATCGCCCAGCAATTCTCGCCTTAGTTCATGCTGAAACCTCCACTGGCGCGCGTCAGCCTTTAGAAGGGGTAGCAGAATTATGTCGTGAATTTGACACGCTGCTACTAGTAGATACAGTTACTAGCCTGGGTGGAGTACCCATCTTTTTAGATAATTGGGGAGTTGACCTCGCTTATAGCTGTAGTCAAAAAGGCCTGGGTTGTCCTCCGGGTGCTTCACCCTTTACCATGAGTCCCCGTGCTGTAGAGAAATTGCAAAAGAGACGCAACAAGGTTGCTAACTGGTATTTAGATATGAACTTGCTCAGTAAATACTGGGGGAATGAACGCACCTATCACCATACAGCGCCCATTAATTTGTATTATGCCTTACGAGAAGCACTGCGTTTAGTTGCAGAGGAAGGACTAGCAAACTGCTGGCAACGTCATCAAAAAAATGTAGAGTATCTCTGGGAGAGCTTGGAAGATATTGGATTAAGTATGCACGTAGAGCGAGAATATCGCCTCCCAACCCTGACCACTGTCCGCATCCCTGAAGGGGTAGATGGCAAAGCCATTGCCCGTAAGTTACTTGATGAACATAACATTGAAGTTGGCGGTGGTCTTGGCGAACTAGCTGGTAAAGTTTGGCGCGTTGGACTAATGGGCTTTAATAGCCGTAAAGAAAGTGTTGATAGACTTTTAGAAGCACTGCGCCAGGTGTTACCTAAATAGGGATTAGGGATTAGGGACTAGGTATTAGGAACTACTAAGTAGTTTTTTTACCCAGTACTCATAACTTTTTCAAGTTAGCCTCTGATGCAATCAATCACACAACTAAGGCATGAAAATTAACTGTTCCTAGTACCCAGTACCTAGTTCCCAATCCCTATTTGCCTCTATTTATTCTTGTGGCTTTGCTTTCCAGCCTTAGAATGTTGCTCTTTGGTACCACCCTGAGTGCTTTCTTCGTTATCGTGGTCATCATTATTATCACTATTGGATTTGCTGCTGCCTCTGTGGGAACTCTTGCCGCCCTTGCTGCCAATTTCAGCCATGTGTTCTCTGTCTTGGCTTACAGCTTCACCACCTTTGCGTCCAGCTTCACGGGCTTCCTCAGAGGTAAACTCGTGCGCTGTACCTTTTTCATGGGCAGCGTGTCCGCCTTTACTAGCAATTTCGCGTTGCTTATTTTCATCCATAGAAGCAAAACCGCGTTTACTGGTGTCTGACATTTGAAAACTCCTTTTAACTAACTAAAGCTTTTGACTTTGTAGCAAGTGGAAACCGGATTCGGTTCCTCATGTCAAATCATCACTTCCTTAAGTTAGCTACCAAATTGAGTTGTATTCATGTCTCCTTAGGGAGAAAGATTTACGGTTACAGCATCATTATAGATATATACAAAGATATATACTGAAAATCTGAATTAGCGATAACCCATCAGCGCAAAAAAACGTCACAAAATTTCCACGAAATCTTTAAATTATCAGCTTCAGCAATTTAGATAAATTGTCTTTTTGCAGAGCTTGCTTAATAGAGGAATCTGATTTTTTACCGAAATAACCTACTCTTAATTTGAGTTGTGAAATTGGTAATAGTTACAAAAATTTATAGTGGCTAGGAGTTTCCTAGCCAAAAAATTATGAATTTTTAGCGAATGCTGAATAATTGTTATAGATTGTAAAGCGCGATCGCTCTCCTCAAATGCTTGGTAATCAGTTGAGTTAAGGGATCTCAATTTCTCTAGAATTTACTGGGATAGAAAGCCAGCGAATAAAAGAGGCAAAAGAATTAAAGCCGAGATAATCAACACTAGCGTGATTGGCTGTATTTTTATAATGTTCTTATCAGGCTCTGGCATTGTTCACCTTGGGAAAAAATAGGTAGACAATTTCAGCCTAAACTATTTTCACGCTCCGATTCAAGTCAAGCTAGGTTGAAATATCACATACTTTAGTAAGATTTAGAACCCCGACTTTTCCAAAAAGTCGGGGTTCTGGGTTATCCCTAACAACAACTTTGTAATTACGAATTACAAATTATTCTGTTTTACTTCACAGCCGAGAATACAGGGCTTGGTCTTTTAAGCTTGGCGTAGGTGCGGCGAACAGGTGGCTGATGCACCATCGAATAACCCATCCAGAGAATATTCTGCCGTTCTTTAACCGGAAACGAAACTGTGTGGACTAATGCATCTTGTTGCCACATCAATGAAGAAAAAGGTTGTGGTGGGTTTTGCTGATTTCCTTCTAATAAATACCCTTGGATATTTTTTCCTAAAGAAACTGGCTTACCTGTGTGTCTATGTTTATAAAATTCTTTGATTGCAGTTACAGAATTGGGGCTATCAACGCTAAAACTGCCTACCAAACAAGGCGTATCAGTAGTTTCACAACTGAACAAACCTACAATCATACTGCGAGGCGAATTGCTAGAAAAAACTTTGACAGTTAGTTTACTGAGCAAATCGCGATTGCTTCCATCTCCTAAGCGAATTTGTTCAGGTAAACGCATTGCATAACCCGGTGGTAAGCTTTGCTGAATTTCTGGCAATTCGGAAATAAACACTTCCGATGGAATAGCAGAAGCAGGAAATGTACTGCCTAAAACAGCTAGAACAACTGGTAAAGTAAGTAATTTACGAAACAGCATGTTTTAACCATTTTTTATAAGTGGATAATAAAAACTACTTGAAAAAATGGTTAAACAGCCTGAGAGGAATTACTTATTAATTAGTAATAAAAAGACACAGTTAGATTGGGGGAATGGGGAATTGGTAATTGGTAATTGGTAATTGGTAATGGGAACACCAAATACCAAACACCCAAATTAAAAATCTACGCCACGTTTGAGTTCTACGCCGTGATTAGCATAGTGTTTGTGACAATAAACTTCGGAATGGACGCTGGCTAAATCAAAGTATGAAGGTTGATTTTGACAGCGACCGGTGATAATGACTTCCGTATCACGGGGTTTGCGAAGTAATGCTTGCACAATCGGTTCTACGGGGAGTAATTCTAAGTCAACGGTGGGATTGAGTTCATCCAAAATAATGGTTTTATACAATCCAGAAGCGATCGCAGTTTTGGCAATTTCCCAACCTCTTTCGGCTTCTACGTAGTCTAATTCTTGGCGAGAATTGCGCCAGACAATCGCATCTCTTCCACAACGTTGGTGATCCACTACCTCAGGATATGATTGCTGTAAGGCTGCGATCGCTGCGTCTTCTGTGTAGCCGCTACCACCTTTGAGCCATTGCATAATCATCACGCGGGTAGAACCAGGATGATTGATTCCTCTACCGATAGCTTGTAATGCCTTACCTAAAGCGCTGGTAGACTTACCTTTGCCAGCACCCGTATAAATCTCAATTCCCTCAATCAGCAATGCTTCTGCTGTGGGGTGGTGTTGAGGTTTCATTTCGGAATGTAAATCGGCAATATCTAGCAGCTTTTGCGGTGCAGCACGTCCAGTAGCAATAATTTCTAAATCCTGGGGTTTAGACTTAAGTGTCCGTACAACTTCATCAAGTTCCAGCAAACCTAAATCTAGAACCGGGTTAATTTCATCTAGAACTACAACAGAATACAAACCAGAGGCGATCGCACCTTTGGCTACATCCCAACCTCTAGCTGCTTCAGCACAGTCAAAGGCAGTAATTTCGTCAGGCCCAAAATATTCTGCTCTCCCTGTTCTTACTTGGTCAATTAAATGGGGAAAGCCGCGCTGCAATGCAGCAATTGCGCCGTCCTCATCATAATCTCGTTCTGGCCCCTTTAAGAATCTTAGTAATAAGACACGATTTGCATTGCTCGGTGTATTTATCCCCAAGCCAATCGAGCGCAAAACCACGCCTAAAGCTGCTTGGGACTTCCCTTTCCCAGCACCATCGTAGACGTGAATTTGACCAGTGAGCCGTTCAGGACGCACTTGCGCCGTGCGAATACCGATACCGTTCCTTGTCATTTCTCGAAAAGCTCTAATGTAGCAATTTTTAATCTTAACGAACGTCTTGCACTCTCAGGTAGAGGGGCTATGATATTTGGGCATTAAGCATTGGGCATGGGGCATGGGGCATTGGGCATTGGGCATTAAATATATGTATTGATTTTGAATTCTTAATTTTTATTCCCATTCCCCATTCCCCATTACCCATTCCCCAGTCCCCAGTCCCCATTCCCCCATTCCCCATTCCCCGAAAAATACTGGCACATCAGGATGGTAAAAGGCAAGAACAATGAGATAATTGCCCCCATCACAGTGGGTATGCCAGTTATACTCTCTACAGTTAACCCTTACAGAGGAAGGTTTATGCTTGAAGATTGGGCGCTTCCCAGAGTATTGCCGATTGGCGCAATTTTGTTTGACTTATTATTTATACTCATGGCCATCTCTATAGAAGGCTACTGTTTTAATAGAAGATTAAAATTTGACAAGAAAACTAGCATTTTTTATTCCATATCTATTAATCTGTTTTCCAGCGTCATTGGTTGGCTGGCGTTCTTCGCCATAGAGCCTAGGTTGCCTATCCAGTTGAGAACAGAATTAATTAACTATATATTCTTCAATACTGTTAAATATTCTAATACGCAAACTATCATTATTCTGTCCGCTTTTATAATTTTCTTCGCAACGTTCATTGTTAAGCTATTTCTGCTTAGAGGATTCTCGCTTTTACTCAATGAAGAATTTTGGAAGAAGAAAGAGGAAAGTCCAAACACCGAACCTCCTAATTGGCGTAAGCTCAAACGTTCTAAGCTAATTAGTAATAATTTAGTTTCCACTCTGTTAATAGCTAATTCCTTGAGCTATACTGCTATCACTTTGGTTTTGCTAATTCGGAATAAAGCTCTGTAATTTAATTAATTATTTGCGCGACAAAATGAGATAGCGACTATTAAATGGGCTAGAGGTTAAAGAATGAACACATTATTTAAGGATTTACAGGGTTTAACCAATTTTGTTTCAGATATCTACGCTAGGATTAAAAGGATATTTGTTCCACCCAGAGCTTATGCATGGCAAACCTTAATTTATTTAAGTGTCTTTTCTTGGGCAATATCTTACTTTGCTACACCTCCTATTAAGGATGTAATTGCATTTTTTGGATGGTTATTTTTAATAGCTGGTACATCTTGGTATACTACCGATGACCCTTTAAGGGTTCCTGGTACTTTTATGCCTGTTGGTGCAGTTATCACTGGATTCTTAGTGAGTGTTTTTGCATTTGGGCAACAAGATAATAATGGCATTACCCCGAATACAATCGTTTTATGGCCGACTATCTCGGCATTAATTACCGCAGTACCGGAATTTTTTGAAGGAAGCGGTACAGATGCTAAAGCTCAAATTCCTAAACCAGAAGACCGCCAAAGAATCATTGTATTGGTAGCTAGCTGTATGGTGCTAAGTTGCTGGCTACAATTTTACTTTGTTATTAATAACTGGGTAGAACAATATCCTAGTTTGTTGTCTGATAATTTTAAAAATAGTGCGTTTGTAGTGAGAACAGAGATTCCTACAAAAATTCCCCCTAACGGTGCTTTAATTCTCAGAGAAATTAGACCAAGACTAGAAAACCAAATTGATAAACAGCCTTGGTCACAAGTGGAAAAATGGTTACAAAATGCTAATGCTAATCTCAGCAATTTAGCCGAGCAAGCAATCCAAGACAAACGCCTTAGAGAAAAAGATGAAAAGTTTTTATGGCGTATTGAACCACGAATTTCTAATCCTAACCCTCGCAAGAAAGACGAATATATACTAGATATTCTCAGTATTTGGACTGGCCCTAGTTCTGATAGACGCGGGTATTATCTCAAGCAGTCATGTCAAATTCGACCAATTGCAGATACTACAAGCAGAGCTACTAATCAAAGAACAGATGAAAAAGCAATCATCGCAGAAGTTGAGTGTGGTAGGGTTAGTGCTCCAATTATGGGATTACCACCAGCGAAAAGATAAGGGACTGACAACTAAAAAATATACCATCACTTTCTTGGAAGAGGGGCAGGGAGCAGGGGGCAGGGAGAAAAAGAAAAATATTATCTGAGTAAATTGGATAATTTATTTTCTAAAAATCTCTAAATTAATTCAAACTATATTTCTAAAATGCATCATTCATTAGATATGCTGAATTTCAGTAGAATTTTTGTGATCGCGAAGAATGTATTTCAGGAAGTAATTCGCGATCGCATCTTATATATTATCGGTGTGTATCTCCTGATACTCGCCGCTGCTATTCGCTTACTACCTGAAGTTGCTGCCAATACCGATGGCAAAATGTTTTTGGACTTTGGTATTGCGGCTATGAGTGTCATTGCCTTAATTGTGGCTGTATTTGTTGGTACTGGACTAGTCAACAAAGAAATAGAAAAGCGTACTGTTTTGATGTTAATTGCCAAACCCATTAGCCGCAGCGAATTTATTACTGGTAAGTACTTGGGTTTATCGGCTGTCCTAGCCTTACTCATTGCCATCATGACTGGCATTTATCTGATATTTTTACAAGTCGGGCACATTCATCATTCAGCAAATAGTATTTTAATTGCCGCAGTTTTTTTATTTTTGCAGACATCTTTAATTGCTGCTGTGGCTATCAGTTTAGGCGTATTTACTAGTTCTTTGTTAGCGATAATTTTGACCTTAGCTGTATATTTATTAGGTAACATCACTCAAGATTTATTAAAATTTGGGAAACTTAGCAATAACCCAAGTATTCAACAACTTACTCAAGCTTTGTATTTGATATTGCCAGATTTATCGCGCTTAGATTTAAAGAATTACGCTGTTTATGGTTTGCAAGCACTACCAGAACCAACAGCACTGATTGGTAATGCTGCCTATGGCTTAATCTATAGTTCGATGTTGTTAGCGATCGCAATCTTAGTATTCTCTCGCCGCGAATTTTAATCATGGTAGGATGCGTTAGCGACAGCGTAACGCATTCTACGTAGTCATAATTATTTAAGCAAAAGTTAGCGATCTCAATCTTAGTATTCTCACGTCGAGAATTTTAATGATCGTAGGATGCGTTAGTTTTAACGTAACGCATCCTACGTGGTCATTATATTTAAGCAACAAATATGATTTGCGGCTCTTGAATTGAGCCATCAGGCATAATTGTATCCACAAGCTTTGTATAAGTTAAAATACTTCCCCAAAGCTTGGCTTCAGTTAAGTTAGCCTCCGTGAGATTTGCCCATGTCAAATCTGCACCTATTAAATTAGCTTCGGTTAAATTAGCTTCTAATAATTTTGCGCCACATAGCTTTGCTCCTGCGAGATTTGTTCGCACTAAGTTTGCTTCAATTAACGATGCTTCAATTAATTTGGCTTCCGTCAGATCGGCTTCACTTAAATCAGCCTCACATAAAGAAGCCTGCATGAGATTTGCCTCACGCAGGTTAGCACCCGTGAGAATAGAACCGCACAAATTTGCACCACGCAAATCTGCTCCTGAAAAATTAACACCACTCAAATCAACTGCTCTCAGGTCGATTCCGCTCAAGTCACATCCGCTGAAATCCCTACTTTGACTCAAAATGAAGTCCTGTTTGTCAGCATAATTTCTCATGGTATTACCTCAGGGTGTAAATTATGGCAACAATCTATTGTGAAAGTTACTGTATATCGAGCGTACACCCCAAAAGTGAATAAGCAGAGTAGTAAATCAGTAATAATTTCAGAAAAGTTCAGTCATAAGCGTAAAATAAACCTTTTCAGGTACTTTTTGGCTAAAAAATGCTGACATAAGTCAGGGAAATTTGATATATAAGCAAAGGTCATATTTTATAAGTACGGAATTCTCTCACCTACCTATCAGCAATAAAAAAACCTCGGCGAAACTAACCGAGGTTGATGGGAGAAGTCCAAATGACGATGAGATACAAAGATAAAATTCTTAAAATATTAGCTAACGCTTAAACCAACTAAAACTAAAGTTGTGACTATCAAAGTAGCAAAAGTAGCTTGTATAACATATTTGCGTTGCTCCCAAATTGCAGGGTATTCAGCGTAATACATTTGGGGTTCAGTCGCATAGTTGTTGAGAACGCCGTCTTCGTTAATGGTGGTATACATAGTTGTTTTTTTTGTTTGTTACCTTATGTAAATAAATTTAACAATATTGTTACAAAAAGTCAAGCGGACTTGACAAATAATTAGAGATAGTATTTATAAGCCGGACTTATGTGATGGGATTAAGATGAAAAGAGGACTTCTGTAAATAGTTGAACTCCGTAAATGAGGCTTTTTACTCGGTGAACCAGGCTTTTTACTCCGTGAACGAGGCTTTTTGCTCCATGAACGAGGCTTTTTGCTCGGTGAATGAGGCTTTTTGCTCGGTAAACGAGGCTTTTTGCTCCATGAATGAGGCTTTTTACTCGATGAACGAGGCTTTTTACTCGATGAACGAGGCTTTTTGCTCCATGAACGAGGCTTTTTGCTCCATGAATGAGGCTTTTTACTCCATGAATGAGGCTTTTTACTCCATGAATGAAGAGTTGAGCTTTATTCTTGAGACAGGTATTCCGAAAGCAGATGAAAAAAACCAAATTTTCGCCCTTGACTGCAATGATGTTAATGGCGCTAACTCTCAGCAGTTGCAGCACAGTTACTACTAGCAACTATGAAGCCACAGCGCTGACGACTTATACTTGGCGCGTGAAATATATCGAGCAGCCATCACCAGAATTTGAAAGCTTTGCCACTACATCTTTACTCAATCGCAATGGTATAAAGCCAGAAGGTGCGGTGACTGGCCCTGATGACAAGGGTTTATGGTGGCCTGCGCTACCACTGCGTCCTTCTGTTAGCGAGGTGGAACAGCGTCAAAAACCTCAACAAAAGGTAAGTCAGCCAGAATTATTAAAAACTGTAGAGTATAAGGTTAGCTATCAAGTGGATTCCCAACAGAAGATATTCCCCACAAACTACGATGTTTACCGAGAGGTAGTAAAAGCTTATCCATCGCGCATCCCTTTAGAGTTTACTTTGGGGGTGAATGACGACACAGTGGAGAAAGCAGAGCAGGCGGATTGAAAGGTTTAGGAGAAAGGGGGAAGGGTAATTTAATTTGTGAACTTTGCTGAAAGTATAAATCTTTCTCAAGTAATAAATATTCTCTACCGAATGATAGATAATTTTCATAGCGTTGGGTGTAAATAACACCTAGCGCTGCTTCTTGATTAAGATTTTTACGGGAGAATCAAGATGATTGTCGCAAGGAGTTTGGGAAGGTATGACGGTTCAGACTGTGGATTTAACCAACTGCGATCGCGAACCGATTCACATTCCGGGATTGATTCAGCCGCATGGGGTGCTGCTGGTTATTAATCTCTGCAATTTAGAGATTGTTCAGGTGAGCAATAATACAGAGCAATTACTTGGCCGCCAACCCCAAGATTTGTTAGGTCAGCCGCTATCACAATTATTCAATGCTAAACAACTTCATACTATCGAACAATGTTTAAACGGCGACTTTGAAAGTCTCAATCCACTCAACCTCTCCTTAAAGCGTCAAAATAAATCTCTGCGATTTGATGGGATTGTGCATCAGTTAGATGGAGTGGCGCTGTTGGAATTAGAACCAAAAAAGTTGAAAGGCAAAAGAGACTTTTTTGATTTTTATCAGCAGGTAAAAGCAACAATTACCAAAATCCAGAAAGCTTCCACAATGGAACAGATGTCTCAAGTGGTAGTCAGCGAAGTGCGAAAAATTACTGGATTTGAGCGCGTCATGGTCTACCGATTTGATGAAGATGAAACTGGGATTGTGATTGCTGAGGATACAAACCAGGAGCCACCCTATCTAAATTTACGTTACCCACCCAGTGATATTCCCAAACAAGCGCGACAACTCTACACTCTCAACTGGCTCAGAATTATTCCTAATGCTAATTACCAGCCTGTAGAGTTAATCCCAGCAACCAATCCCCTAACTAACCAAACGCTAGATCTTAGCCTCTCGGTTTTACGCAGCGTTTCACCAATTCATTTGGAATATCTGCAAAACATGGGCGTAGTTGCATCTATGTCCATATCCCTAGTGCAAGACCAAAAACTTTGGGGATTGATTGCTTGTCATGATACTTCAACTAAGTATATTCCTTACAACCTACGTGCAGCTTGTGAGTTTATTGGACAGGTGATGTCGTTAGAACTGGCAAATAAAGAAGCCAGCGTTGATCAAGAATATAAGATTCATTTGAAGTCCTTACAAACTCAATTTGTGGAATCTCTGTCGCAAGCCGAGTATTTTTTGGATGGGATTGCAAAAATGAACTCCAAATTGCTGGATCTGGTAAGTGCAACCGGAGCAGTGATTTGCACCAAAGATAATTGTATTGTTATTGGTGAAACTCCCGAGGAAACAGAAATCCATACTCTATTGGATTGGATTAAACCGCAGCTACAACACAATTTGTTTCACACGCGATCGCTTGCTCAAATTTATCCAGCAGCCGAATCTTTTAAAGCTGTTGCTAGTGGCGTTTTAGCCTTAGAAATTTCCAAAATTCACAGTAATTATATTCTCTGGTTTCGCCCAGAGGTAATTCAAACTGTCAATTGGGGTGGTAATCCGCATAAACCTGTAGAAGTTGAAGATGATGGCAGTTTGCGGTTATCGCCGCGCAAATCTTTTGCTTTGTGGCAAGAAACAGTCAGAGGTTGCGCTTTACCTTGGAAAGCTTGCGAAATTGATGCTGTTGCCGAATTAAGCAGCTTGATTGTGGGTGTAGTGCTGCGACAAGCAGATGAACTCGCATCAATGAACATTGAACTTCAGCGCAGTAACGAAGAATTAGATTCCTTTGCTTATGTTGCTTCCCACGACCTCAAGGAACCATTACGCGGCATTCATAACTACGCTAACTTCTTAATGGAAGATTATGCCGAAACGTTAAACGAAGATGGAGTTGCCAAACTGCAAACCCTAGTCAAGCTTACCCAGCGCATGGAAGACCTAATTAATTCCCTACTGCACTTCTCACGCTTGGGACGAGCCGAATTGATTTGGCAACAGGTGAATTTAAATGATTTGGTGCAGCAAGCGATCGCTACTCTCACTATATCTCGACCCCAAAACCAAGTTGATTTTCGCATTCCCCAACCCCTACCCACAATTGAATGCGATCGCGCTCAGGCAAATGAACTATTTACTAACCTCATCAGCAACGCTATTAAATACAACGACAAACCACAAAAATGGGTAGAAATCGGGTTTGTCCAAGGGACTAGGGAACAGGCAACTAACTTTTATACATTCCATGTACGTGATAACGGCATTGGCATTCCTCCAGAACACCAAGAAAAGATTTTTCAGATTTTCCGACGGTTACATGGACGAGATGAATATAGCGGCGGTAATGGAGCAGGGTTAACAATTGCCCGCAAAATTGTAGAACGGCTCGGCGGTAAAATTTGGGTAGAATCCACGCCTAATGAAGGTAGTACCTTTTACTTTACTTTAGGAGCAGAGGCAATTCTATGATCGAAGTTTCCCAGGTTGCTGCTAGGCAAACTCCCTTAATGCTGATTGTCGAAGACAGCAATGAAGACTTTGAAACCATAGACCGATTGATCAAGCGTTCCCGATTCTTCGTACCAATTCATCGCTGTATTAATGGCGATCAAGCATTGGCATTTCTTTATCGTACTGGTAAGTACACCAACCCTGAAACTGCCCCTCGTCCAGGCATGATTTTATTAGACCTCAACCTACCGGGAACCGATGGACGGGAAGTATTGCATCGAATTAAACAGGATGGTAATTTGAAAACTATTCCTGTCGTTGTATTCACTACATCCAATAATCCCAAAGATATTGAAGATTGTTACAAATATGGCGTTAATAGCTACATTGTCAAGCCGATTAACTTTGCCAAATTAAAGCTAGATGTGCAAATGCTCGTAGATTATTGGCTTGACTTGACCACTCTGCCTGATTACCCCAAAACTTCCTCATGAGCCAGCAACAGTGCACTGTCTTAATTGTTGATGATTCCCCAGAAGACAGAGAATTTTACCGACGGTGTTTGCAAACAGACAAAGATTACTCCTACAGCATCCTAGAAGCAACTTTAGGACAGGAAGGTTTAGAGATCTGGCAACAACACCAACCAGATGCAGTGTTAGTAGACTACCGCTTGCCAGATCTCGATGGATTAGAATTTATTGCCAGATTACCATCCTCAACTCAAGATCTGTGCTTACCTGTAATTGTTGTGACTGGGCAGGGTAGTGAAGCGATCGCAGTGCAAGCAATGAAAGCAGGGGCACAAGACTATTTAGTCAAAGAACAGATCGCCCCACAAAGGCTACAATTGGCACTTAAATCAGCGATCGCCAAAGTAAAATTACATAACGAACTGCAACAGAGGATTGAGAGAGAACGGTTAGTTGCAGAAATTACCCAAAAAATCCATCAAACCCTCAATTTAGAAGAAATTTTACAAACCACTGTCACCCAAGTTCGGCAGTTTCTCAACAGCGATCGCGTCCTGATTTTTCG
Organism: Calothrix membranacea FACHB-236; assembly: GCF_014696315.1. Classification (GTDB taxonomy): domain Bacteria; phylum Cyanobacteriota; class Cyanobacteriia; order Cyanobacteriales; family Nostocaceae; genus Aulosira; species Aulosira membranacea. The sequence goes on from NZ_JACJPX010000003.1 coordinate 197,660, forward strand.
CTTACAGCCAGATGGTACAGGAATCGTCACTACAGAATCTGTAGGAGAAGGCTGGACTCCTCTGCTATCCACCTCTCACTACGATCCCTGCTTAAATGAGAACTATATTGCACCCTTTTGTCAAGGATTAGTAACTGTCAAAGCAGATATCTATGATGGCAGCATTGATACTTGCCATGTTGAACTACTGGCGAAGTTAGAAGTACGAGCCAACCTAGTTGTACCTATTCTGCAAGAGCAGCATTTATGGGGGATGCTAATTGTACATCAATGCCAAGCACCGCGACAGTGGCAGCCTATAGAAATTGATTTGCTCAAACAATTGGCAACTAATTTAGGTATTGCCCTGCGACAAGCAGAATTATATCAGCAAGCACAGCATGAAATTGCTGAGCGGAGGCGCGCCGAAGCCTTATTAAAACAGGCAAACGAATCTCTAGAGCAAAGAGTTACCGAGCGCACTTTGGCATTAGAAACTGTCAATTTTCAATTGCAACAGGAACTATTGCAGAGAGAGCGCACCCAGAAAATTCTAGAAGAACAGGCACAGCTTTTAGATCTAGCCCATGACACCATCATCACCCGCACTCTAGATGGCCCAATTACCTTCTGGAACAAAGGCGCAGAAGGAATGTATGGCTGGAGCGCCGCTGAGGTATATGGGCAGATATCCCATGAATTGTTGCAAACTCAATTTTCGCAATCCCTTGCTGATGTAGAAGCAGAATTATTAAGCCAAGGTTACTGGGAAGGGGAACTCATTCATCTACGGCGTGATGGCACACCCATCATTGTTGCTAGTCGCTGGGTATTGCAGCGCGATCAAGAAGGTAACCCCATCAAGATATTAGAAATCAACAATGATATTACCGAGCGTAAACGTGTCGAAGAACAGCTACGCCGCAGCAGCGAGCGCATTAGTTTAGCCAATGCCGAATTAGCTAGAGCAGCTCGCCTCAAAGACGAATTTTTGGCCAATATGAGTCATGAGTTGCGAACTCCATTGAACTCAATTTTGGGAATGTCAGAATTACTTTTAGAAGAGGTATTTGGTAGCTTAACCGAGCGACAACGCCAGTTTTTGCAGACAGTAGAAAAGAGTGGCGAACACTTACTAGAGTTAATTAACGATATTTTAGACCTCTCCAAAATTGAATCGGGCAAGATGGAGCTGCAACTAGCTTCTATATCAATTCCGCCACTTTGTGAATCCAGTCTGAATTTTGTTAAGCAGCAGGCGCGACAAAAACAAATTCAACTTAACTGCCAAATTGACGACAATGTTACAGAAATTCAAGCAGATGAACGCCGCTTGCTACAGGTATTAGTCAATTTACTAGCAAATGCTGTAAAATTCACCCCCGAAGGTGGTAGCGTCAGGCTGGAAGTGAAAATGCACTTGCCCGAACAAACTGTGGAATTTCAGGTAATTGATACCGGAATTGGTATTGCTGCGGCAGATATGAATAAGTTGTTTCAGCCATTTGTACAGTTAGATAGTTCGCTCTCAAAGCGCTACCCAGGCACAGGATTAGGGTTATCCTTAGTCCGGCGCATTGTCGATTTGCACGGCGGTAGCATCCGAGTTGAGAGTGAGTTAGGTAAAGGAAGTTGCTTTAGCGTCATATTACCTTGGCATTCCTTGCAAGAGGATGATGACTTACCTTTAGCGCTTCAAACAATAGTACAAGATATTTCGATGCAACAAGCATTGGTAGTAGAGGATTCCACAGCTGCTGCAAATCAAATTAAACATTACTTGGCTGAAATGGGGGCAACTAGCATCATTCATCCAGTGGGGCAAGGTGCATTACAACTTGCCTTACGAGTCAAGCCAGATGTGATAGTTCTGGATCTACTGCTGCCTGATTGTTCTGGCTGGGAAGTATTAACCAAGTTAAAAACCCATTCCCAGACTCAGCATATACCTGTGATTGTGATTTCTGTAGTTGATAAGCGATCGCGCAGTTTAGAGTTGGGCGCTGCCGAACACATTTTAAAACCCCTCTCGCGACAAAAGTTTTATCAGGCATTAAGGCAGATTTTTGCCAATGTGCAACAGCCAAACTTACAAACTGCTCTGGTAATTGCAGCTATGGAATCATCACAAAAACCCATAATTCTGTTAGCCGAAGACAATGAAGCTAATATTGCCACAATCATGAGTTACCTGGAAGCACACAACTTTCAGATTATTTTGGCGCGCAATGGACGAGAAGCGGTGCAAATGGCGAAGCAACATCGGCCCAATCTGATTTTAATGGACATCCAAATGCCAGATATGGATGGATTAGAAGCAACTCGTCAACTCCGTGCTGACATTCAAAATCAAGCCGTTCCCATCATCGCACTGACAGCTTTAGCCATGCCTGGTGACGAAGAACGCTGTTTAGAAGCAGGTGCGACAGCATATCTACCCAAGCCTGTGAGACTAAGAAATTTATTAGATTTGATTAATGAGCATTTATCGCAGACAAGTAAGTGAATGGGCATTGGGCATTGGGCATTGGTAATTGGTGTTTGTCATTAATTATTTCTCCCCCTGCTCCCTGTCCCTTGCCTTACTCAGTCTCCCTTGTTTGGAAATATCAGCGTGCTATATTAATGCACCCGGATGCAATGCCATTGTATTGGCTGACATTGTTAATGCATCGGGATGCAATGCCATTGTATCGGCTGACATTGTTAATGCATCGGGATGCAATGCCATTGTATTGGCTGACATTGTTAATGTATCGGGATGCAATGCCATTGTATTGGCTGACATTGTTAATGCATCGGGATGTAATGTAATTTTAGTAGCCAATCGCCAATCCTCTACTCCCTCATCCCCCTCATCTCCCTCATCTCCCTCATCTCCCTCATCCCCCTCATCTCCCCTACCTCTTACCTAACCCAGATTGGGGTTGATTAATCAAAGGAGATGGGCGGGGTGACACTGGATTACGCAACAACAGGATAGGAATACTGAGAAGCCCGAAAATCATCACGGCTCCCGTCATCATCCATACTGATAGACGATGAGGTTGATAATTACCTCGTTCAATTTGCCAGAAAACCTGATTGTATTGCCATGCAGCCAAAGCAATCATGACAATCCCAAAAATTACTAATACAATCCCTAAATTTTCCGAATTGAATAAGGGATGTATATCAGGTTTCCTTTGTGTGATGGCTACATCCAGCTGATTTAAAAATAAACCAAATCTAGCGATCGCAAACCCAAACCCAATCAGTGCAATAGAAGTACGTAACCAAGCTAAAAAAGTACGTTCGTTAGCTTGATGCTCTCGTTGACGGTCTATTTTTGGTATTTTATTCATCCGTGTTCCATCTCAAAAATTGTAGAGACGCGATTCATCGCGTCTCTATTCGCGATTGATCGCTTCCTTGTCTCCTTTTAGCCCTTCCACGCAGCAAAACACATCTACTGATAGAGACGTTTAGCTATATCATGCAATCATCATAAAATTAGATCAAATTTCCATAAATAATTAATTTAGGGGGCTACTATGTCTCGTTTAACACAAATTCTCCAAAACTTTTACCTTCGTGTTGAAGGTTTTCTTTCCGTCATTTGGAATAAATTTGCCAATGTCATCAAAAGTTTCTTTGGTTTTTTTGCCAAACTCTTTGGATTAACTGAGTCTGGTTACTTTTTAGAATCTGATGCAGCACAAACTACAAAGCGGGTGGAAACTCCACAACAAATAGAAACTAAGCAAAATACTCCAGTTGAAACTCCCGCTAACCGCCGCCGTTCTAATGCCAAAATGGATTACTACCTAAACATGGCTCGTGATATTAAAAAGGGTTAATGGCCAGTTTTTAACAAAACCTTTGGGGAAATTGCTTAACACAAGCTGTAATTAATTCCAATTCAAAAAACCTTTGTAATATATAGCAATCCTACAATGAGTTGTGAAATTACTCTTTAAAGTAGGAAGCAGGAAATCAGGAAAATGTAGTTTTTTTTCACAAATCAAATAGGAATGCTATATCAATCATCTGTAGGGACGCAAAGCTTTGCGTCCCTATTCATGTATATTCACAAGTAGAGTGATTTAGCCCAAAGCTAATACCAATTTTAAAAAAGAATGCGACAGATTGTAGGGGCAAGGCATTGCCTTGCCCTCTAGAATATATTGATGTGTCGCTCACCAACCGAGATTTTCATTATTCAATGACTAATTTAATTTTAATTTATACAGAGTAGCTCACCAACTTGCAATCTACTATAAATCCAAATTTATTATCAATAAACTTAACTATAAATCAATACGGTTCAGTTAGCGTCAAAAACCTTATTTGGCGTAGGTTGGGTTGAACGGAGTGAAACCCAACATTTTCACGACTTTGTTGGGTTTCGTCCCTATAAATCCAAATTTATTAAACTTAACTATAAATTATTTGGTATTGTTTTAAACTTCTGAGGCGAACCTAAAGAATAATCTTCTAATTTAAAATCAGCAAAAGGCTTCTTCTCTAATCTATCCCTCAAAGCTTCATCCAAAATTACACCATCTGACTTCTGCTTCACGCCAATAATAATAATACTTCTCTGATATGCAGTGGAATCTTGGCTTGCTTGACAATCACTCCGTTGAAATTGTCCCAAATTTAATAAGCGATAATTTTTGACAGTCCCACTAAATAATTTTTTCGCTAAGAGTTGGATTTGTTTAGAACGTTCTAAAGCCCTACTTTGTTCAGTTGCAACATCACCCTCACATGAAGCTGTACCTACAGAGATAATCTCGGTAGGATTTTCCATTATCTTCTGTATACCTTCTTGCTCTAAATTTAACTTTAAAACTTCTAAACTAATAATACTATCGTTATTTTTAATTTGAAAATTACTGCCTAATAGCCACTTGTATTCAACTGATAAAACTGCAATATTAAACTCAGCAACTCTACCTTGGCTATCCTTCCCTTCCACATAAGGAAAGTAATCTACCTTACCTTTTCTTTCTGGCGACTGTCCATAATTAGGTATAAAGTTCAATCTTAAATTACCTAAAATTAAGGCTAGTAACCACAGCAATCCTAAAGAAGTAATTAGTGCAGCGATTAATGCCAAAAGATGCGGTTTTGGTTTGGTTAATAAAGTTTTACTAGTTGGTGAATATGGCTGTTCAGTTTGAATATTTTGTCCTAAATTTACCGTTGAATTTGCATTTATTTGCTTTTCAATTTCTTCTAAACGCTGTAAAATCTCTTGGGCATTGGCGGGACGCTTGTCTATTTCTGGTGCCATCAGCCAATCGATTAAATTTAACAGTAAAGTTGAGATATGATTAGCACGATTGCGCCAGTGTAAAACATTATGCTGAATATCGTACATATCCAAGGGATGATATCCCGTCAATAAAAATACCAAAGTGCGTCCTAAAGCAAAAAAATCGGATTGCGGTACAGCTTCCCCATGCATTTGTTCTGGTGCGCTATAACCAGATGACATAATTGCATTTACCCCAGTCAAAGACTTTGCTAATTCTTTAGCTGTGCCAAAATCAATTAAAAATAAATCTCTGCCATCTTCCTGATTCAGGTGATCTGGAGAATTACGAATCATAATATTACATGGCTTAATATCTCGATGCAGATATTGCTTACCGTGTAATACCACTAAAATCTCTAGCAATTGTTTCAACCAAGCTATAGCTTGCGTTTGAGATATAGGGACATTATCATGCTGCTTGAGCCATTGCTCTAAATTAATGCCATTAATTTTTTCCATTACCAAGCAATGCAACAGCAACTCATCTCTGGTTTTATATTGGAAGTATCCATCAACTTTAGGTATACCAGGATGATCCAACTTTCCCAACACAGCTACTTCTTGCTGGAATAATTCTATTACCTTAGGGTCAGCGGCAAGATTTGCTTCCAGCACTTTGAGGATTTTTGGTGTGTCTTTTTCGTATGCTTCATAGACCTTACTAAAGCCAGAGTTATCACATATTAGCCGCATTACCCGATAGCGTCCCAGCAATTCTAACTGGGAACCACAATTCTGGCAAAAGCGATGTTCCTCCTGGTCTACTTGATTAGCTTGAGTACAAGCGGGGTTAATACAAAGGCTCATGACTGGCTAGTAGGTAATATGATTAAGGGTGAAGGATGAAGGATAAAGTATGAAGTATAGAAAAGCAACAAATTGAACTAAATACTATAAGAGATAGCATTTTTCAGTCCAAATTTAGTTTGTGTTAAAGGGTTTATATTGTCCCTCAACTTCTTTATCTTTTACCTTGAATTTACAAGTCTGGCATTGGAACTTATACATACTATTACCCTCATCTTTCATCCTTCATTGGTGCTGTTTTAAGAACACTTCTACAGTTCGGTTAAATTCTTCTGGTTTTGTCAAGAATGGCCAATGATTCCCAGGAACTTGGCAGAGGCTTAAGTTTTTTAGATAGGTTTTGTAGGGTTTAAGTTGCCATTCTTGACGGTTTACGCCTTTTTGCGGTTGTACAAACAGAGTTGGCAGATAAACGGGTTCTGTTAACCCAGGTACTCGCATCACATCTTCAAAAATTCCATCGCGGGCAGCTATAGTAAATTTGCTACCCCAATTACCATCAGGTTTTTGTTCGACTCCGGCTTGAAAAACCTGCTGATGTAAAGAAGTCCAGCCTTGATACTGGCTTAACTGCTGCGCTTGTTTTTCCGCTTCCTCATAACTTGCGAAGGGGCCCATGCTTTTGAGAAAAGGTAACACGCGGTACAACAGCGGAAATGTCAGCTTGAAGAAGTTGGGCATTTTCCAAATAAAAATGGGATCGACCAGAATCATGCTGCGTAACCGTTCTGGATGCTTTCTAGCCCAAATTGCAGCTAACTTACCTGTCCACGAATGACTGACAACATGGGCACTAGACCATCCTAAATGATCCATGAGCGCTTCTAAATCCGCGATCGCACTTTCAAAAGAGTAATCTAATAGAGATTCTGGCTTGCTGCTTTCGCCATGACCGCGCATATCTGGCGCAACTATGTGGTAATCTGCTGCCAGATAATCCCCTAAGCTAGACCACACAAGGGCATGGTCACCTAAGCCGTGTAACAGTAGTAAGGGTACTTCACCTTGGTGCCACTCTAAGTAAGACAGTTGCAAGTCTGGCTTGGATAAGGTTTGACGTACAGGCATCATTACATATCTACCCATAGATAGAGCTTCGCGCTTATATGTTATCGCGAAAAGAAAAATGTCTGCACTTTTGGGCAAATTAAGAAGGAACAGTTAACAGGTAAGGAATACAGAGATTTTAGCCCTGCTGAAAATTTTTCTCTAAATAACCGTAATTTTGATATTTCCTTCTTAAGTTAAGATTTATGTCAATAAATGCTAAACTCTGGGTATCTAAATTTATATTTTCAATTTGTGCAGTATCAAATGATCAATTTTTGTTTAATTTAACGAGATAAAATGGCAGGCAAAAGCAGTTATTTTACATATGCGTTACAAAGTCAAGTTAAATAAAACTCATATAGGATATGCTATTTGGTGTCCTGCGTTACCAGGATGTTGGACTTTGGGAGAAACTGAAGAAGAGGCTTTAGAAAATATCAAACACGCAATTAAAGCTTATTTAGAAACTATGGATGAAGTAAATCAAAATGCAGAATTACGTTATGTAGAGGTGCGATGATTGCTAATTGCTGCATAGCTGCTGGACTAAAATTGTCCGCTTTCTCAATATTGCGCCTTAAATCTTGACTCTTCACTCTTAAGTTTTACTACTTAAATAGGCGTAATCCAATAGGTAATTCCCCTAACTACTTGTTTCTTAAACCCAAATAAAGGTAATTCTGCTTCAGTTAAACCTAAATAAGTCCAATGAGGAATATCATTTTCTACTGTTTGAAACCAGCCATTTTGATTTAAAGCTAGTCTTTGCTTGGGGCTAGAAACACGTAAATCTATAGCTAATCCCCAGAGATGTTGCGATGATCCTGGTGGTGCTACTACTCCCAAAATAGCGGTTTCTTTACCTTGGCGGACTTTATCTAAAGTTCTACTGTTAGCATATTTGTTCCAAAATCTTAAATTGGTAGTAAAGGTGCGAGTACAATCACCGCTACCATAACCTGATTTGAGAGGAATATTTTGTAAGTTACGTGCTTGATTTAAAGCTAATCCGGCTGATTGTTGTAAATAGCAATCCTTTGTCCCATTAACTTTCACCATTTGTAGAGTAGATTGAAATTCCTTAGTTTCTTGCTCATTAGCAAATAGAACCTTTGGCGGTAATTTGGTTTCTGCTTTTTGATTAATAAATGGCGCACCATATTTACGCAACAATATATATTCAAAAGTTCCTGGTTGGGGAATTGTCGGTAATTTAATGGCAATTGTAGTTAAAAAACGCTGTTGCTCATTTAGTTGAGGATCAGGAGTAAAAGGCGTAATGGGAGTTTCTGAGGTTGTAGGATATGGTGTAATACATGGTGTAGAAAGATTGTTTAAACAACTGTTAAACTGTGCAGTGTTAATCACTGTTTGATGATGCACAATTCCATTACTAGCAACTAAAATAAAAGTCAAAGAGAAAGTAATTATATATAATGCTAATCTTCGTAATATTCGTTGCATAATTTAGTCTCTACTAAGGATAGAAGAACCAGATAAAATTATATTTATATGTGATATCCAAGTTTTTGTGAAAAGAATATAAAAAGCCCAAATAATTAAATAATAAATTGCTATATATCCATAAAATCTCAGAAAATCTCTGATATTTCCTCTCTGCGGCTCTGCGGCTCTGCGTGATATTTATAAAAATCTCTAATCACCATAGAAATTAGCATTAGTTCAGTAGTTAGTATAATTCCAAAATAAATTTTTGACGGCTAAATTGTTTCACTGCTGGCAATTCCTAACACATCCATGAAATTACGGTATCAGTTAAAATTGAACATAACTCTCAGTTTGTTGACCTTGTAAGTATGACCATGCACAATTCCATTGAATTTCAAGACGCTTTTGATGTTATTGTCGTCGGTGCAGGTCACGCCGGTTGTGAAGCAGCCCTTGCTACTGCCCGTCTCGGTTGTCGCACTCTGCTGTTGACGCTGAATTTAGATAAAATTGCTTGGCAACCATGTAATCCCGCAGTGGGCGGCCCGGCTAAATCTCAATTAACCCATGAAGTTGATGCTTTGGGTGGGGAAATTGGGAAAATGGCAGACCGGACTTATTTGCAAAAGCGGATTCTCAATTCTTCACGAGGCCCGGCTGTGTGGGCTTTACGCGCCCAGACGGATAAGCGAGAATATGCAGCCGTGATGAAAGCAATTGTCGAGAATCAAGAGAACTTGATCATCCGCGAAGCGATGGCTACAGACTTGGTGTTAGGCGCTAATGATGAAGTGATTGGCGTTGAGACATACTTTGGTGTAGCGTTCCAATGTAAAGCTGTAATATTGACTACTGGTACTTTCTTAGGTGGTCGGATTTGGGTTGGTAACAAATCGATGGCTGCGGGACGTGCTGGGGAATTTGCGGCTGAGGGCTTAACACAAACTTTAAATAGGCTAGGATTTGAAACTGGCAGACTCAAGACTGGTACGCCAGCAAGGGTAGATAAGCGATCGGTGGACTACAGTAAAATGACTCTCCAGCCTGGGGATGAAGAGGTGCGCTGGTTTAGCTTTGACCCAGAAGTTTGGGTAGAACGGGAACAAATGCCTTGTTATATTACCCGCACTACACCAGAAACTCATCGATTGATTCAAGAGAATTTGCACCTATCACCTGTTTATGGTGGTTGGGTAGAAGCCAAGGGCCCCCGCTATTGCCCCAGTATTGAAGATAAGATAGTGCGCTTTGCTGATAAAGAAAGCCATCAAATATTTATTGAACCCGAAGGTAGAGACATTCCCGAACTATATATTCAAGGGTTTTCTACAGGGTTACCAGAAAATCTGCAAATCCAAATGCTGCGGAGTCTCCCCGGTTTAGAAAAATGTGTGATGCTGCGTCCGGCTTATGCGGTGGAATATGACTATTTACCTGCAACGCAGTGTTATCCCACATTGATGACGAAGAAAATTGAGGGGCTGTTTTGTGCTGGACAGATTAACGGTACCACAGGTTATGAAGAAGCCGCAGCCCAAGGCTTTGTCGCAGGTGTGAACGCAGCCAGATTTGCACGCGATCGCGAAATGATTGTCTTTGCACGTGAGCAAAGTTACATTGGAACTTTAGTAGATGACCTGTGTACCAAAGATTTGCGTGAGCCTTACCGTATGCTTACTAGTCGCTCAGAGTACCGTTTAATACTACGCTCTGATAACGCCGACCAGCGATTAACACCTTTGGGTAGAGAAATTGGCTTAATAGACGATCGCCGTTGGGATATGTTTACCCGCAAACAAGCCCAAATCATTGCTGAAAAAGAACGGTTACACGCCACCCGGGTAAAAGAACATGATGAAATTGGCAAAGCGATCGCAGCTGATACCCAACAAGCAATTAAAGGCTCAATCACTCTTGCTGACTTACTCCGTCGTCCAGGATTTCATTACACCAAGCTGGAACAGTATGGACTAGGTAATACGGAACTCAACCAATTTGAGAAAGAAGGTGCAGAAATTGACATTAAATATGCTGGCTACCTGGCGAGACAACAAAATCAGATTGACCAAATTGCTCGTCAAGCCCACCGCCAACTGCCTGCTGATTTAGATTATTCAACAATTGATACACTTTCTAAAGAAGCGCGAGAAAAGTTAAGTAAAGTAAAACCGCTTACTATCGGTCAAGCCGCACGGATTGGAGGGGTGAACCCAGCAGATATAAATGCTTTATTAATATATCTAGAATTACGCAAAACAAAGAGCCAGTCAGAGTTTCCAGCATTGGCTTCAAAAAAACTTCATGAAGCTTGAGTATAGTAGTAGGGAAGAGATTGGTATGATAGATGACATGAATTAAGAACTGGCATCATCAGCAGTCTCTAGATTGTCAGTTGAATTTAATACCAGCAAGCAATCAGCCTGTCTATATTAGACAGGAGGTTGGATATTTAACCAAAAATCTCTATCCCCAGGCAGTCAGGGCGGCTTTTCCCCGCCTTCGCAGCTACCATCACAAAGCCTATGTTAAAAGAAGCCAGCACCCGTTTCATTATTCCGGAAGCGTCAGATGAGTTAATCTCCAACGAACCTTGGACGATTGAAGTTTATGCTGATGGCTTGATGGATGAACTCTTTGCCGATATCGACAATGTTCTGGATTATAGCGGTAGTTTTCCTACCCAAACTGTGAATGTACAATACGTTCCTGTACAGACAGTAAGAATGCCAGAGATTGTCTTACCAGATGACCTACACCAAACTATCCAGGGAGTGTCTCAAATTAGAGACAATCCAGCGAGAAAGACTGTAGTTGAAAATTCTCCCAGAAAAGCAGTTACCCGCAAAATCAAAAAAGGTAGACGACCTTTAGCCACCTTGTTAATTGTCGGGACAACAATTGTTGGCGTAGCGATCGCTGGCATTCTCTATCTGCTAAACTCAAAAGTCTTCACGTTCCCGACTATCCCACATCTCGCTACCAATCTTCAGATTGCGCCCCGTGTTGTACCGCAGAAAGTAGATGTACAAGCTGAGTTAGTTGACTATATGCTAGGTGCATTGTCAGTCATCGATCAGCAAGAGAACAGAAATAATCAAAGCTACGCCACCCCAGGAATTGCTAATCCCAAACCAGCAGCCTTAGCAGTAGCTAACGATGCAACAAATGTGGTTTTACCACAACCGCTGACGGCGAATAATACGCCACCAGTACCAGTCCGTTCGACAAACGTTGTTGAGCGCATATATATCCCCGTTTATCAAGCGCCTTCCCCAATGCGCTATACACCACCACTGTTGCCAGGTGTTCCTAAACCCATATCATCAGTAGGTAGCGCATCCCGGCTCAATCCGGTGAAAAATGCCTTGAATTCGCCCCGCAAACCAGCCAAGCCAGTAAGCGTTAATATGTATGCTGCGGCTGTGCGCCCAGATCTTAAACCTGTAGGTGTGCGAACTGCGCCACTGGTCGTCAAGCAATCATCAAATTTGCTACCAACATTACCAGTTGCTTCATTCCGCGTTGCACCACCACAATTGCCAACAGCTACAGCGCCCGTATCTGCTGCATCCCAACACCAAGTTGTAGCAACAGTTCCAGAAGTTTATGCTCCGACTCAAACCTTAGAAGGAATACTAGAGTTGGGTAGCAAATCTGCGGCTTTGTTTAAAATTGACGGTGTAAGTCACCGCGTTGTTGTTGGTGAAAGCATTGGCTCTAGTGGTTGGACACTAGTAGATGTGAATAATGGTGAAGCGATCGTGCGGCGTAATGGCGAAGTGCGTTCGATTTATACAGGACAAAGGTTGTAAAACCTATAAAACATTTATTTTTACCCTCAAACATGAGGTTAATAGTTGACAAAATCTAGGGCTGGAAAATTGACCGAAACATATGACTTACCATAGGTAGGGCTAATGCCTTACCTACTTAATATTGGGCGTGTGCCACCGAACCACAAAGTAGCAAGCAAAATTTGTGGTACTTATTCATCACCCAATAATTCGGTTACTTATATTCACCCATTTGCTTTTGTCAGAATATATAGACACTGACTTATTTGACTAATAATACAGTAAATACCCTGATTTAGGTGGTAGGGGTCTAACACCTCATTAATTTTTACTAGTTATGGAAAATCAGTATTACTCTCTAGGGTAGAGAGTGAGAAAGTTGGTGTAAGACCGCTACCAAATTATTCTGCGTAAATCTGCGGTTAAAAGGCAATAAGCTTGGGTTAAGCTTATTAGTGATTGATTTGTCACTTATTCAAGAAGCCAGCACAATTGGGGGATTCTCCCCCAAACCCCCGATTGGGTGACGGTTGCGTCCCCCAAACCCCCTCCAAAATTATTGTTTTGTTTTTTTGGTTGAGTAATACCAATTTGACAAAAGAATGCGACCGGTTGTAGGGGTAAGGCATTGCCCAGTGGTGTCAACTTAAATGTGAAACCCTCTTGGTTGCAAGGTTTCGCCCTCACCCCCAGCCCCTCTCCCTCAGGGAGATGGGAGCAAGAGATTCAATTCCCCTTCTCCCTGAGGGAGAAGGGGTTAGGGGATGAGGGCGCGAGGTATTTGTACAACACGCGTCGTATATAGCTTTTAGCTTAAGTTGACACCTATGGGCATTGCCTTGCCCTCTAGAATATATTGATGTGTTGCAAACATTATTTGATTTGGTATAACTACACAGCGATAGTATATTTTCTAGTTAGAGTCCTTTAGGAATTGACCCTTCAATCCCCTGAACATACCAATTCATTTGCTCTTGTAGTGGATCGTCAAGCATTTTGCCTTTAGGTACGCGTACAACTCCCTTTTGGTCTTTTACTGGGCCATCAAAAGGATGGGCTGTACCTTGAATAAACTGCTCTCGCTTGGCGTTGATTAATTGTTGAACATCACTCGGAATCGCTTGATTCATGGGGGAAATATCTACCATACCTTGAGCAATACCACTCCAAGTCTCTTGTGGCTTCCATGTATTATTCATGACAGCTAAAGCTGTATCTATATAAAATTTTCCCCATTTATTAATTGCTGATGTCAGGTGCGCTTTCTTACCAAACCTACTCATGTCGCTGTTATAACCGAAAGCATAAATACCTTTTGCTGCTGCTAATTGCATAACAGCAGTCGAGTCAGTATGCTGTGTCAGTACATCTGCACCTAAATTAATCAAAGCTTGGGCTGTTTCCCTTTCTTTAGCAGGGTCATACCAATTTTCCACCCATAGCACTCTAACTTTTGCTTGAGGATTGATGGTTCGCAGCCCTAAAGTGAATGCGTTGATTCCGCGAATGACTTCGGGAATGGGGTATGCGCCAATAAAACCAATAATGTTGGATTTTGTCATTTTGCCAGCAATCATACCGGTTAAGTAGCGCGGTTCTTCAAAGCGTCCAGAATAAGTGCCAACATTGGCAGCAAGTTGAGAACCTGTACAATGCTCAAAAATTACCTTAGGAAATTCCTTGGCTACTTTCATTGTGGCGTTCATGTAGCTAAAGGAAGTTGTAAAAATTAATTTGCTACCATCTACTGCTAGTTGGCGAATAACCCTTTCTGCATCAGCTTCACTAACATTTTCAATAAAAGTGGTTTTCACCTTGTCCTGAAGATTAGCTTCCATTTCTCTACGACCTAAATCGTGAGCATAAGTCCAGCCAAAATCACCTACAGGCCCTAAATAAACAAACCCCACCTTTAGTGGTTCGTTGACTACTACAGGTGAGGCTGCTGGAGTGACATCGCTTTGCAATTGAGAATTTCTTCTACCTTGAATACAGCTAGTCAAGGTAAAGCTAGACCCCGCTAAAGTTGCATACTTGAGAAAATTCCGACGATCCATTGTAGGTAATTGAAAATTAAACCAGAGTCAAAGGGAGGCAGATTAGTGGTCTACCCTACAGGCATTCAATAGTCAAGAGTTATCTGCTGACGGATAAGATAGAAACAGCCTAGCACCGTGATTTACTGATGATAGCAATTACCTAGCCGAGTATGCGATCGCACTTGCTGTATTAACATTGCTTGGTAGTTATCTATTTCAGTATTGGTAATAGGTAAGAATTTTTTTGCAATTACCAAATTCAGACACTCTATCTACATACAGCACTTTTGAAGTAAGTGAGGTACATCATGAGTAATGAGTAATGAGTAATGAGTAGGAAATTTACTTATTGCTCATTACTTTTTTCAATTAGTTGCTGTACCTCATAAACATCGAATCTGCTGTAACTAGCAACTTGTTATATTAGCCTAATTCTTCAGTTATTCCATAAATAACGAGCGCCTAAAAGTAGGAGAAAAATGCCATACATTTTTTTCATTGTTTCACTACTAATAAATGGCTGATTGGCAAACAATGCCCCAAATAAATTGCCGACTACTAAGCCAACTGCAATAATCACAGCATATTTAATATTTAGTTGACCATTGCGATAGTAAACTGCTGCTCCTAAAATCCCAATTGGTAAAATTTGTGCAGCAATGGAAGTACCTGTGGCAAATTTTTGATCCAGTCCCATGAGTAATACCATCGCTGGTACCATAATTGCCCCACCACCAATTCCAAACATCCCGCCAGCAATGCCAGCAACTAAACCAATTAGCAACAGTTGAATGAGAATATTAGACATAATCAATGGTCTTTGAATTTTAATTGCAATCTTTCATGTGTCATTGGTAAGCAATTTTTCTAAGGCTGCTCACCATTGAAATTTATGGGTTTTAGGCAAATATTAGACAGTATCTACAACAATCCTATTCCAGTTGTGAAAAATATCGGTTTTGGCTGTTGACTATTGACTGTCAACGGTTAAAATTCGTAAAATTTCGCACATCATTTAGGATTGCTATATGGGAATTACTTACCAATTGATTTTATGAGAAAAAATTTCTTTCGGTAGCATTCCATGTACACCTTTTTGGGGGCTATTGACAACTTGGGTAATGCGAAAATTTACTGCCAAACTACATAATACATACGCATCTTCGGGCGATAAATTTGTAAAGCGTTCCAAGAAATCAATCATATTTTTTAAGGCTACTTCCAAGGCTGTATCTAAGCTTTGACCAAAACCCATTGTGATGATATCAGTAGGAGTTTCTCCGATTGGTGTTGTGAAATGCAAATCTTTACGTAAAGTCAGCTTAATTTTACCGTTCATGGAAGTTTCAATGGCGGTAACATTAACTTCACCATCTCCTTGAGCAGCATGACCATCACCGATGGAAAATAAAGCACCTGGAACAAAAATTGGCAAAAATATCCGAGAACCTGCTTGTAGTTCCCGGTTATCAATATTACCGCCGTAATAACCTGGTGGAATAGAAATTCGGGATGTTTCGGGAGTTGCGACACCAAGGATACCAAAAAATGGTTTGAGGGGAATTTTGATACCGCTATTGGTAGGAAATTCGGCAATATTGCTTTCTAAATCGAGGAGGATAAATCTTAAAGCAGGCTGAGGAAATATTTCCGGTAAAGCGCCCCAACCTGGACGAATAGCGTTGAAGCCTACAGGTAAACTAGGTGCGATCGCAGTTAATTCTACTTCCAAAACGTCCCCTGGTTCAGCATCACGCACATAAATAGGCCCGGTAAGTAAATGCGGCCCGCCAGCTATTTTACGTTCTGAAGCTAAATTTTGGCAGATATCGAGAAATTCTGCGGTGAGAAACTCAGGCGGCGCTTTGTCATACACATAATAGCCACTGTAGGTTTCTACCTCAATTGTGTCACCTGAATTAACAGTGAGTACTGGTGCTAGTAAATGAGAAAAACCACCGAGATGAACTGTATCTTTGGTTGCTTTTAAAATGTGATGTGTCATCGGAGGATTATTGATTGATATTCAAATATCTGTAAAGAGGTAAAGCTTTACGCCCCTAGATAGATTTTGCTTGGGTCATTGCCGAAATTGCTTATTTTTAAGAATAGAGGTACAAGTTGAAAGCTATACTGGGTTTCACCCTGGTAGGGTAAAGCCCCTAGTAGGCGATCGCATCACAGGGTTTGAGGAAACTTGGATCTAAGTTTTCGGATTTGGCAATTTCCTCAATCATCTTATTTCACCCTGTTTCTTTGGCTCTTTTCCTTTTATTTCCCTGTTTTCTATCTTCATAAATAAATTTATAAATAAATAGGATTGCTATATATCAAAACTTTCATATTTTCCGTGTATACACCGCAGTCACTTATCAGTTGTATTTAATACTATAAACATATTCACGTCTGTGAGTGTGGCTAATTAAAGTTAGTCACTGTTGCTGATTGTTGGGAAGGTGTAAGGACAACCCTACTGGGGGTTTTCCTGCATGACGGGCATCTCTTGTAGATGCCCTTTTTTATATATTTTCTTACTCATTAAAGCATCAAGAATATTGCATTAAAAATCTTAGGATTTTTGTATGAAATCATGCTCTGCATGTTTAGCATTTTTTACCGCTTCTTGGGGTTTATTTGCTATTAATTTAGTCATGTGTATCCCGGCTCAGGCTGCTATTATTTGCGAAACAGGTACTATTACTAACTATTTCAATGATTCATTAGCAACTTGTATTCTGAGTCAGGATGTAAGTTTGCAAATATCTATCCCTAAAGCAGGTATATTTAAATTCCACTGTAAAGCTAAAAATTACATATTTTTGGATGAAAAAGGGCAATTGAAAAGTTGCCAGCTTGCCGAAGAAATGAAAATTGTTCAAAGTAATTCATTAGAAACTTGCCCAGCAGAATACAGGGTAGATATTGCAATTGCTCAGGATGGTAGTTTAGTGGTCGATTGTCAGCGTTATTAAAGGATGTTTTAAAAATCCTGTCGTTAGTAGCAAAACGTTTTAGATCCTCTAAATCCCCCTTTATAAGGGCTAGGGCTGTTTAATTCCACAAGGGCAAGAATTTTGTCAATATCGTTAGAGAGAAATCTTCCCATGCACGATACCCGACATATCCACTCATGGTGCCCATTATTACAAAAAATAATACCAACTAAATTGGATGTCTTCTACCATCAGTTGTTCTGAAATCTTCTCTTCAAGAGGCTTCGCCAACAACTTGTCGCAAATGTTCAATCACAGAAGCGCTCATGACTTTGTATCCCCTCAAAACTTGCAATTTTACCTGTTTTAGGGAATGAAACAGCCTTGGACAAGAAATAAAAAGCTGACTCCTGCGTCAAATTACTTTCTAATAGAGTCCTAACTCACCCTTCAATTGAAAATTTACACCTATTTAAGATTACCCATTACCTACCCCCCACCCCACACTTATTAAGAAAAATTGCCAAATTGTTGCAGTAAATTAACAGCGATCAAGTTTAGTAAATATGTGGTTCAGTATGGAAAGTAGGTGCTACATTAAGAGCAAGGTACAAAAAGGTTAAAAGTTCACCAAGAACCTTTCAATTAGAGCCTGTGCCTCCTGCTCTAATGTTCTCGCAATCATTGCTCAATTGTCGCATCCGTTGAAAGTGTTTTCGCCTTAATCTCATCGATAAATTGTTTTGGAGGTGATTGAACGCACAGCCAGAAATACCTGCCTAGTTGGATCAAGGATGGACAACTGGTTTCTGGAGAGAGTGATTGCGAAGAGTGTTTACAGTCCACATTAGTTATAGCTATTTCCCTCTGAATTTTAGAATCTTCTCGAAACAATTGCATTTTTCATCAACCGCCCTAAGCTGCTGATATTCTCCCATCGTAGCTTGAGGCGGTTAAATGTATGAGTAAATGAAATGTTTCTGTACTATTCACGGATTAACGTAATTACAGTCACTTCAGGTGGACAAAATAAGCGTCCTGGTCGATAAGTTCCTAAGCCACGATTGATATATAACTGATTATTGCCTACTTTATGGAACCCTTGGGCCCATTCCCAATATCGCACTACTTTTGAGAAGTCTCCGAGGAAAAAAGATACCCAACACCGCAATTTTTTGGGTAGTTTTTTCAACAGCTTTTTATAATGAAATACTAAAGGGCCAATACCTGGTATAGCTATATGTCCTCCGTGGGTGTGACCAGATAGCTGTAAATCTACGCGCCATTGTTGCAATATCTTAGCGGTATCCGGGTTATGGGATAAAACAATGCGGGGTATGGCGGAGTCTAGTTGATTCATTAATGGTGCTGGTTTAAATTCTCGTGACCAATAATCAGCTAATCCTATCAATGGTAAATCTGTTCCTACAGGATAAGCGATTTCGTTCCACAATACATGAATTCCAATGTTAGTAAATGCATCTGTAACTTCTGCTTTGGAGTGGCTGTAATGGATGTCATGGTTACCAAGTATGGCATAGACACCATAACGACTTTCTAGATATTTAAGTCGTTGTGCCAATTTATGAATTGGGGTAGGATCATCTGTTACATAGTCGCCAGTTAAAACTACTAAATCGGGTTCGGCTTCATTACTCAGTGCGATCGCTTCTTCTAACATTTCATCCGATAATCGCAAACCATCGTAATGAAAATCTGACAATTGTACTAACTTTATGCCTTCTAAAGATACAGGTAAGTCTGTAATCTTAACCGTTAGTTTATCTACTCTTAAATGTCCTGTAAATAACCAGTGCATAACTCAATAGACACTCCTCATAGCAGCGCTTACAGCTTACCAAAAAATAAAATATATCTTAAATTAAGAATTCTTTAGAATGGGTAACTATACTTGATAGTTAAACTGTTGACGGTTAATTGTTGACTGTTGACTATCAATGAATCTATCAAGTAATTGGGTAATGAGTATCTGTTTTAGCTTCAATAAAAATTGATGTTTGCTTGAGCAAGACTCAATCTATCTAATTAAATTAATAATTTGGTTGGAATTTATTTTCAAATTACTGACTTTTTAACGTGATTATAGTAACTTCTGGAGGACAAAATAAACGTCCAGGGAGATAAGTTCCTAAACCACGATTGACATATAATTGATTTTTCCCTAATTGATGTAAACCCTGCGCCCATTCCCAATGGCGTACTGTATAGTTACTTATTTGTAAATATGGAATCCATTGGCGAAATTTTTTAGGAATTTTTTGCACAAATTTTTTGTAATAAACCAATGCTGGCCCAAATTTGGGAATCACGATTTGACCGCCATGAGTATGACCAGATAATTGCAAATCTACACGCCATGCTTGCAATATTTCTGCTGTATCAGGATTGTGGGATAAAACAATCCGAGGAAGATTGGGATCTAGCTGATTCATAACTGGTACAGGGTTAAAATCTCTTGAGTAACGATCTGCTAACCCTACTAATGGCAATTCTTTTCCTAATGGATAAGCAATTTCATTCCAAAGAACAGGAACGTCAATTTTATGGAAGGCATTTGTAATTTCTGCCCTTGAGTGTTTATGACAAATATCGTGGTTGCCCAGTATGGCATAAATACCAGCACGACTTTGGAGATTTTTTAGCTGTAGCACTAGTCTATGAATTGGTTCTGAGCGGTTGTTGACGTAGTCTCCAGTCAATAAAACTAAGTCTGGTTGGGCTTGATTGCTAACTGCGATCGCTTGTTCTAGCATTGCTTCCGATAGCCCAAAACCATCATAATGAAAATCTGACATCTGCACCAGCTTTGTACCTTCTAAAGACGCAGGTAAGTCTGCAATCTTAACCGTCAATTTTTCTGTACTTAACGGCCCAGATAGTAACCAGTGCATAGCGCGCTTCATAATTCTAGATATTGGCGCTTATAGCTTAACTAAAAATCCCGCGATCGCCTGTTCAGCTAAAACAACTTCTTGAAAAATTCATGAATACTCCTATTTTTTTACGTATTTATAAGTAAATAGGTGTTAAAAATTCTCATTATGGCAAAGCAGAAGGGAGATGACGAAGCAGGGGTGCAGAGGAAGCAGAGGAGAAATTTCCATTACCCATTACCCAATACCCAATACCCTATGCCCCATGCCCTATCCCGCTTTAGCTCTTAAATCGACGACAGATGACTACTCCGTCGCCGTCTTTTACGCAGCCAAGTTTTACGTAATTCTTCTGCACCTAATAAAAGTGGGGGACAGATTAACAGAAATAACCATTGCCAAAGTGTCAATGGTGAAGTAGAGAAGATATGCCGCAGAGGGGGGATTTCAATGATGGCAATAATCAACGTCCATTCTGTGGCAATTCCCAGCCAGATAAAAGGATTAGAAAAGAATCCTAATCGCAAAATTGAAGTACGCTCAGAACGACAGGCAAAAACGTTACCATCTTGACAAGCAACGATAATTGCCAAAGTCATAGTAGTAGCTTGAGCATAAATCAAGGCGATCGCAGGATCGGCGGTGCGAGAGAGAATTGCTGGTGCGATCGCTTGCAATGATGCCAAGTTGTAACCATAGCTTTGCCAAACCATGAAGAAGCCAGCCATCCCCAAAGCTGCTTCGATTAATCCTAAGAAACAGTAGGCGCGTAAAAGTAAAGAACGATCCAGCAGTGGTTTAGATTTGGCACGAGGCGGCATCTGCATTGTACCTGCTTCAGCACGTTCAGCACCCAGTGCCAGGGCTGGTATGATATCGGTTCCCAAATCCACAATCAGAATTTGCATAATGATCAACGCTGGCGGGATTTTGAGGGTAACCATCAACAGAAATGGCACAAGTTCAGCAACATTGGATGCCAAAATGTAGGTCATAAACTTGCGAATGTTCTGATAGACTGAGCGTCCTTGCTCAACTGCGGCGACAATGGTGGCAAAGTTGTCGTCTGTTAGTACAATGTCAGCAGCTTCTCTGGCGACATCTGTGCCGTTCAATCCCATTGCAATGCCAATATTCGCGGCACGCAGCGCAGGTGCATCGTTCACCCCATCGCCTGTGACTGCTACTACTTCCCCGATATCTTTATAAGCTTGGACTAGGCGCAGTTTGTGTTCTGGTGACATCCGCGCAAACACTAAGCCTTCGCGATATTTAACAATTTGCCGTAGTTGGGCATCGGAGATATGTCCCATGCCTTCGCCAGTAACGACGCGTACCTTATCAGTTACCAAACCAATATTGCGGGCGATCGCTTCCGCAGTCAATCCATAATCACCGGTTACCATTGTAACTTTGATACCAGCTTGATGACATTTAGCGATCGCATCGGCTACTTCCGCCCGAGGCGGATCGAACATAGCCACCAAACCAATAAAAATCAGGTTTTGCTCTAAATCTTGAGCTTTGAGATCCAGCAACTCTTGGCTACCCCGACGCGCCGCCAATCCCAAAACGCGAAATCCTTGCCTTGCTAAATTATCATTAGCTTGGACAACATCATCCCAAGCCTCATGGATTAATTCCTGTACAACACCATCGTGCAGAACTGTATGGCAATGCTTCAAAACTTCTAGAGGGGCACCTTTAGTAAATGCTAAATAGGGTAATTCATTTTGCCATAACTCCGCAGCTTGCCAATTTAGCACTACTGTCATCATGCGACGGCGAGAATCAAAGGGAATCTCGCGTAAGCGTGGTACCTGTTGTTGTAAATTTTCTAAATTTAGTCCCCCTTTGGCGGCTACTACTAGCAACGCGGCTTCTGTTGGATCGCCAATTTCTTGCCAACGGCTAGGGGCTGTCAGGTGAATTAGGCGGGCGTTAGAACAAAGGGCAGAACCGATGAGTAAAAGATTTGCTTTCCAGGCGATGGCGGTATCTGATGGTAATCTCACCTTACCCACCGTGGGATCGTAACCTGCACCTGTGACCTCAATCAAAGCCTGGGTACTAGAAGGATGAGACTCCTCGGGTAACCAGAGATAGCGCACCGTCATTTCATTTTTGGTCAGCGTCCCTGTCTTATCGGTGCAAATTACAGTTGTAGCGCTGAGGGTTTCCACAGATGAAAGCCGCCGCACCAAAGCATTGCGCCTGGCCATGCGTCGGACACCAATAGCCAAGGATAAAGTGACTGTTGGTAATAATCCTTCTGGCACGAGTGCCACAATGATGCCGATCGCAAAAATAAAGCTTTCTTTTACCTCA
This sequence comes from Calothrix membranacea FACHB-236, assembly GCF_014696315.1. Taxonomy (GTDB): domain Bacteria; phylum Cyanobacteriota; class Cyanobacteriia; order Cyanobacteriales; family Nostocaceae; genus Aulosira; species Aulosira membranacea. The sequence goes on from NZ_JACJPX010000003.1 coordinate 220,238, forward strand.
ATCCCCACCAAAAAATACGCCAGCAAGAAAACAATAATTCCCATGCTGACAGCGATCGCAGTGATAATCCGCACAATGCGGGCAACCTGAACTTCTAAGGTGCTGGGTTCTCGCTTGACTACTGTTGTTAAATGGGCAACCTGTCCGAACTCCGTCTGAGCACCTGTAGCATAAACCACCGCTACAGCGCGTCCGGCGGCGACAGTTGAACCTGCTAAAACTAAATTGGCGATTTCCGAAGGATTCACCTTTTCTTGCATCGGTTGCTCACCTGGACGTAGCAAAGTTTTACCGCCACGAATCGGTACTGCTTCCCGCAACCTTACTGGGTAAGCATTCCGTGCTACAGGTAGAGATTCCCCTGTCATTACCGACACATCTAAATACAAGTTATCAGCAGATATCAAACGTGCATCAGCAGAAATGCGATCGCCTTCTTCTAGTTGCATGACATCGCCACGCACTAACTCCCGCGCTGGAATTTGCTTCAGTTCGCCATCCCGATACACTTTCACCTGCATCGGCAATACTTTTTTTAAAGCGACTAGCGCTTGTTCTGCTTGAAACTCTTGCCAAAAGCTAAAGATAGCGTTGATCAAAATTACCGCCCAAATGGCCCAGCCAAGTTCAGGTGTCCGCGAAATAAACGCTAAAGTACCTGCCACCCAGAGCAGCAAAGCCATGAAATGAGTGAGTTGGTCAGTAAAACGCAGCCATAGGGGACGATGAGCTGGTTCCGGTAACTCGTTTGCGCCGAATTGTGTAAATCTTCGTTGAGCTTCATCTGCCGATAAGCCATTGGTAGCGCTCCCTAGCGACTCATAGACCTCTTCAACAGGTAATGTCCAGATAGGTTGATGAGACGATGCCATGATCTTGTTCGGTGTTGGGTTATCAAGAAAAGCAAAACTTCAGTGCCAACTGTCAATTTAATTCGTAATTCGTAATTCGTAATTAATTATTGAACAAGGTTGTACAGATAAAGTAAATTTCACGCCCATGCATGAAAAATCAAACTTTAGCTGTAGATTTGTAGCTCAAATTTTAACCTTGATTGCATCATCTAATAAACCCAAGTTCTCTGCTTGCTTAAAGGCTTGTTCTAAAGACATACCTTGTCTGGTAGCAAGATACATTAATACCATTGCGATGGCGCGCACGGAGCTATCACAATGAATTAAAGTAGGTTTAGGTAGCTCGGAAATAGTTTTAAATACTTGGGTTGTAATTGAAGGATTAATTTCTGTAATTCTTATTGGCAGATTAGCATAATGTAATCCCAGCAACTGCGTATAAAACTGCTCGCTGCTTTGGAAACCTATTTCGTCATGCGATCGCAAATTTAGTACAGACTTATAGCCCTCATCAGCAAGTTTTTTCAATTCTTCTGAGCTAATTTGTCCGGCAATAGTTAATTCGTTGTTAATTTTTCTGATTGTATCCATCCCTCCCTCCTCCCAAACGGTGAATAATGAATTAAAGAAATGAGATATAAGTCTGGTAAATCACCCTAAATTATTGAATGAAATCACTACACAAAAACGTTGCTTACTTTACCCTGTGCTTGAGCTTTATAGGGGAGAATACAGGTTGTTTTCGTGTAGTAAATTTCACAGACATAAATTTTATCCTTTAATCCATTTCACCAAGGAATTAAAAATGTTTTTGTTCAGGAGGATCGCCTTCATATGGTTGTACTCCTGTCTCAGGGTAATTATCATTACTTGGCGTAAAAGCTCTAGCCGCTCCAGTATAGATATAGCGAATCACTTGTTGTGGAACTTCAACAATGGCCTGTAATATTTGCCCAATTTTAGTTGTAGTAGACATGATTTTTTCTCCAGAGTATATAAAAGCTATTTAACCAAAAGAATGAAAATGAAAGTATTTATAATCAAAGGCAAGTATTGTTATTTAATCTAAATCTTGATATTTTTAAAATACTTTCATCCTTCATCTTTCAACAGAGAAATCTTCAGTGAATTCTTTTCGAGTTAGAGGTGTTTTTAAAGTTATACCTTCACCGCCAAGAGGATAATTTTCATCCAGTAGCTTTCCATCTACTGAGATAAAAATCTTAGCATTTGGCTCGAGACTGCTAGCTGTGTATAAAACTTGAGCAACTCGATAAACCATTGAACTTGTACCTCCTCCAGAGGCAAATTCACCTGACAAGTTGACATAAACTCCTGTAGGAGTAATTTGCAAACCTAATAATTTAGTACCTGCGGGAATTGTAGTACTCAAATTATTAGTTTGAGGACTGTTAAGCATATTATCCAGCGCTGCTTTTAATGCCACTTCTTTAGAAGATTTATCTTGAATAGTAACCAACTGCGGCACTAAAACCATTTTTGTTCCCTCAACTTTTACCCAATAAGTTTGAGGTTGTAATTGTACAGCGGCTGGTTGAACTTTTGGCACTAATTTTATTGCTGGCTGAGGAACATTTACTTGTTCTTTTGATGGAGAAGCTATTCTGGGTGGAACCTGTGAAGCCGAGGAATTATCTAATTGGGAAGAATTAGTAGGTGAATTGGCAGGTTTTGTTGTTTGCCAAGCCCACAAAGCACTTCCTCCAACTACCATGAGCAGGAGTAGCATAAAACCAATTAGGTATTCATGTTGAACAGAATGATTATGTTGGTTTCTCATAACTATCTCCTGCAAATTGACTGATTTAAAGAATTTTTGCAATAGCAATCCTCTAGCTACGCTTGAATTCAAAATTTATATGTTTAGCATTTTGAATTTTGAACTCCCACCTCTGGCGTAGCTCAAGGAGTTATACAATCTCGGCTTTACTATCAAGGTAAGCAAAGAATTTGAGGAACTTGTGAGGATTGGGGATCGGGGATTGGGAAAGAGCAGGGGGGACAAGGAGACAAGGAGACAAGGGGAAAGGGGAAAGGAGAATACCAAACACCAAACCCCAAATTAACAATTATTGACACTTCCCAACCCCTAATTCCAATTACTGATTACCCATTACCCATTACTGATTACCCATTACCCATTACCCATTACCCATTACCCACTCACTTCCTCACAAGTTCCTCAAATTATTCCCATATAACTTCACTGTCAGGCTAAGAGCAGCTTGACGTGGTAGCGGAAGCTATATGGAACTTCTAAAAAAAAGGCTCAAATTTATGAATTCAGCATCTGCTGCTCAACCTAAAAACAGCAAAACAGCAACTTCAGCAACACACGCTAGTGGTGATAAACGCTTTAAGATGCTGGATGCAACTATTAAACGCTATCAGTATCAACAAGATGCACTCATTGAGATTCTGCATAAAGCGCAGGAACTCTTTGGCTATTTAGAAACCGATGTATTAATTTACGTTGCCCAAAGTTTAAAATTGCCACCTAGCCGAGTGTATGGTGTTGCGACTTTTTATCATTTATTTTCATTAGCACCAAGTGGCGCACATAGTTGTGTGATTTGTACGGGTACGGCTTGTTATGTCAAAGGCGCGCAAGCGATTTTGACAGAACTAGAAAAATCTGACAACATTCGCGCAGGTGAAACCACACCTGATGGACAAGTGTCATTGTTAACTGCAAGGTGTCTAGGTGCTTGTGGAATTGCCCCAGCTGTAGTTTTTGATGGCACTGTCTTAGGAAATCAAACTGCTGAATCAGTACATGAATGGATACACCACTGCACCGCTGAATGCACAAAGGAAGGCTAAAAAATGGATCTAGCTGAATTAGTTGAAATTGCCCAGAAAGAACGTGCTTCTGAGAAACCAGTGCAAGTTCGCTGTTGTATGGCGGCGGGTTGTCTGTCTGCTAATTCCGAAGCTGTCAAGAAAAGTTTGGATGCAGCTGTCACAGCCGCAGGTTTAGAAGAACAAGTGCAAGTAACTGGCGTTGGTTGTATGCGCTTGTGCTGTCAAGGGCCATTAGTTGAAGTTAAGGGAGAAATTAAACAATCTTCAGTTGATAAACCAGTTGCAGAAGAAACCCTCGGTACGCTTTACGAAAAAGTTGCGCCAGCAGATGCAGCATCGATTATTGGCACTTTAACGGGTGGCGAAACCACAGTACAAAAAGGTGATTTAGCGCAGCCATTTTTTACCTATCAAATGCCAATTGTTTTAGAAAACAGTGGCAAAGTAGATCCCGAACGCATTCAATCTTATATTGCGGCTAAGGGTTATCAAGGGCTTTATCATGTGCTGCGGGAGAAAACTCCAGCAGATGTCATTGATACTATTACTCGCAGTGGTTTGCGGGGTAGAGGTGGTGCTGGTTATCCCACAGGGGTGAAATGGGCAACAGTTGCTAAAGCTAAAGGCGATCGCAAGTTTGTGATTTGCAACGCCGATGAGGGAGATCCTGGTGCATTCATGGATCGCAGCATTTTAGAAAGCGATCCCCATCGTGTTTTAGAAGGAATGGCGATCGCAGCTTATGCTGTCGGTGCAGAGCAAGGATACATTTACGTGCGCGCTGAATATCCTACCGCCATTAACCGCTTACAAATTGCCATTCGCCAAGCGCAACGTCTGGGTATTTTGGGTACTCAAATCTTTGACTCCCGGTTTGATTTTAAAGTTGATATCCGCATTGGTGCAGGTGCTTATGTTTGCGGTGAAGAAACTGCATTAATGGCATCTATTGAAGGTAAACGCGGTATGCCAGAACCTCGTCCTCCCTATCCGGCTGAGTCTGGTTTGTGGGGATATCCAACTTTAATTAACAACGTTGAAACCTACGCCAATATTTCACCGATTATTCGCAAAGGTGCTGAGTGGTTCGCCAGCATCGGTACAGAAAAAAGCAAAGGTACAAAAGTTTTCGCCCTTGCTGGTCAAATTACTAACACTGGTTTAATCGAAGTACCGATGGGAACGCCATTAGAACTGATTGTAGAAACAATGGGTGGTGGTGTACCCAATGGCGGTATAGTCAAAGCCGTACAAACAGGCGGCCCTTCCGGCGGATGTATCCCCGCATCAGCTTTTAATAGTCCGGTAGATTATGAATCACTGGCTCAACTAGGTTCAATGATGGGTTCTGGTGGCATGATCGTCATGGATCAAACCACCAACATGGTTGATGTTGCTCGTTTCTTCATGGAATTCTGCATGGATGAATCCTGCGGTAAATGCATTCCTTGTCGGGTGGGAACTGTGCAATTGCATCATTTATTAACCAAGATTAGTGAAGGCAAAGCCTCTATGACTGACTTAGCTTTGCTAGAAGAACTCTGTGAAACGGTGAAATTTACCAGCCTATGCGGTTTGGGACAGTCAGCACCCAATCCAGTATTCAGTACATTACGTTATTTCAAAGAAGAGTATTTAGCATTAATTAAACAAGGCGCAAAAGTTTAATTGTAGAGACGCGATTCATCGCGTCTTTTGGAGAGATTCGATTAACCGCGTACAAGAGTCAAGAGTCAAGAGTCAAAAATGACCAATGATTCTTGGCTCAAAAACCATGACAGCAGACAATAAATCTGAGATAGGTAGGGGCGATATGCCAAAGATTGTGGATGCCGTGCCCTTACAAATAATTTATCTGTCTATCTTAATTTCATTACCAATTACCAATTACGAATTGGTATTACTTTGGAGGTAAACAATATGATTTTCCTCAAAAGCATTATTGTTTGGCTAGTGTTTATCCTGGCTGAAAGCGTGAATGGAACTGTTCGTAATCTTTGGCTTGTACCAGCCTTAGGTGATTTTTGGGCACATCAAATATCATTTTTCACCGGGTCGATTTTAGTGGTGGCGATCGCAACTATTTTCGTAAAATGGCTTCATGCTAACCGCACCTCTCAATTGCTCAACATTGGGATACTGTGGATGCTGCTAACTCTAAGCTTTGAGATTTGCTTAGGGCGCTTTGTTTTAGGCTATTCTTGGCAGCAAATCGCCGCTGACTACAACTTGTTGCACGGTGGATTAATGCCTATTGGTTTAGTTCTCTTAATATTAGCCCCATTAATCGCCGCAAAAATTCGCGGTGTTGCGCTCAACAACAATCAAACGGCTTAAAGTTGAATGTCACTTACTTGAAAATGGGCATGGGGCATGGGGCATTGGGCATTAGTAATTATATTCTCCCCATGCTCCCTGCTCCCTGCCCCCCTGCCTCCTCATTTGTACCCTGGGTAAGACGTAATCATACTATTGGCTCTCTAGGATTGTAAATGTTGCTACCTAAGGTTTAGTAGTAACCGAAACGCAAACATAGAGCAGTTATAAAGGAATTTCCCAGGATATGAATAGTTCGTTAAACCGACCCTTTGCTGTCGTAACTGGTGCTTCTAATGGCATCGGTTACGAACTCGCCAAACAGTTTGCCCAAAACGGTTTTGACCTCTTAGTTACAGCCACCGGATCGAGCATTAACGAAGCTGCTAAAGCTTTTGAGAGTTTGGGTGCGAAAGTTGAAATATCTTAAAATTATCAGAGAAAATATAATTTCATAAAATAACTTGAACGCCAGTTGCTACCCTGCGGGAAGGCTTTCAGCGAACAAGTCTGGCGACCGAACGCACTGGCTCCTTTTGACCACCTGAGCGCGAAATATACAATTTAAACGCGTAACAGCTTACTTAGTCCCCAATCGCCAATTCCTATTTTTCTGCGAATTTCAGGAATCCTCTGATTTGCCTGTGTAGTCATAAATCTCGATTTTCTAAGCTGACAACTGATGAATCGCTTTGCGTCTTTGATTATCGCAGCTTCAATTGCATCTATTGCTACTTTAGCGATCGCCCAAAGTACTGATGCTAGAACATGCACTCTCTACCGTAATTGCTACTATCAGACATCTAATACCTCTAAATCTGTAGTTGAGTATGATGCAGATAAAAATTTTTACACAAGTAGGATGTTTAGCATATTGATCGTTCTTGGGGTCACGAAGATAGCAAAAAATGCTTTAGAGTCGTGGCTGAATAAAGCTTAAAATTGCTTAAGTTATGTTTAGATAGCTCTAAGCTGATATACACCTAGATGAAGTATTGGGGCATTAGGGCTGTAAAGGTTTTTAGTGGGAATGTCATGAGCAGTAACTGCAAATTTCTGTTCATTTAGTTAATGAACTGATAATTTCATAAAGCTAAAAAATGTTACTTAAAGTTTACCTAGCATTTAACGGCACAATTTTTGAGAGAAAATAATTTTATAGGCAAGCTGAGATTAAAATCGTAACCTCAGCTTTCCCTGACCCATCTCCTTAAATGTTTTTTGTGTTGCACAGACACACACATGGAGGTAGAAATGTTACACGATACTTTAGTACCAGATCTTAGCACTTACCTCTTCATCAAAATTTCTGTGTTGATTTTGGCACTGTTAATATTGATGATTGTAGCTGCGGCCCCTGTTCTTTAAAAATCAACTCAAAAATCAACGTTCCCACTCTGATATTTCACAGATGTGAGTAGTCTTTGCTGTTTAATGAGCCAACTCGTTAATTGCTGAGAGATTACTGTATCTGTGTTGGGGGTACAGTTGATGGCAATCGAATCGCAAGTGAAGCGGTAGCGATATTATGGGCGTGAAATCAGCAGAATAAAATACCTGAATCTGGATTTAAAAGAATTCACCAGAGAATCTGACAATTAGCCTAGGAATGATCTTTCGTATTACCAAAGATGGAGAAGATACGATTGAGAGGATTCTATATCGCAATGCTTAGTGAAATATCGATGGATGGAATCAATATAATGTCCTCGGATGACAACTGCTAATCAACTGTTTCAGTAGGATTTGCATGGAGTAAATTAACTAGCGTGTTCCCAATCGCTGAGTAACTCCTGCTGTTGTGGTTTTGTCTGACGTTTCTTGAGGGGAACTCTGGGAGAACCAATATCAACTTTCGGGAAGGACTGTTTCTTCTTAGGAGACTGGTTACCTTGAGTTTTGGAATTAGTCGGTGTGTTTGTCATGGCTTTATGAACCTGTAATGAAAACTTCAGCACTACTGTATATCATCAATTTTAAAACTGCAAATTTCGGAAGAAATATTTTATTTTTTTCAGTATTCCTACGGGAATAGCAATCTCTTCATTTATTTAATATTTATTCAGTGTTTATTCACTTTATCAGGGCAAATATAAAATCCAGTTAACAACAGCTTAAGAATTAAGTCACTGTAAAATTCCTGAGATGTGGAGTTTAAAAGTAACAATATATAGTGATACAAGCGTTGCGTAAGAGTTTCCGCGATCGCGCTTATGGCAATACTACAAGGGATAGCGTTTTGAACTCAAAATTGGTTTTGGGGAAAAGGTGAAAGGTTAAGGGTTAAAGGTTTTTTCTCTACCTTTTCCCATTCCCCTTTTTTCCCTTAACCGACAAGTATTGACGCTTATGGATATTTATTCACCTGAGAATTAACAACTGAAAAACCTCTTCTTGTAGATTTGCTTTTGGCTACCTGCACTTGAAAGCTGACTTTGTCGCTTTTTTCCCCACTTCTTGCTTCCAATGTCCATGTACCAGGACGCAGATACCAAAACAAAGAATTAGTTGAATCAGCAGATAGCTTTTCACCATTTAACCGCCACTCTACAGGCTCAACTACCTTTCCTATTAGCTTAAACTCTAGTTTCTGGCTTGTTTGTTCCCCTGGATACAGCAAAAATAAATCGCCATTGTGAGGAGATAGAATTCTCAAATTGCTAGTATTAAAAGTTGCTTGTTGCTGTCTGGCTAACCATTCGTCATATTCTGGCGATAAATTGCCTGGTTGTTGATTTTCGTAGGCGATTTTGTCTTCTGGATAAAAGTATTCCTGCACCACAGAAGTGCAATCTGGTGTAGGTTTTAACCCAGAAATCGCACAGATGGGTAATTGCACTAAACCTTGAGGCGGAAGAAAATTTCCCGGTTCTTGATGTTCGTGCAAATGTAACATAATCCGATTCCACAAAGGCGCTGCACCAGTGACACCTGATACTTGGCGCATCGGTTCGCCAGTGAAATTTCCTACCCAAGTGGCGACGGTGTAATCTGTAGTAAAACCTACAGTCCAAGTATCGCGGAAATTGGAAGAAGTCCCAGTTTTAACTGCTGCTGGGAAAGGAAGATTTAATACAGAATCTACACCAAAAGCTGTGGCGCGGGCGTGGTTATCACTCAGCATATCGGTGATTAATTGCCAATTCGTCGGGTTGGTATTTGGTGTTTGGTGTTTGGTGTTTGGTGTTTGGGGAATTGTTGTGATTAGTGATGCGGCTTCATCTTGTTGGGCTATGGTGAGGTAAGCCTTGGCTAATTCCCAAAGGCTGACTTCGCCACTACCAAGAGTTAAACCTAAACCATAATATTCGGGGGTTTGATTGAGGTGTTCAAAGCCTAATTGACGCAGATGTTCGAGGAAAGCTGGTACACCTACCTTTTCTAATACCCTGACAGCAGGGACGTTGAGGGAGTTAGCTAAAGCCACCCGCACTCGCACTGGGCCGAGAAACTTTTGAGTATAATCTGTAGGGCTATAAAGTTTGGCACCGGGAATGGCGTAATGTGCTGGGACATCTGCCAAAATTGTATTCGGGCGAATTATACCTTTTGCTAACGCCAATTCATAAACAAACGGCTTGAGGGTAGAACCTGGTTGACGTAGCGCTTGTACTCCATCATTGCGTCCGAGTTTGGCTTCATTAAAGTAATCGGGGGAACCGACATAAGCCAAGACTTCCCCAGTGTGGTTGTCAATTACCAAAGCTGCTGCATCATGGACGTTATTTGCTGCTAGGGAAGAAAGTACTTGTTTTACTTGTGCTTCGACAAATTGCTGTAAAGGTCTATCTATTGTAGTGTGAATTTGTCCTTCCCCTTGTGGGGTGCTTTGCTGATTTGCTAACCAAAATAAAAAGTGGGGTGCAGCAATAATTCCCCGTTGGCGAGATTGAAATACTACCTTTTCTGTGTAGGCGTGTTCTGCTAGCGAAGAAGTAATATAACCATCCTGTACCATACGATTGAGGACATATTTTTGACGCTGTTTCAGCCGTTGCCAATGGGCTAACGGGTCAAAATATGTGGGATTATTGGGGATGGCAGCTAAAAGACTAGCTTGGGCAAGATTTAAATCACTAGCTGGTAGAGAAAAATAAGTCCGGGATGCGGCTTCCACACCATAGATATTTCCTCCCATAGGTAAGCGATTGATATATGCAGAGAGGATTTCATCTTTATTCATCCCCGCTACTAATCGCCAAGATAGCCAAATTTCTTGTAGCTTTCCTGAGAGATTGCGTGGAACAGGATCTAACATCCGCGCTAACTGCATGGTAACTGTGGAAGCACCAGAGACAATTTTTTTGGCATGAATTGCTTCTTTAATCGCGCGGGCTACTGCTTTTAAATCTAACGCCCCATGATGATAGAAGCTGCTATCTTCAGCCGCTAAAATTGCCTGAATAAATTGGGGAGAAACTTGATTTAAGGGGACTACAGCAGTATGCTCTTGGTCACGGGTGAGTAATGTTCCTAAGGGTAGCCCATTGCGATCGCTAAATTGCAACGCTAGCTGATTTTGCAAAATATCTGTAGCCCGAACTGGCGCAAAATAGGGCATAAGGCGCACTGACAAGCATATTAGCAGCAAAGCTAAGATTACCTTACCCTTTTTGCTGCGATTCAATACCCGCCAAAATTTTTGCGTAATTTGGATTAGCCTGCGTGAAGTTACTTTCATTAGCGAATGCGCTACCCTGTCAAACTTACTTTAATTTTGACGTAGCGATGCCTGCGGCGGGCTACGCCTACGCACTGTAATCAGGAAATATTGCTAACATTTAACAACTGATTTGTCATTTGTCATTTGTCATTTGTCATTGGTATTTATTGGAAAATTTTGATCAATAAGAAATCAATACTTCTTAATATAATTTTCTCCTGTTCTTCCTCTCTGTGTCCTCAGCGCCTCTGTGGTTCATCACCTCTTCTCTTCATGTCCTACGCGGCTTATTTAAAAAAATCTTACAACTCCCGCCAGATTGCCATCATTAAGAATTGTAGTAATTGATAGGAACAATCATATTCTATTGGTTATCTATATAATAATCTCACGCAGAGTCGCAGAGGCGCAGAGAGAAAAGAGATATCTATTTAAAATTTATGATAATTAAAGTTTTAATTAAATTTCTACTTAGCTTAACACTGATGCTAGGCATAGCTGGGTGTAGCTTGTTCGGCATTAATTCAGGTAGAGAACAACTACCAACAGTTGCGCCTCTAGCACCACCTAAATTACCAGATTGGATTGAACAAATTAGTCCCATTGGCGATGCGAAACCTCTTAATCAAATTCGTATCCGATTTAAAGAAGCTTTAATTCCAGTAGAAAGCTTAGATAGTCCAGAACAACAAAACTTACTACAAAAATTTGAACTAACACCACCTTTACCCGGTAGATTTCGCTTTTTAACACCGCGGATGGTGGGATTTCAAGCAGATAAAGCCTTACCGCAAGCTACAAGATTTCAAGTTACGCTCAAATCTGGTTTAGGGGATTTAAAAAAACATCGTTTAGATCAAGATTTAGCTTGGACTTTTAATACTGAACCGATTAAGCTGACTAATTTACCAGGGGTTAACCCAATGGAAAAGGCTGACGATCAACCAATTGATTTACAGCCAAAATTACAATTTACATCGAATGTGGAACTAGATGTAAATTCTGTACAGAAACATTTACAGTTAATCCCTGAAGGTAAAACCGATGGTGTTGGTTTTAAAGTCATATTAGATAAAGAAGATCAGCCACAAGAAAGCGAAGATCCGTTAGAAAAATTTGACCCTTCACAACGTAACTGGGTTTATCAGCTAATTCCCCAACTCAAGCTTGCATCAGCAACTCGTTATCGGTTAAGTTTTGCACCAGGTATTCTGCCGGCTTATGGTAATTTAGCAAGTGAAAAAGAATTTGCGAGTAAATTAGCTACCTATTCACCTTTAGCGTTTCAAGGAATTAATTTTTACGGACAACCAGACGCAGGGGGAACCTACGGGAGATTTGTTAAAGGTAGTCCACAGTTAGAATTTAATAACATCTTAGTTCCAGATTCTGCGATAGAAAATATTAAAATTGAACCGCAGCCAAAAGATATTTCGCGAATCATCCAAGTTAATGATGAAGATAGGATTGTCAATATTAATCCTTATGCCTTAGCACCAGCTACGAGTTATACAATTACTGTTGGTGCAAATCTCAAAGATAAATTTGGACAGACTTTAGGTAAACCTGTCAGTGTGAAGTATGACACTGGTGATTTAGCTGGGGATATTTGGGTTCCTGCAGATTTAAATATTTTTCCTGCTGGTAAAGACTTACAGCTAAATATTAATACGATAAATTTGCCAGAGGCGAACTATAAAGCTGCTTACAAAGTAGTGCAGCCAACAGATTTGGTTTACGATAATTATGCCAGTAATTTATTACCTAAACCTGTTGAATGGCAAAGTTTCTCCATAGCCAGGAAGAATAATCAAGCAGTTGATATTAATGTGCCGCTGCGGGAAAGGCTATCTTCTCCCACAGGGATGTTAGCTTATGGTGTACAAGCACGGACTAATAAATATCAAGAAAATGGTAAGGAATTGTGGCGAGAACCCACAACTTATGGCTTAGTACAGTTAACAAATTTAGGTGTATTTTCTCAGTGGTTTCCTGATTCCGGTTTAATTCGCGTTCATCATCTTAGTGATGGTTCACCTGGGAAAGCTGCGACTGTAGAAATTTATCAATCACAATTAAATGCCAAATCTCGTCCCCCAGCTTCACCTTGTGCAACTGGGAAAACAAACGATAGTGGAAATTTCAATATTAAACGCGAAGATTTACAGCAGTGTTTTCCTGGTAGTCAAAGATTTACTAAAGCACCAGAACTGTTAATAATTGCCAAAGAAAATCAAGATTGGGCATTTACGAGAACAGAAGAATATAGCGGCGTTTATGGTTATGGTATTGATGCAGGTTGGCAAGATGGAAAACCAGAATCTAGAGGTGTGATATTTTCAGATAGACAGTTATATCAACCAGGTGAAAAAGCTTGGTTAACTGGATTTGCTGATTACTTACAAAATGGCACAATTCAGCAAGATAAAAATGCTGCTTATCAATTGATTTTAATTAATCCTGATGGGCAAAGAACTGATTTAGGTATAAAGAACACTAATGAATTTGGAACATTCTCTTTAGAGTTACCAATTAATAAGAATCAAAAGTTAGGATATTATACAGTCCAAGCCAAGGGTAAAAATGGGCAAGAAATTTCGGGAGAGTTCCGACTTGCAGAATTTAAACCGCCTAATTTTAAAGTTGAACTGAATTTAGATCAGGAATTTGCCTTAATTGGCGATAAAGTTGAGGCGAAAGCTGCTAGCAACTATTTATTTGGTGCGCCTGTACAAGGAGGCGAAGCGAAATATTTTGTGACTCGCCAGCAAGCTAATTTTATCCCCAAAGGTTGGGAAGAATTTAGCTTTGGGAGACAATGGTTTTGGCCAGAAGAAAGTCCAACTTTAACTAGCGACGTTTTACAAAATACTTCTGTACTTGATGCGAATGGGAAAAGCGCACAAAGTTTGACAGTCGCGAAAGATTTACCCTATCCCATGACTTATCAGGTAGATGTGCAAGTCACGGATGTTTCTAATTTATCGGTAGCGAATTCCCAAAGTTTTACAGCTTTACCTAGTAATCGTTTAATTGGGTTAAAAAGTAATTTTGTGGCTGATGCTGGTAAGCCATTTGCTATCGAAGCTGTTGTGACTGACCCTACAGGAAAACCTCTCGCAGGTCAACGGCTACGTCTGGAATTACAACAGATGAAATATAGTAGCGTTACCAAATTAGTAGAAGGTAGCCGCACACCAAAAAATCAAGTTGAATATAAAACAGTCGCACAAGCAGAAGTTACATCTGCGAGTAATCCCCAGTCGGTAAATTTAACGCCAAAAGAATCCGGTTCCTACAGAATTAGGGCAAATTTTAGCGATACCAAAGAGGAAATCAGTGCCACAGATTTGCAAATTTGGGTAACTGGAAATAATCAAGTTTATTGGGGTTCGCCAGAAGAAGACAAGCTAGAAGTTAAACTCGATAAAAAAGAATTTAAACCTGGTGAAACTGCAACTGCATTAATTCAATCTCCCTACCCTGAAGCAGAATTGTATTTTGCAGTCATTAAAGACAAACCTCTCTATCAACAAATTACCAAAGTTAAGGGAGGCGCACCACAAATTCAGTTTCAAGTTACGCCAGAAATGTTACCCAATGCAGCAGTACAAGCTGTATTAGTCAGACAAGGTAAACCACTTAACCAAGTGGAACCGGGAAGTTTAGATAAATTAGTAAAAATTGGCTTTGCACCATTTAAAGTCAACTTGCAGGATAAATATTTAAAGGTGGAAGTTAATCCACTGCAAGCATCACTCGAACCTGGTGCTGAAGAAACTGTACAACTAGAACTCAAGGATAATCAAGGTAATCCCACCCAAGGACAAGTTACAGTCATGGTGGTGAATGAAGCAGTACTGCAACTATCTGGCTATCGTCCACCAGATTTAGTAAATACAGTATACGCCGAACAAGCGATCGCAACTCGTTTCAGTGATAATCGTCCCGATGTCGTCATTCAACCCCAAGATATTCCCAAACCCAAAGGCTGGGGTTATGGCGGTGGCTTTTCATCAGGTGCAGCAAATACCCGTGTGCGTACAGATTTTCAAGCCTTAGCTTATTACAATGGTGCTGTACTCACTGACGCTACAGGTAAAGCACAAGTAACCTTTAAACTTCCCGATGACTTAACCACCTGGCGAGTCATGGCTGTCGCTACCGATGGTAATTTGCGTTTTGGCAATGGCGATCGCACTTTTATCACGACAAAACCATTGCTAACTAACGCCATCTTGCCACAATTTGCCCGTCCAGGCGATCGCCTTCTCGCTGGTTTATCAGTCACCAACAACACAGGAAATAGCGGAAACCTCTCAATTAATGGCGAACTTAGCGGTACAGTCAAGTTTGCAGAGAATAACCCCACAACAACAAATTTACAAACCCAAGCGGAAACAAATACCCAAGCTTATCGCTTCCCCATGCTGGCGGAGAATATGGGAGAAGGTAAAGTTCGCTTTACTACACAGTTAAATAATGCAGCCGATGCTTTTGAAGTACCTTTAGAAATTAAGCCGCTAGAAATTACCGAACAAGTTGTAGAAAGCGGAATCACCGAAAAGCAAACCAAGATACCTTTAAATGTTGATAAAAATACCATCCCCAATGCGGGAGGTTTAGATATTCAACTGGCGAGTACCTTAGTCCCAGAAATTACAGCACCAGCTAAACAAGTTTTAGGCGATGATGAATTACCCTTCGCCGAACCAGCAGCTAGTCAGTTAATGATTGCGGCGAATCTGCAAAATCTATCCCAAAAATATGGACAGACATTTGCCGAATTCAACACCAATCAACAAGCTAATCAAGCAACTGAACAACTGCAAAAACTGCAAATAGCCGATGGTGGTTTCGCTTCCTATCCCGGACAAGAAAAATCCGATCCTTGGGTGTCTTCCTACGCTGCGGAGTCTTTAGCGAAAGCTAATCAAGCTTTCCCCAATGTAATAAATTCCGCAATGCTTTCTCGCCTCAAGAGTTACTTAGAAAAAGTTCTTGCTAACCCCGGACAATATGAGTTTTGCAAACAGCAAATTTGTAAAACTCAACTGCAACTCAACGCCTTGATAGCATTAGCAGAACTAGGCGATAAACGCAATAGCTTTTTAGCAGATATTTATCAACAACGTAATAACTTTGATGTTGTCAATCAAATCAAATTAGCGCGGTACTTATCCCAATTCCCAGAATGGCAAGACGAATCGCAAACCATGCTGAACCAGTTACAACAAAATATCTATGAAACTGGACGCACAGCAGTTATTAGTCTACCCAATAGCTGGGGATGGATGAGTTCGCAGACAACAGCACAAGCGCAAGCTTTACGGTTATTTATTGCTAATAAGGCGAAGCCGGAAGTGGTAGATAGATTATTCCAAAGTTTACTAGCACAAAGAAGAAATGGCACATGGCAAACTAGTTATAACAACGCCCAAGCACTAACAGCCTTAGTAGAATATAGTCAACTCCAACCCACACCACCTAATTTTGTTTCTTCTGTACAATTAGCTGGTAAAAAGTTAGGAGAAAATCGCTTTGAAGGCTATAGCAACCCTAGCTTACAACTAAATGTACCAATGGATAAATTACCTCGTGGTCGCCATGATTTAATCTTACAAAAATCAGGTAGAGGTAAATTACATTATCTGGTTGCTTATAATTATCGCTTGCAAGGAAACCAACCAGGGAGATTTAACGGCTTAAGAGTTTCCAGAGAAATTCAGAAGGTTGCACAAGCAGAAAGTATTCTACAAAAATTCGGACTGTTCGCCTTTGATAAACCCTTAACTTTACAACCAGGACAAGTATTTGATATTGGTGTAGAAGTGATTACCGATCATCCTGTGAATCATGTAGTCATTACAGATCCTCTACCCGCCGGATTAGAAGCAGTAGACGCAAGTTTCCAAACTACAACCGCCGCATTGCAAGCAAAAGCCGATAGTTGGCAATTAGGGTTTAAGAATATCTACCGCGATCGCATTATCGCCTACGCCGACCACCTCGAACCAGGAGTTTACAGCTTGCATTATTTAGTCCGTTCCGTTACTCCCGGTACATTCCTTTGGCCTGGTGCGGAAGCACATTTGCAATATGCACCCGAAGAATTTGGGCGTGCGGCTGAGTCTACACTAATAGTGGAGGAGACTAAATAACTATTGACTCAAGATAAAGTTCGATTGCTTCTTGGATATTCTCTACAGCTATTGTAGTATCAAAAGCAGCAATTGTAGTGTCAAAAGCAGCTATTGTAGTATCAAAAGCAGCTATTGTAGTATCAAAAGCAGCTATTGTAGTATCAAAAGCAGCTATTGTAGTATCAAAAGCAGCTATTGTAGTATCAAAAACAGCTATTGTAGTATCAAAAGCAGCAATTGTAGTCTCGAAAATAGCTATTGTAGTCTCGAAAACAGCTATTGTAGTCTCGAAAACAGCTATTGTAGTATCAAAAGCAGCAATTGTAGTCTCCGAAATAGCAATTGTAGTCTCCGAAATAGCAATTGCTTAGGCGTAGCTAGCTTTTGGCATCGCCTATACAGTAGTAATATGATGCGTTACTTTTTTGAATTGGCGAATATATCAAGAAGATGGGACACAGTCAGAAATTGTAGTTTATGGTCACATATTTAAGGCGATCGCAACAGATATTGTGATGAAGGTTAAAACACCTGACAGAAGACTTGGGATAATTTATTTTCTGGAAGTCCTCAAAGGTCTAAAAAATTTTCTTATTTATTTTCAATAGAAAATATTAAATTATTAATGCATCATGCGTAAGCAATTTACTACGTTTTACTGAAGCGTTTTTTTGGATAGTAATGCAGAATCTGCTCAGACAAAAAACATAAAACTATATAGTTATTTTCATTTCTAACAAGTTTCTTATTTAAAATACAAAAATATAAGATTATTTATGCATCAACCTTAAGAAATAAATGTATAATCACAAGCAAAGAGGTAGAAAATCGGCTTTTTAGTTATTAATTGCTTATATTTTGTTTATTACAGCATAAATTACATAAATCTTCATGCAACGCCGTAAATTTTTACAATTTGCTGGAACAGCCTTAACTACACTGGGCTTGAGCCAATTCGATATTATTCGCCAAGCAAATCGTTATGCTCAAGTTTTGGCACAAAGTACTCCGCGTAAATTAGCGTTGTTGGTAGGAATTAATCAGTATCCAGCTAGTCAAAGATTTAGTGAATTACAAGGATGTGTTACTGATGTAAATTTACAACAGGAATTGTTAATTCACAGGTTTGGTTTTAATAAAAGTGACATTCTCAGGTTAACGAGTGAACCATCAGACCAGCAACCAACACGCAACAATATATTAACTGCCTTTGAAGAACATTTAATTAAACAAGCCAAACCGGGAGATATCGTAATTTTTCATTTTTCCGGTCATGGTTCGGAATTGATTGACCCCAATCCGATAAAATTATGTCCCAATCAGCAATTTAATAGTAACTCCAACAGTACTATTGTTCCGACTGAGGACGGACAAAGTAAATTAGTCCCAGATATCATGGGGCGGACTCTATTTTTGCTGTTGTCTGCATTGCAAACAGATAATGTTTCCTTTGTTTTAGATAGTTGCCACTCTGGGGGTGGTACTCGTGGTAATTTTAGAATCCGTTCTGTCCCAGGTGATAATTTAAAGCCTAGTAATGAAGAACTCGCATATCAACAAGGTTGGTTAAAAAAGCTACAAATCTCGGCTGAGGATTTTGCTCAACAACGCTGTGCAGCATTGCGGAAAGGGGTAGTAATAGCCAGCGCTCAACGACAACAGGCAGCAGCAGACGCTACATTTGATGAGTTTTTTGCAGGTGCATTTACTTACTTGTTAACTCAATATCTCTGGCAACAAACAAGTAATGTAGGTAGTGCGATCGCTCAATTAACTCCTGGTTTAAGAGTATTACAAACTACCCAAAAACCTTTAGCAGATGGGAATCAAAGCCAGCCTGTGTATTTTATCAGTAATAAATTACCGCCAGCTGATGCTGTAATTACTAAAGTACAAGGTAAACAAGCCACCATCTGGTTAGGGGGAGTAGACTCAGAAAGCCTCCAAAGCTTTGACAAAGGCGCTGCTTTCACAATAGTTGATGAAAAAGGGCAAGCATCTGCACAAGTTAAATTAGAATCTCGTCAGGGTTTAACTGCAACAGCCAAGCTAGAACCAGGGGGAAAAGTTGCATCTGTACAACCAGGAATGCTGTTACAAGAATCCAGCCGTGTGGTTCCGGCTAATTTAAAATTAACCATCGGTATCGATCCTTCCATCGCAGAAGAAACCAATGCTACTCAACAAGCACTTTCCCAAATTAACCGTATTGAAGCTGTCACAGCAAAATCAGGAACCGTACCATATCCCTCACAGGTGCAATATATAGTGAGTCGATTGACGGCTGAGTATCGGCAACAATTACAACAACAAAATATATCTAATTTACCCACAATTGGCAGTATTGGTTTATTTACCAAAGGACTAGAATTAGTACCCCAATCTTTTGGCAAATTGGGAGAAACAGCACCAGCAGCTATTTCTCGTTTACAACCAATAATTAAATCTTTTTTAGCAGTTGAAATTATTAAAAAAACCCTAAACTCTACAACCTCAAAGTTAGATGTAGAAGTTTCCCTGAATTTAGTAGATCAACCAAAGCCACCACTTTATCAAACATCCACAGTTAGAAATAAAAATAACCGGAGTGTAGCACAACAAGTTAATTCACAAAAATTACCAGTCGCTAAACTTTTTCAGTTGCAAGTTACCAATAACGAATCTACTCCCCTTTATTTAACCAGTTTGCTGATAGATTCTACAGGGGGCTTAGTAGTAGTCTTTCCCTACCAATGGCCGGCAACAGAACAATCTACATTAATAGAACCAAAAGAAACTCGCACAATTGGCGATCCACGAAAACTAAAGCTTAAAGCCATAGATAAAGGTACAGGAGAAGCGCTAGTAATTGTGAGTCGTTCTCCACTGAAAAAAGCTGTCAAAACATTGGTAGCTTTAGCTGCGGAATTAAATCGCAGTTCTGGCCCGGTAGAGTTAGGAGAACCAGTAGAAGTAATGGGCGATTTACTTGATGATTTAAGTAGCGATCGCTCAAGTAGCACCAGCACAGAAAAAGAAATTAGAGTATCAGATATGGCAACTTTATCAATTCCTTTTGAAGTGGTGTAAATATCTCAAGTAAATCAGGACTTACGCAACTGGTACACTAATCTTCTGGTTTAAGAGTCAACAGTCAAGGGTCAAGGGTCAAGGGTCAAAAATTCAAGTTTTTTGGACTTTTGACTCTGGACAGCCTCAACGAAAAAAATGTGACACTTGCGTAAGTCCTATAAATATTTTAATAACGCTGAAATTTTTCCCTAATAATTTAAGAAAATAATGAATTTAAAATTTGCAATAACTTGGTTGAGGAGTTTAACTGTCAAGATAATTGGCAGTAACAATCATGCGATCGCAAAAAATAGCGTATTCATTTTCTACTTACTGATTTCACCTGCGATTGCTCAAACAACCCCCGCCCCCACAGACACCAACCCAAATATTGAACGGTTTCCCCAACCTTTACCAACACCTCAACCTCTCCCACCCACTCAAGAACAACCAACTGTTCCCGTACCACCGCCCACACCCACACCAGAACAACCAAATATCAGCATACCCGTCAATAAAATTGAAGTTGTCGGTAGTACCATCTTCCGCCCAGAGGAAATTACCCCAATTACCAAACCCTTTGAGGGACGTTCAATAACTCTTAAAGAACTCCAAAGTGTTGCAGATAGTATTACTCAGCTTTATTTAAATCGAGGTTATTTAACATCTAGAGCAATTGTCACAGAACAAACGATTACCGATGGTGTAGCCAAAATCCAAGTTATCGAAGGTTCTTTGGAAAAAATAGAAATCGAAGGAACTCAACGGCTAAACCCAGGCTATGTGCGTAGTCGTGTGAACTTAGCAGCGGGGAAACCCCTCAGAGTTGATAAAATCGAAGACCAGCTACGCCTGCTGAAAGAAGATCCTCTATTTACTAGTGTGGAAGCTATTCTCACACCAGGAACTAATATCGGTCAAAGTATTCTCACAGTCCGAGTTAAAGAAGCCAATGCCATTAGTGGTAATGTCGGCGTAGATAATTACTCACCACCAGGTGTAGGTTCTGAACGTTTTGGTGGTGCAATTAGCTATCGCAATGTTAGCGGCTTAGGTGATGAACTCATTGCCTCTTATTATCGTTCAACTACTGGCGGTTCTAACTCCTTAGACTTCATCTACCGATTACCAGTCAATGCCATGAATGGCACATTGCAACTACGCTATTCTCCCAGCGATAGTAAAATTACTCAAGCTCCATTTTCCGAGTTAGACATTACAGGAGATAGCCAGTTGTATGAAATTAGCTATCGCCAACCCTTGATTAGAACTCCCCGCGAAGAATTTGCCTTATCTTTAGGGTTTGCATTGCAGAATGGGCGGAATACCTTTGTCATTGAAGGCATACCCAGGCCTTTAAGTATCGGCCCTGATAACGACGGTAACACTAGAACCAGGGTGTTGAAGTTTGGGCAAGATTACATCAAACGTGATGTCCAAGGTGCATGGGCATTGCGATCGCAATTTAGTTTTGGTTTAGATATCTTCGATGCCACAACTAACTCTGGTTCTGCACCTGGTGGTAATTTCTTCAGTTGGTTAGGACAGATTCAAAGAGTACAACGCCTGGGAACAGACAACTTACTCATAGCCCAAGCAGATGTGCAACTTACACCAGACTCTTTGCTACCTTCACAACAATTTTTGATTGGTGGCGGACAATCTCTGCGTGGTTATCGCCAAAACGCCCGTGCTGGGGACAATGGTTTTCGTTTTTCAGTCGAGAACCGCATAGCCATCTTACGCGATCAAGCGGGATTACCAAACTTGCAACTAGCACCCTTTGTTGATATGGGTGCAGTGTGGAACGCTGCTAACAATCCCAACCCACTACCGAATCAAACCTTTTTAGCATCTGCCGGCTTGGGGTTACTGTGGGAACCCATACCCCGCCTACTCATGCGTTTAGACTATGGCGTTCCTTTTATAGATTTAAGCGATCGCGGCAACAACGCGCAAGACCGGGGTTTACATTTTAGTGCCAACTACAACTTTTAACATCACTTAAAACTATGTCAAATATTACATTTGGAAAAGCAAATATAAACAAAGGTTTAATTATTATTTTCGCCCTGAAGAATTACAAATCTTCTCTCTTCCTCAGTTTAATCTGTGCCCTCTGTGGTTGGTTATTATTAGATGGATTGCAAACCAAAGCCATAGCCCAAATCACACCAAATCCTAACGATGCCAATACCGTTGTCAACCAAACAGACAACACCTTTAATATTCAAGGTGGCACTCAAACAGGCACAAATCTCTTCCACAGTTTTGAGAAATTCGGACTCAATCAAGGTCAAACTGCTAACTTTATTTCTAACCCATCAATTCAAAATATCTTAGGTCGAGTCACAGGTGGCGAAGCTTCAGTTATTAACGGCTTAATTCAAGTTACGGGTGGCAACTCTAACCTATTTTTAATAAATCCTGCCGGGATGATTTTCGGCCCTAATGCCAGCTTAAATGTACCAGCAGCATTTACCGCTACTACAGCTAATGCTATTGGTTTTAATAATCAATGGTTTAATGCTGTTGGCACCAATAATTATAGTAATTTAACAGGTAATCCTGATGCTTTTGCGTTTACTCAACCAGGAGGAGCAATTATTAATCATGGTAATCTCAGCGTTTCATCAGGACAAAGCTTAACCTTATTAGGTGGAACCGTAATCAACACAGGCACAGTCGAATCAGCCGCAGGTACAATTAATATTAATGCTGTACCAGGAGAGAAGTTAGTTACCATCACTCCCAAAGGAAGTTTGTTGAGTTTGGGTTTACCTGTAGAAGCCAAAACAGCAATTAATGCTTTACCTTTTACACCACAATCATTACCTCAACTGCTGACTGGAGGTAATGTCAATGTCGCTACTGGTGTCACTGTAGAAAATGGTGTAGTGAAGCTAACAGGTTCCGGGGTGACAATTCCCAATACACCAGGAACTACAGTTGTGGCTAACAATATAAATGTGTCCGGTCAAACAGGTGGAAATGTTAATATATTAGGCAATATCGTTGGTCTTGTTGATGCTAACATTAACGCCTCTGGGACAAATGGTGGTGGAACTGTCTTAATTGGCGGTGATTACCAAGGTAAAGGAACCGTACCAAATGCTTCCCAAACATTTATTAGCAGCAACTCCACAATTAATGCCGATGCAATAGAAAATGGTAACGGTGGGCGTGTCATTGCATGGGCAGATGGCACAACCCGTTTCTATGGAAATATTAGCGCTCGTGGTGGCAATAGTAGTGGTGATGGTGGTTTTGTTGAAGTCTCTGGTAAAGATAGTTTAACTTTTGATGGTTTTGTTAATGTTGGTGCGACAAATGGCAAAGTAGGACAGTTACTATTAGATCCTGCAAGTGTTGTGATCAGTTTTGTAGGAGCAGATGACAATGAACTTAATGATAGACAAATTCTATTTGCTAATAATCCAGGTGGCTCATTTTCCATTTCTAATACCAAGATTATAGATAGCCTCAAGAATGGTGATGTAACCATTGAAGCCACAAATGATATAACGATTAATAGCTCATTTGAAGCATTTCAAAACTCCAATAAACTGACTCTTAATGCACCCAATATTGATATATCCGGTTCGCAAAACATTTCTGTTAGAGGCGACTTAAATTTAATCGGTAACAACTTAACTATTACTGACGATCAACTAACATCTACGCAAGGAAATCTCAATATTACAGCACAAACTCTCACAACTCAAAATTCTCAGCTATTTGCACAAGAAAACCTAAATTTAATTACACAAGGAAACTTAAATTTACAAGGAACTGAACTTTCATCTTTAGGAAATATATTCTTACAGTCGAATAATGCTATCAATTTATCTGAAACTGTCAACCCATCTATTACCCGAACTACAGGAAAAATCAGCATCCAAGGTAATGGTGGTATTAATATACAAGCTTTGAACCTTCCAGAATCTTTGCTTCGGAGTGGAGGCGACTTTAGCCTAATTAGCGACGGTAATATTATTGGTAATGCTCGAATTGCCAGTGGTGGTAATTTCTCAGTCGCCGGAACTGGAACATACAGCCAACCTAACCCTACAATAAATTTCAATGGCATTATTAGTTCTAGCGGTAATGTTAGCTTTGGTGACTACACAGGTAGTTCTTTGAAAGTAGAAGCAGGCGGAAACATTAAAGCTGGGAACATCAACATCACCAAAGCTGGTAGTTTTCCTACAGGTAGCGATCCAGATCTAGCAATTTTAAATACAGGCCCAGCAGTGATTCTGCGAGCAGGTGTAACTAATTTAAAATATTCACCGGATAACCCTGCTGGACGAACTTTTGAAGGGACAGCTTTCACATTCCCAAATGGGGAACTTCCGACAACCACAACTTTACCTGGAAGTATTCAAGTAGGAGATATTACAACAGCGGAAACTCCTGTTGCACTACCTACTCGTAAAGAGTTTGAGACTGCAGGTTCTAACCTTTTTCCTGCTAACTCTGTAATATTATCTGCTGCAGGAGAAATTAAAACAGGCAATATTACAACCAAGAAAGGATCTATCAACTTAACAACCACAAATGGCAATATTTTTGTAGATAGCATCAATACCTTAGGATTAAACCCCATTACTGGTGAGGGACAAAGTACTACTGATAGTGGTGCTAATATTACGGTTGATGCTGGTGGGATTTTTATAGTACAAAAAACCTTTCCATTTGGTTTTGCTCCTGATAGTTCTATCAAGTTTCCCACAAGTATTTTAACTTCGAGATTTAGTGGTAATTCTCAAGAGGGAACAAATGCCACAATTAATATTAAACATAGAGGTGTAGACTTCATTGCTGGATATGGTAATAGTAATATCGCAGCTGATGTTAGTGGTACAGCCGGGGGAATATTCATTTCCGAGGGAAGTAATCAACAGCTTGGTGGTTCATATAACGATCCAAACCTACCTTTGAGTAATTCTATTGGTGTTTCCCAAGTTCCTCGTCCAGGACAACCAGAACAACCACAACCACCAAACCCAGATATTCCTGATGATGCACAACGTCAGTTGACTAGACAACCGTCTCAAAATGATATTTGTCAACCTACAAATACAGGACTTACTTTAGCGCAAAAGCTTAAACAAGCACGCAGAGTATCTGTAAATAGTTCTACATCAGGTGGGGCAAATACTTGTGAAGGAGCGACACAAGATAATAACCTGCTGCAAATTAATCAAGATAATCGTACCCAACCTGTTCGGATTAATTTAAATCCTGTACCTCAATCAAGGATGAATCATCATTCATGATTGCTAATAGCTTAATTAAATCCTAGGGTGGATACTAAATACAATCAGGGTTTGAACGAAATAATACCAAATCAAATGATGTTGGCGACACATCAATATATTCTAGAGGGCAAGGCATTGCCCATTGGTGTCAACTTAAGAAGATAAAGCCCAAATTTGTTGGGTGTAAGCGTCAATCTCTCGATGGCGCTTACGCCTGGTTTTGACTAATCCAAACAGCTTT
>NZ_JACJPX010000030.1 GCF_014696315.1 Calothrix membranacea FACHB-236
ATGTTCTCTATGGATGAGCGCTCATTGATAGACAACCCGATCACGTTGGTTATGAAGGAACCGATGTTCTCTATGGATGAGCGCTCATTGATAGACAACCCGATCACGTTGGTTGTGAAGGAACCGATGTTCTCTATGGATGAGCGCTCATTGACAAACAACCCGATCTAATTGATTGTGAATCCCTTAATTTTCCCCCTTCCCCCTTCCCCTTTCCCCCTTCTTCCCACCCAGCAGATCCCACTGCTACACTAACTTAATTGGACAAAGGACAAATGACCAAGAACAAATGACAAATAAGAGCCTTTTGTTCTGTCTCCCCATCATGCCCAAAAATGCCGGCAACCGTCGCAGGTTATCGCGGATTTTCCTGTTTATTTTTACTTGTTTACTAACAGTTATCTTTTCCCTGACTTGGGTAAATGCCGAAGAAGAACCCAAACCCAAGCCTCAAGATTGGGAAATTAAAGGCATTGTCGCAGCCCTGGCAGACCCCTATGCTGGAGTGAGGCTAGAAGCAGCAAAGAAATTGGGAGAATACAAGCTAGATGATCCCAAAAAGCAGATTCCCAACTATCAAGACATTGTAAACCAGCTTGTTAAGCAGCTATCGCCACCAGACAAAGAAGAAAAGGAAGAAAAGAGCCTTTCCCGTAGAGCCACAGCCTCTGCACTGGGGCAGATGCCAGCCAAAGAATATGCCGCCAACGTCGCCGCACTCCTCAAAGATTCTGACAACGCTGTCCGTTATTACGCAGCCTCTGCACTAGGGCAGATGCAAGCCAAAGACTTTGCCGCTAACGTCGCCGCACTCCTCAAAGATTCTGACACAGCTGTCCGTAGAGCCGCAGCCGATGCACTGGGGCAGATGCCAGCCAAAAACATTGCCGCTAACGTCGCCGCACTCCTCAAAGATTCTAACTCTAATGTCCGTAGTGCCGCAGCCTATGCACTGGGGCAGATGCAAGCCAAAGACTTTGCCGCCAACATCGCCGCACTCCTCAAAGATTCTGACACATCTGTCCGTAGAGCCGCAGCCTCTGCACTGGGGCAGATGCCAGCCAAAGACTTTGCCGCCAACATCGCCGCACTCCTCAAAGATTCTGACACATCTGTCCGTTATTACGCAGCCTATGCACTGGGGCAGATGCAAGCTAAAGACTTTGCCGCCAACGTCGCCGCACTCCTCAAAGATTCTGACACATCTGTCCGTAGAGCCGCAGCCTCTGCACTGGGGCAGATGCCAGCCAAAAACATTGCTGCTAACGTCGCCGCACTCCTCAAAGATTCTGACACAGCTGTCCGTAGTGCCGCAGCCTCTGCACTGGGGCAGATGCCAGCCAAAGACTTTGCCGCCAACGTCGCCGCACTCCTCAAAGATTCTGACACAGATGTCCGTAGTGCCGCAGCCGATGCACTGGGGCAGATGCAAGCCAAAGACATTGCCGCCAACGTCGCTGCACTCCTCAAAGATTCTGACACAGATGTCCGTAGAGCCGCAGCCTCTGCACTGGTGCAGATGCAAGCCAAAGACTTTGCCGCCAACGTCGCTGCACTCCTCAAAGATTCTGACACAGATGTCCGTAGAGCTGCAGCCTCTGCACTGGGGCAGATGCAAGCCAAAGACTTTGCCGCTAACGTCGCCGCACTCCTCAAAGATTCTGACTCATCTGTCCGTAGTGCCGCAGCCGATGCACTGGGGCAGATGCAAGCCAAAGACTTTGCCGCTAAGGTCGCCGCACTCCTCAAAGATTCTAACTCATCTGTCCGTAGTGCCGCATCTGAAGCGCTACCAAAGCTAGCCCCTCAAAGTTTACCTGCTATTGTGCAAGTTCTGAATGCAGTACGCTATTATCCCTCAGACGTAAATCAGTTGAGATTCTTTGCTTATTTTATCGGTGGTGGCGACCAAAATGTAGAAACTTTAATGCAATGGATTGGCAAGCCCAAGAATACACCAAATGATTTGACTGCTGACAAAGGCAGAAAAATCTTGGAATTGTTTGAGCAAGCTTGGAAACTTAGTGATTCTCTCGATTTGCAACAAGAATTAGCACAACAAATTGCTATAGTTGCTGACTTAGTTACTTGGCAAGCACAGGATATTAAATTACTAGAACGCCACCATAGAAATCTTACAAATGGCGATTACAAACAAGCTGATACCGTGCGGCGTGTCATTGATAATGTAGCATTTTGGAAGTGGTTTTTCCTCGCCAGAAACATCATCCTCATTCACCTTGCCATTTGGCTTACCCTCATCCTTGCCTACCCTAAATTTACCCAAATTCTCGCACCTTTATTCTGGCATCCTTGGGCAAGGCGTATTCTTGGTTTTGGTTACATTGGCTTACTCTTAACTTGGGTTCCTTGGCTGCGTCATCGGCTGTTGCAACCATTTCAACCTTTGCTACTAGCAGATGCAGGGTTAGATAATTTCGTTGAGCAAGCTTATTTTGGTGAGTCTTTTGTCAAGGTTCCACGCGGTAGCACTCCGCCCCACAAGCAGGGCTACAGTGTACACACAAATCGGATTATGTTTCTAGATCCGAGTTTTACCCCCCTTAATCCCCCCTTAGAAAGGGGGGAAACAAGAAAATCTAATTCCCTCCCCTTTCCAAGGGGAGGGTTAGGGTGGGGTAATTCGAGGGCTAGTAATGATTCGATAACTTTTGATGCAGGTAAGCAGAGAAGGAGACAAAGCTTCTCCTCGCTTATTCTGGGATTGAGGGGGATGCAGCCAAAGACAAATTCTCCAGACAACATAACACCAGAAATTCAACCAATTACCCAAGCAATCCCCACACTGCAAGGGCAAATTGTCTTAGAAGGCGAATCTGGTTTAGGTAAATCAATGTTTCTCCGCCATTTAGCGAACAACTCCCAGCGCTTATTTGTCTACCTCCCCGCCCAAAAGTGTGACAAAGGCGTACTAGAAGCAATTTATGCCAAGCTACGGGGACAGGTAGACGATACCAAATTCCTGAAAAACCTGATTTACAACCGAGCCTTAGATATCTGCATCGACGGACTCAACGAAGTCACCGCCGACACCAGGGCGAAAGTCTCCCAATTTGCCGAAAGCTTTTTCGGTGGCAATATCATGATGACCACCCAGCCCCTAGATTGGGTACCCCCTTCCACAGCGAAGAAATATGAATTGCAGCCATTGCAGCGGGAGCAGATTGAGCGGTTTTTGCTGTCGAGGGGACTGGGGACTGGGGACTGGGGACTGGGGACTGGGGACTGGGGAACGGGGAATGGGGAAATGGGGAATGGGGAAGGGGGAATGGGGAATGGGGAAATGGGGAATGGGGAAGGGGGAATGGAGAATGGGGAAGAGAGCAGAGGGAGCAGAGGTGCAGAAGAAGCAGAGGAGGAAAAACAAATTCTCCATACTCAACCTACAACAGACTTAAATTCCCTTCCCCCTTTACCCCTTCCCCCTTCCCCTTTTACCCCTTCCCCCTCCTACGCCCAAGCTTGTACCAACTACCTGGCGGAAGCCTTTAACGAACAACAATCGCCGGAAGATTTAGCCGCAGCCAAGCGCATTCTTTCTAACCCGATGGATTTAACGCTGGTGGCGCTGATGCTATCACAAGGACAGCAACCTAATTTATTTCGCTTGCAAGAACAGCAATATCAGCTAATGTCGGCGGAATATCAGCGAGAATGGCATCAGGTATTTCCTTTAAGGCGATTCTCTCAGGCTGTTTACCAAATGCGGCTCAATGATGAAACCATCATACCCGCTGAGGAATTCCAACGGGAATTAACCAGCCTGGAAGATGAGAAATATAAAATGGTGATCAGCCGTCAATGGGAGAATGACGAAGGAGAAGCCGAGAAAAGGTGGTATTTCCGCCACGATAAAATCATGGAATTCTTCTTGGTGCAAAACTTTCTGGGTGAAGGTGAAGCAGTTCAAGAACGGGTTAATCAACACATTAACGATCCCCGGTTTCGCGGTGTCTATCTGTTATTAGCTAATTTACTGCCTTTAGATGCGGCTGTGGAACTGCGAGAACACATTATTGAATATGCAGCTAATAGCAAAGACCATACATTAAGTGATAAGTTTTTCCAGTTAGTACAGTTACGCTTACCTTCCCAATGGACTCAAGCCGAGACATTTAAGCAATTCCTACAACAACACGAACAGAAAACTGAATATTTAGATTTAGTAGCGAAGTTTTTAGAACAAGTTGATGCTCAGGTAAAGCGAGAAAAAGAATATCTAATTATCGAATCTATTACCAGTAGTCTCAGCAGTTATGCCCCTTTCCCTGTTTTAATTACTATTGATACCCCCACTGATAAAGATATCATCCATTTAGTAGAACTCGCCCAACAATTACCTACAGAACAAACCCAAAAAGCTGGCTTATTAATCTACAAACTGCCGCCAGATACTACAGCCAGAATGGAAATTGCCAAGGTAAGGTTACGCGATAACTTTCTGCTAATTCCCATACCTTTAACATCTGTAGAAAAGGCATTAAGCAATAAATATGACTGTTTCGGCTTGCTGGAAGAATATACTGATAGATACCTGCAACGGGCTGATTTCTTTGATGATAGAAACGCCATCACTGATACCTTATCATTTTTCGGTCGCACAGAATTACTACAACGCTTAGGCGAAGAATTAATCAGATATCAAGGTGTGGGTTTATTTGGCTTACGCAAGTCAGGTAAAACCTCAGTGCTGCTGCAATTAGGCTTTATGCTGCGGGAACATCCTATAGTCCACATCGATTTACAAACTTATAGTGGTTCTCGCTACGGTGCGAATTTATTTAACAAGTTTATCCATTGTCTTTCTACTCTAGAAAGTGCCGATTCACTCCCCCAATTTCCACCTTTCGCCACCGATAAACCAGCCAGCGAATTAGCGAGTGAATTTATTCAACGAGTCAATCAACTTGCAAGCGCCATTCAAAGAAATAATCAATATAAATTGCCGATTCTCTGCTTTTTAGATGAAGTCGAAAGGATTATTCCCACCCCAGCAGACAGCCGCGAAAAAGCCGAAGAATTTAATGCTGTTTTTGGCGCATTGCGAGTATTATGTCAACAACAACGGCAAATCTCATTACTAATTGCTGATGTGCATCCCGATTGTAATCGCATTAATTACTGGTCACAACCAGGAGTTGCCACAAATCCAGTATATAGTTTCTTCAAAGAAATCTTTTTAGCGCCTTTCTCCGCTGAAGAAACCCAAGATATGCTAGTGAATCTGGGTAAGTTAATGGGCTTAGAATTTGATGCAGATACACCCCAACAAATCCACAACCAAAGCGGCGGACATCCCTTTGTATCTCGTCAATTAGCTCGCTTTTTAACAGAGAAGATTAAAGATAATAATACCAAGCTCAATCAAAATGGTAATCTCCTAATTACCTGGGCAATGGTACAGCCTTATTTAGCCAGAACCTTAACCCAGAAAGGCGAGTTAAAGAATTACCTCGAAAAAAGCATTTGGGAAGACTTAGAAAAACGCAACTTTCAAGTTGCAATCTCAATTTTGCGCGTCATCGCCTGTAACGAACCATTCCACGACAAAATCCCCCAAGCAGCCCTACTCCACCACCTACAAAGCCGCTTTACCGCCAACCAATGCCTAGATGCTTGTAATTGGCTCACAAATGTTGGATTGTTGTATCAAGAGGAAATTGAGCATCAGGATTTCTACCATCTCCGAATTCCTCTATTATCACGTTGGATACAAATGCAGATGACAGCAGAGGAAAGCGAACAATGTCGGATTTTGGTGGAGAACGTCCCTTCGATAACTACCGCGTCGCCATTACAGATCCCTCCCACTTCTTCGGACGCAGCGACTTAATTAATACCATGCTCAAATCCCCCTTTCAGGTGCGGATTTTGTTAGCAGGGAAGCGTTTAGGTAAAACCAGCGCTTTACGGGCTGTGGAGTGGAATTTGCTTAATCCTACTAGCAATTATCCCCGGCGCGCCTTCCCGGTATTAATTAACCTCCAGTTAGAACAACCCAAAGACTTAGATAACCTGCGTTACCTCCTCATCGCCAGACTGCGCGAAGCCATCGAACGCTGGCGACAAGTTCCTTTAGCCGAAATTCGCCAAATGTACCGCGACTTTCTCGGTAAAATCACAGGTGGAGAAGTAACCTTAAAGTTCCTCACTCAAGCCGATATTAAATTAAATTTTACTAATGCCGATACTGAAAAGCGTTTAGATAACGATAACTTTCGGTTAGCATTCTTAAAAACCACAGAAGAACTGCGAAAGCTCAAATTTCAAGGCGTTTGCTTCCTCATCGATGGCGCTGAATTTATTGTCAAACAAACTTGGGCGAATGACGCTTGGGCTTACCTGCGCGGCTTAAAAGACACCGACACAGCGATAAAATCTTCCTTAGGTTTATTACTCTCCGGCTACCGCGACTTAAAAGAATATCAGCAGCGCGTCGGTTCACCATTATTAAACATTGCCGAAATCGAATGGTTAGGTGCTTTAAGTGAAGAAGATACCAAAAAATTGATAAGCGATCGCGCCGAACAAGAAAACATCACCTTAAATGACGATACCATCACCGCAATCATCGAATGGTCAGGATGTCACCCCTACCTCACCCAACAAGCACTCAACCTAATTTTCGACTCCCACCCGCAACACTCCCTTGATAGTCTCATCGACAAATTACTCCAGCATCACGACAAAGACTTTTCCGCCTGGTGGAACGACGAAAACCTCACCGGCGGCTTTAGCGAAGACGAACGCACAGTTTATTCTGCCCTCATCCATAACCGTAAAACCACCCCCCAAGACATAGCACAATATACCAGCTTCAGCCGCGCCAAAGTCACAGAAGCCCTAGAAGTCATCGCTGGCACTGGTGTCATCAGCAGCATAGATGACGAGTTTTATACAGTCGGCTCTCGCCTGTTTGAGGAATGGGTGAGGCAGCAGTAGAAGAAGCAAGGGGCAGGGAGATGAGGGAGTAAGAGAAATTTTTAGCTCGAAGCAATAATGAGCTTGAACAGCCAGTAGGATGCGTTAGCGATAGCGTAACGCATCGATAAAGATGGTGCGTTACGGCTAATTATCACTCTCTTAAGTTCCGAACTCCTTGCACAGCCGTAACACAACGCAGTGGCTCCCCGACTTAATATTTACTTTATAAATAGCCTATTAGGGACTTCCAGAAAATAAATTATCCAATTTACAAGAGATAATATTTTTCTTCCTCCCCCTGCTCCCTGCTCCCTGCCCCCCTGCCTACTCAGCGACGGGATATTTATTTTTTTAGTTGGAAGTCCTTTAATGCACCAAACCACCACGCAAAGCCCTCACAGCCGCTTGGGTTCTATCAGAAACACAGAGTTTACTCAAAATTCCCCGCACATGAGTTTTCACAGTACCAATAGTCAAATACAATTTTTGAGCAATTTCTGCATTATCACACCCAGCAACAATCAACTCTAAAACTTCCATTTCACGTTGAGTTAAAGAAGAAGTTTCTATGGTTTTCTCAATTTCTGAGTCAAGACCATCAATTAATACTCTTTTACCACTCCCGGCACCATAAACATCATCTTGGCGTACCTGCTTGAGTACAATATCTGCTATCGTCGGGTCAATCCACGGACTACCTGTATGAGTTGTTTTGACTGCATCTACTAACCTGTCTCTGTCAATATCCTTCCTACAGTAAGAATCTGCCCCCGCCCCAAAAGCTGCTAACACAGCTTCCTCACTGCTTTGCATTGTCAGAATGAGAATTTTGGTGGTTAGTTCTGGATTCTGCTGTTGAAATTGCCTGTACTTGCGCGTCAATTCAATCCCATCCATATCAGGTAACCCGATATCAATAGTGGCAACATCCGGCTTCAGCGTCAACAAAAGTTGCAACCCATCCGTAGCGTTGGCAGCCTCACCAACAATTTTAATATCTGCCTCAGCCTGTAAAGCAGCCTGTAAGCCTATTCTGGTAAGGTTGTGGTCTTCAATCACAACGACCTTAATCTCACTCATGGCTGTTACCTCTACCCGGATCTATCTAAAGTACAGAATAAAATATCTTCGCTATTTTACTGTGAAGTTTATACCAAAAGGAAGATGATGACAAATTTCCTAAGAAATACATCTACCATAAGTTATAAAAATATTATCTCTTTTTTAATACACCAAAATATTTATCTCAACTCTTCTAAGTAACAATTTGATGCACCTATCAATAGACTGAGGTTGAAATACAAAATAAATTAATTCTCAGATAAAGCCTTCAGGTAGATGACAAAAAAAATTATCTAATTAAATCAATTTGTATCCCAAAAAGAGTTAACTTAATAAAACTAATTAGTTTATTGTCTAAACAGCTATGTCAATACATCAATCGGTTAAAAAAGATAAAATCTTAGTTGTTGATGACGTTTATGACAATTTAGTACTACTAGAAACAGTTTTACAGGAAGATAGCTACGAAGTTATCTTGGCACAAGATAGCAAATATGCTTTGTCTCTAGTTGAGCAGTCACCACCAGACTTAATACTTTTGGATATTATGATGCCAGAACTCGATGGTTATGAGTTTACACGTCGTATCCGCAAAAATCAAAATTTGCCATATATCCCCATATTATTGATTACTGCTCACGTCTACTCCAGTGTTGTGGATGGACTCGATGCTGGTGCCGATGATTTTATTCGTAAACCATTTGATCCCGATGAACTCAATGCACGGGTTCGCTCTCTTTTACGCCTGAAACACAGTATAGATGAACGAGACCACATGGCGAGTTTGCGAGAAGATTTTGCCTCACGATTTACGCACGATTTACGCACACCTCTTGCAGCTGCCAATAGAGTCTTAAAATTAATCCGAGAAGGACTGTTTTGTACTGTCACATCAGACTTTGCCAAAGTTATTGATACAATGATTGGCAGCAATGAAGATTTGCTAATAATGGTCAATAACTTACTGGAAGTTTATAGACATGAAGCAGGTTCTAAAACATTAAAAGTCTCTACCTTTGATATTCAAGAATTAGTTGGTGAAGTCACACAAGAATTAAAGCCACTAGCAGAAGAAAAAAACTTAGTTTTAAAAGCTGAACTCCTGGAAAATCTGAATGTAGAGCCAGAAACATTAACTACAGTTATAGCTGACCGGATAGAAATTAGACGAGTATTAACTAATATTATTGGAAATGCCATTAAATTTACCGAAACAGGTCATATCAATGTTCGGGTAAATGTAGATAAAAATAATGTGATAATTAACATTCAAGATACAGGCCCAGGAATTTCGCAAAAACACCAAGCAATTTTATTCGAGAGGTTTCGTCCAGGTAAACATTTAGGTTCAGGTAGTGGTTTAGGACTCTATCTCTCTCGCTGTATTATTGAATCGCATCAAGGCTCATTAGATGTGGAATCTGAACCCGGTAATGGCAGTATATTTACTATCTGTTTGCCTGTAGGTTCCGCCAGCAAGTTAGTAGTAGAAACATAATAATATTCATCTTCTAGCGTTGATAGTGTGTAGCGCTTCTAATATAAACCAGAATTACCTGATGCTGAAGGAGTTACAATTAACTCTGGTGGATATATAGCATTAATAGAGTCAAATCATTGATTTGCTGAAGCTGTTAGTATTTTTGAGCTAAGAGTAAGAAGTTATTTATAAAGTAAAAATAAAATTACTGTAGGGAAGCCAGCCTAAAGCACCATCCACGCGGCGGTGCGTTACGGCTAAATTTCATTGTCTCTGTGTCCCAAATCCTTTCATAGCCGTAACACACCCTACTGGAATGACTCAGCTAATCTGGTGCAATAGCAAAAATACTCCTAATCCATCATTTTAGGTGTGTCAGTCCACTACTTAAGATTGACTTTATAAATGGTCTCTAAAGTCAATCATTAGAAGAGATAAACTGCCAAGTTATTTATTTTTATAGTATGTTGCCAAGATTGTTACTGTGCCACAAGTAATAAAACTAATTAAATTACCATACATCAAAATCACATCTTTTTGATAATACCCGTAGAGAATACCATCGAGCTGAATCAGATTAAAGCCAGCGAAAGTAATTAAAGAAATACTCTTAGAACTTCTATTTTTTAATATCCGCAGAGCTTGTGGAATAAACAGACTAGCATTAAAGATAAAACCCAAACCAAAAAATAGAGTTACTAATTCTTTCATGGTTAGTATAAAAAATTATCCTACCATATTACACTTGATATTTTTTAGTTTAATATTTGACTTTAGAGGGAATTAAGATGTATTGGCAATCTCTAACTAAGGAATGATGGCTGATATTCAAAAATATGTGAAATTGTGAATTTAAAGAATGCTTGAAAATCAGGCGATCGCAATTTGTAATTTGCTTCAGACTTATCTAGGATTTACGCAAGTGTCATATTTTTTTCGTTGAGGTTTGTCCAGGGTCAAATGTCAAAAGTCCAAAAAACCTAAATTTTTGACCCTTGACCCTTGACCCTTGACTCTTATGCCAGAGGATCACTGTGCCAGTTGCGTAAGTCCTGTTATCAAAAAGCATATTAAAAATATGGGCAATTTCAAACTTCATTGAGCCAATGTAAAATCCTGGCTTTACTATCTACTAATCCCTTATAAAATAAAGACTCGGCTGACATGGACTCAATTGCAGCACATAGCTTAACCCGTAATAGGGAATCTTTTTTAATTAAACTGCAATCTCTAAAATAAGTACGAATAGTAAATAATGCTGCTTCATAGTCTGGTAGACCCCAAATTACTTGTCGCTCAATTCGTAAGTAAAGCTGAGGATTTTCTGGATCAAAGCTTCTACCTTGCCATTGACTAACTGACAAATTAGGCGGTGGTTCGGGATGGTGGTTAAGGCGGGTGTCGGTACTCAAACCCCAAGCAAAACGCACCATTGGTTTACAAGTAATCATTGTATTAACGATCGCATCTCCCCGGCGATTAATTTTTTCCATACCTGCTACAGGCGTATGTATTGTTGCAAAGTTTTTACCAATTTTTTCCTCAGCTGACCAATGATTGGGATAACACAAGTGAACTGCACTCAGCCAATTGCAACCATCACCACCACGACAGATGACTGTCAAGTCTTCTTGCACCTGTGCTGCTAAAGCATCGAGGGTAGAACTGTAAGCTGGAAACACTGAACTATTCTCAACTCGCTGTAATTGCCAGTCTGCATCTAGATAAAGCGTTTCTTGAGTCAGTTGGCTATGAAATATCAAGGTATTAGCTGTAGATTTTTGGTAGCTAAAGTATTGTGGATGATCTTGGGTGAGTAGCTCAACTATCAAACGAGCGATCGCACCTGCCACAGCCTTAGAATATTTATGAGTTTGGTAGTATTTACCTAACCGTTCGCCACGGGCTAAAAGTTTAGTCTGACGGTAATCAGCAAAGTTTTCATCGACTTGAAACACTTGGCTATCAGCTTCACCATTACCAAAACACGTGCCAAAAGCCATCATCCCTGGCTTAACTTCGTAGCGTCCATTCATCAGTGGGAAGTAGCAAGCCGGACTATTGCAAGCTTTTAGTTTCTGCGTTTCCACAAGCCAGTGATCATGAAGAATGTTGTGCTGAGAGATTATTTATAAAGTAAAAATAAAATTATTGTAGGATGCGTTAGGCGCTGGTTTCCAAGATGATTTGTCACCAAATAACTATCCTAGCGCCTAACGCATCATCCATGCGGCGGTGCGTTACGGCTAAATTCCATTGTCTCTGTGTCCCAAATCCTTTCATAGCCGTAACACACCCTACTTAAGATTTACTTTATAAATGGTCTCTTATACCCTATCTATAGAAATTATATTTAATTCTGGTTAAAAGCTCCTAAAAACAACAACACCCAAGCTACGAATTGCTTAGTGATTTCCTCTTGCTTATCTTTACAAATGGGGCTACAACTATCATTTACATACTCGCTATGTAATAACAATTTAGTTGTAATATCCCCCTCTTTACCACATTGAGGAAATGTCAGCTTTCGAGTTGGGTGTTGTTGTTAGTTGGCGATACAGACTATCTAACAGCTTTTTTTACCTCTTAACTAACTGGACTTGGTCAACTTGGCTGTTTTGTTCGCCGAGTGAAGCTTGATTTGCTTCATGTTCTTAAAGTAGCACGCTTTAATTCTGATAGCTTCACTGTGAAACTAAACTTTACTTTTTAGAATATTGCTCTTTATAAATGGCAATAATTCTTTTTGCTAAATACAATGATTGTAAATGCGTGAAGTTCAGATAATTTTTAGGCAACAACAATGTTGTGCCCCTACTCTATCTATAGAAATTTTATTTAATTCTGGTTAAAAGCTCCTAAAAACAACAACACCCAAACTACGACTTGCTTAGTGATTTCCTCTCGTTTATCTTTTCACACGGGGCTACAATTATTAACTACATACTCGCCATGTAATTAACCTTTTGTATTATCCCCCTCTTTACCACATTGAGGAAATGTCAGCTTTCGAGTTGGGTGTTGTTGTTAGTTGGCGATACAGACTATCTAACAGCGTTTTTTACCTCTTAACTAACTGGACTTTTTCAACTTGGCTGTTTTGTTCGCCGAAGGAAGCTTAATTAGCTTCATATTTTTAAAATAACACGCTTCAATTCTGATAAATTCACGATGAAACCAAACTTTACTTTTTAAAATATTTTCATTTATAAATGGCAACAATTCTTTTTAATAAATACAGCAGATTATCACTGTGTGATGTTTAGATTATTTTAAGGGCATAACAATATTATGCCCTAGCTTATCTAGCGAAATCCTATGAAATTTTGGCAAAAACTTCTAAAAACAACAACACCCAAGCTGCGACCTGCTTAGTGATTTCCTCTGACTTTGACTTTGCAAACGGGGCTACAAAAATTATCTACATACTCGCTATGTAATAATAATTTACTTGTATCATCCCCCTCTTTACCAGATTGAGGAAATATTAGCTTTCGAGTTGGGTGTTGTTGTTAGCTGACGAGACAGACGAATTAACAGCTTTTTTTACCTCTTAACTAACTTGGACTTTATCAACTTGGCTGTTGTATCTGCCAGGGAAGCTTTATTAGCTTCATGTTTTTAAAGTAGCACGCTTTAATTCTGATTAATTATACTGAAAATAAACTTTACCCACTTAGATGTTTTCACTCATTGATTGCAACGTTTTCTTAAAAATAGGTCGCCAAATATATAGCTAACCTCAATTATTGCTGAAAAAATAGATTGCCTGACTCTACAGTTAGGGGATTTGCTAAATAAAACCTCTGTTATATGTAAAAGGCGATCGCGGTTTTTACAGAGAATTCAGAACAAATATGCTCATGATTCTTTTAAGAAAACTAATTTACCACCTGCGCTCAACTTAAATTTCTGTCCTCGCCAGACTACGGTGTTACCGACAAAGCCACTACACCAAATCGCAAAGTGGAACAAATCACGTACAGGAATAACCCAAAAAAACTGTTTGGCTACTGAATCGTTAAGCATGGTTACGCCAACCACCCAAGCCATCAGCGATCGCATTATCCAGGTAATAGCGAGTACAACCCAAGCAAAGATTGATCCTTCTGTAGCTAGCAAAAACAGCAAGCTATTAACTGTACCGAAAGTAAACAGCAATCCCAGATAACCCCCAGGACGAGAAACGCGGATACAACGCGCCCAACGGATTTGGCGTTGGATAACATCAGCCAAGGTGCTATCGTCTAACACATGATCGACTATGTAATCAGATAGCATCACTTTGTAACCAGCTTGGGCGGGTAAATAACCAAGTTGAAAATCATCAGCCAGATGATTGGCGATCGCATCAAATCCCCCCATTGCTGCTAAGGCTTGCTTGCGGATTACAATGGTGGAACCAAAGGCGAATTTAATCCCCTCCAGGTGGTTGCTGACTAAAACACCAGGATGAAAATCGCAAGCTGTGCCAATAGCTTCTAAAATTGTTACCCATCCTTGAGCCAGAGAACGGTATAAACAAGTAACTACGCCAACTTTCTCGTCTTTGAAAGGTTGGATGACTCGTTGCAAATAGTCTTTACCTACACAAATATCACTATCAGCGATGAGCAAAATTTCGTGTTTCGCCGCAGTTACAGCATTTGCTAAATTACTGACTTTCAGGTTAGCGCCAATAATGCGATCGCTTATCACCAAATCAATATCGACATCAGGGAACTGCTGGATAATTTTATTGATAACTTCTATCCCAGGGTCTTGGCGATCGCGCACCGCAAAGATAATTTGATATTGGGGATAATCTTGTTGGCAAAATGAAGCCAGGTTATTTTCCGCATCGTAATCAACGCCACAAATAGGCTTGAGGATGCTAACAGGGGGATGGAATTCTAAATCGATATCACGGGGTTGGCGAAAAAAAGCGATCGCTGCATATATGGCAAAAGAGTAAAAAAAGATAGCTGATAAGCACAAGATGAATAGTAACGCTGCAATAATTGGAATTTGCAACCCAAAAACTGAACTCAACCCCACGTGAATCTCCTCAGGAAGTGCGCGATTAAACTGAAATATGTAAATTTTTGCCGGGGGAAAGGATAAAGGTTTTTCCCTTATTAATATAGTTATGTTCAATCGCTGATTGACTTAAACCGATTGCTAGCTTACCTGAAATCTTGATTTGAAATAAATCGATGAAAATCAACCAAACTATGTTATCAACCGTAAATAATCTTCAAACCCTTGCTAATGACCAATGACCAATGACCAATGACAGCCTCAGCCAGTTATCTTTAATTTCGCAGACCTACTTACATGAAACTATCTCAGCGCTGGAAATCTCTGGATGTATTTCGTGGTATTGCGATCGCTTCCATGATTTTAGTTAATAATCCTGGTAGTTGGGATGATATTTATCCGCAGCTAGATCACGCCGAATGGAATGGTTATACACCTCCGGATTTTATCTTTCCGTTCTTCTTATTTATTGTCGGTGCAGCAATGCCTTTTTCCCTATCCAAATACACAACAGAAAATCGTCCTACTAAGGCATTATATTGGCGTATTGCCCGTAGAGCCTTAATTTTATTTGGATTGGGATTATTTTTAGCGTTATTTTCCTTAACTCTAGATTTCTGGCTGAATGGCGCGCCTGCTTCCAAATTCGCCACAATTCGCATTATGGGCGTATTGCAAAGGATTAGTCTTGCTTACTTTATCAGTGCGATCGCTGTACTTAACCTCCAGCGTCGTGCTTTATGGATATTAGCGGCAATCTTGCTCCTTGGCTACTGGGCTGCAATGCAACTGATTCCGGTTCCTGGTTATGGTGCTGGTAACTTGACACCGGAAGGTAATTTGGTGGGGTACTGCGATCGCTTAATTTTAGGACAGCAACACTTATTAGGCGGAAAACCTTTTGATCCAGAGGGTTTACTAAGTACCTTACCCGCTGTGGTTACCGTTCTCGTTGGTTACTTTACTGGAGAATGGCTAAGTAAACAACCTCAGCAAAGCCGTACCAGCATTAATTTAGTTATTGGGGGAATGAGTTGCATTTTAGTCGGGCATTTGTGGGGCTTTTTATTCCCCATCAACAAACAATTGTGGACAAGTTCTTTTGTTATTTTCACTGCTGGGTTTGCATTGTTATTACTAGCAGCTTGCTATGAATTAATAGAAGTTCGCGGTTTAAAGTTGTTAGGTTTTCCTTTTGAGGTCATGGGATTAAATGCTATCTTCTCCTTTGTCGTTTCTGGTTTTATAGCCAGAATATTAATTAAAACGCGCATTGGTAATGGTAGTGATGCACCAACTACATATACTTGGATTTACGAGCATTTATTTAAACCTTGGGCAGGTGCGCTGAATGGTTCCTTATTATTTGCTATAACAACCGTAATTTTTTGGTGGCTAATTCTTTATTTCATGTATCGCCGTAGTTGGTATTTTAAAATTTAATCTACTGGTGAGCGCAGATGAAGACTTCTGCAAGCTTAGGAGTTAAATATAAGAGAAACTATATGGTAGTATGTACGCGCACCTCTAAGACTAACAAGAACAGGGTTGTTTGCTGATGTCAGCTAGAGATTTATTCCATGAAGCGGTCAAAAACGCACTCCAGAAAGAAGGCTGGATAGTTACCGATGACCCACTGGAGATAGAATTTGAAAAAGTAACGCTTAAAATAGATTTAGGTGCAGAAAGGCTGATAGCAGCAGAAAGAGAAGGGGAAAAAATAGCGGTTGAAATCAAAAGTTTTGCAAGTAACTCTGCTGTTAGCGATTTCCATACTGCTTTGGGACAATTTCTGAATTACCAAATTGCTCTCGAAGAGAATGAACCAGAACGTGAATTATATTTGGCAGTTCCAGTTGATGCTTATGAAACATTTTTCCAGACTCGACTTGCTCAAATCGCAGTCCGAAGACATAAATTAAAACTTATAATATACGAACCCATTATGGAGGTGATTGTGCGATGGAACAACTAGAGAAATATCGCCAATATATCCAAACTATTTTAACGAAACATGGTAAATATAAACCTAAGCATGAAGAAATTGAAAATGAATTAATATTTGACCCAGTAAACAACCATTATCAGTTGATGCGTGTAGGTTGGAATAATTTAAATCGCGTTTATCACAGCGTGATGCACTTTGATATTAAAAATGGCAAAATCTGGATTCAGCAGAATATGACGGATGTAGATTTAGCACAGGAACTATTGGAGATGGGAGTACCTAAAGAAGATATTGTGCTGGGTTTACAGCCACCTTATAAACGTCCTTACACGGGATTTGGAGTGATGTAAGTAGGTAGGCGAAAGTAGCAAAAGATAGGTGAGAGGGAAGGGGACAAAGGGAATAAGGAAGCAGAGGAGAAATAACAAAACCCAAACCCCAAATGACAAATGACAACCAACATGGGATGCTTATTGATCGATTAGTGAGATTTGCAGATGTCTGTTGTTTCTAGTGTCACTGTTACTGTTCCCGCCACCACTGCTAACCTGGGGCCTGGTTTTGACTGTATTGGTGCAGCTTTAACGCTGTACAACAAAGTTAAGTTTACGCGTCTAGATGCAGGCGGGTTAATTATTCACGTTACAGGTAAAGAAGCAGAAGGGGTAACAACTGATGAAAGTAATCTGCTCTATCAGGCTTTT
Organism: Calothrix membranacea FACHB-236; assembly: GCF_014696315.1. Taxonomy (GTDB): domain Bacteria; phylum Cyanobacteriota; class Cyanobacteriia; order Cyanobacteriales; family Nostocaceae; genus Aulosira; species Aulosira membranacea. Next base: position 17,159 of record NZ_JACJPX010000030.1, read on the forward strand.
GTCAAGTTATATCAACATATAGAGCAGATTCCGCCAAGTGTGAAAATTGAGATTGATTTAGGCGTACCTTTAGCACGGGGTTTGGGTAGTTCGGCGACAGCAATTGTAGGTGGGTTGGTTGCGGCTAATCAACTGGCTGGGGAACCACTCTCGCAATTGCAGGTGATGGAATTAGCGATCGCCATTGAAGGACACCCTGATAATGTTGTTCCCGCTTTGTTGGGGGGATGTCGTCTAGCGGCTACCAGTGCTGAGGGTTGGGAAATTTGTGATGTTCCCTGGGATGAAAATGTTGTGCCGGTGGTGGCGATTCCTAATTTTGAACTTTCGACTTCCGAGGCGCGGCGGGTTCTCCCCACAGAGTTCAGCCGTGCAGATGCAATTTTTAATACGGCTCATTTGGGTTTATTGCTACGTGGCTTGGCAACTGGTAAGAGAGAATGGTTAAAGACGGCTTTGCAAGATAAGTTACACCAACCTTATCGTCAAGCCTTGATTCCTGGTTACGATGCTGTGAATCAAGCTGCTGTTGCTGCTGGTGCTTATGGCATGGTGATTAGTGGTGCAGGGCCGACATTGTTGGCTTTAGCAGATGCCAAAAATTCTCAGGCTGTAGCAGCAGCGATGCAAGCGGCTTGGCAAACAGCAGGAATTACAGCTGATGTGCGATCGCTTTCTTTGGATAACCAAGGTGCGAAAAGCCTTAAAGAAGGATAAATAGGAATTATGCAGCAGATTATCTCAGAAATAGCAGCACTTAGCCAACAAATTCAGGCTCTCCACCAGGAACGTGCTGCCCTCACTATTAATAATGTAGTGTTGAGCGAGAATGATTCACCCACCGTTATATCTGAAGCTTACCGTCGCTTTGCTAGGGAAAATTCCCATTTAGCTGTGGAACTCAAAGGAATTGATGATGCGATCGCAGCTTTAGAATTTCAGCTAGAACAAAAACAAGCTGAGTTAGCACGTTGGCAAATCGACTCCAAAGAACTTACCCTACAACAGCAGCTAGAAGAAGCTAGAAACGTGGCGCAAGTTCATGCTCAACGCATTAATGTATTAGCGGGAGAACTAGCCCAAGAAATCCGCCTACTGAAATCTTGTGCCGATCAACTCAGCCCTATATATTGGCAAGTTTATTACAAACCATTTATTACTGGCTTTAAGACAATCTCTGTTCCCCATGTTCGTTCAGATGGGGAAGTTTGGACAATTGTCAATCGCATCGTTTAAGGGACTGCCAACTAAAAAAATATTATCACTTAGCTGTCTTGGCAGGGGGAGAAATAAAATATTATCTGAGTAAATTGGATAATTTATTTTCTGGAAGTCCTTAATAAAAGTAGGGTGCGTTAGCCTTGGCGTAACGCACCCTCTTGATTTAACACGTTTTTTAAGTAAACAGACCAGATAGCAGTAGAGGCACGACACCAAAAAGATTATTCTATGTACTAGAAAATTATCGATGCCGTGCCTTGCTTTAAATCCAAACGAACCCTTAAGCTGTTGCCGCTAAACCATTGTGTTTCAGCAAAGGCGCAGTACTGGGTTCGCGTCCCCGGAAGGTTTTAAATACTTCCATTGGATGCTTGCTTCCACCCAGCGCCAGTACTGTATCACGGTAGCGTTTACCTGTAGCTTTAATGGCAGATTCGTTTTCTAGTCCTGCTTCTTCAAAAGCAGCAAAAGCATCAGCACTCAGTACTTCTGCCCATTTGTAGCTGTAGTAACCTGCCGCATAACCACCGCCAAAAATATGCCCGAAAGCACATAAGAAAGCATCTTCTGGTAATGGGGGTATAACGGTGGTAGTTTTGGCAATGCGCTGGCGGACATCGGCGGGAGTTTCAGCGCCACCAGGACGATAGCGAGAGTGGAGTTCTATATCTACACTGCTAAAGTGGAGTTGCCGCAACATCCCGCTACCACTCATATAATTGCGGGCTGCGATCAGCTTTTGGTAATAATGCTCTGGTAGCGGTTCACCTGTTTGATAATGCTTCGCCATACCAAACAAGGTGGGGCGTTCATAGCACCAGTTTTCCATGAATTGGCTGGGTAGTTCGACAGCATCCCACTCAACGTTATTGATACCAGCAGCGCCAGTATAATCTACCTTGGTGAGCATATGTTGTAAACCATGCCCAAACTCGTGGAATAGGGTTTCTACTTCATTGAATGTCATTAAGCTGGGCTTGCCATCAATGGGGGGAGTTTGATTACAAACTAAATATGCTACAGGTAGGCGAACACTGCTGCTACCATTTTCACTGGTTTTGCCACGATTAATGCAGATATCCATCCACGCACCACCGCGCTTTTCCGCAGGGCGGCTGTAGGGATCTAAATAGAAGTAGGCTATGGGCGCGCCTGTTTCATCTGCTATTTGGAAATAACGCACATCCTCATGCCATACTGGGGCTTGACCATCGGCGGGGGTGACGGTAACGCCAAATAAGCGATTAACTAAGCCAAATAAGCCATCTAGAACTTGGGGAAGAGGGAAGTAAGGGCGTAATTCTTCCGCAGTAAAGGAGAATTTTTCTTCTCGCTGACGTTCCGCCCAGAAGCTAATATCCCAGTGTTTTAAATCTTCCGCTTCTTTTGCGCCTTTGGAGGCTGCAAAGGCTTTGAGTTCTGCTAAATCTTTGACGGCTGCATCATAACTAACGCGACGCAGTTCTTCTAACAGCGCTTCTACTGCTTCGACATTGGGAGCCATTTTACTAGCTAGGCTCAACTCAGCAAAGTTGCTAAACCCTAGTAACCCAGCTAATTCTTGGCGTAATTCTAATATGCGGTCAATTAGGGGATTATTATCTAACTCGCCGGATGCAGCACGACTAATAAAAGCTTTGTACAGCTGTTCGCGCAAATCCTGACGGGTGCTGTGCTGCATGAAGGGGCCGTAACTGGGGAAATCTAGGGTGATACGCCAGGGGCCGTTTTCTGGTGTGGCATTTTCTTCCCCAGCAGCACGGGCAGCTTGGGCTGCTAAACTGAGTAAGCTTTGGGGTAAGCCGTCGATTTCTTCTTTGGTAGTGAGGGTGATGCTAAAGGCTTTGGTAGCATCGAGTACATGGTTAGAGAACTTAGTCGAAAGTTCCGCTAACTCCATTTGAATGGCGTTGAAACGTTCCTTTGCTTGTCCTTCTAAGCCCACACCAGAAAGTTCTGCATCCCGAATCGCAGCTTCCAAAATTCTTTGCTGGGCTGATTCTAAGCTGCTCCAAGCGTTACTAGCACGCAGAGCCTTAAAAGCATTGTAGAGAGGTTGGCTTTGACCCAGTTTGGTGATAAATTGCACCACATCTGGTTGCACAGCTTCATAAGCTTCCCGTAGTTCTGGGCTATTCTTGACACCCATTAAATGGTTAACTACACCCCAACTCCAAGACAACTTGTCTGAGATTTTGTCTAAGGGTTCTACTAAACCACTCCAAGTAGGCTGTACATTGTTTTCTAAAGTGGTAAGCTCGGTATCGAGTTCTGTTAACAGTTCCTTAAAGGCTGGGATTACTTGCTCCGCTTTGATTTCCGCAAAGGGAGGTAAGCCAGCGCCCTTGAGTAGGGGGTTCTGAGAAAGAGTAGCACTTTGAGTCATGGTTGTGTGTGAGATGCGATCGCTCTTGGTCAATTATGATTTTTGTTTATATTCTTCTAATGTAGCGATCGCAGTGCTTTTTCGCTGCACATTGGGGTAATTGGGACTTCCTTGTGCTTTTGTTGCTCAGAATTTGCCCACAGTGCGATCGCACTGTGGGCATGGTAGATGCATTAATTTGATAACAATTTATACTTGTGTAGTGCTTTGAGCCGGAGGCATAATTACTTTTTTAGCTAAACCTAATGTCTTGAGAAGATGGATACTCCACCAAGTAATATCAACTTCCCACCAAGAAAATCCTGATTTTGCTACATGGGGATAAGTATGATGGTTGTTATGCCAGCCTTCACCATAGGTCACAATCGATACCCACCAAAGGTTGCGTGCGTCGTCAGTTGCATCGAAGGAACGATAACCCCATTTGTGAGTTGCTGAGTTGACAAACCAAGTAGAATGCCAAAGCAATACTGAGCGCAGAAACATTCCATAGATAACAAAAGACCAACCACCCAAAGCATATAGCAAAATACCCAAAGGAATTTGCAATAACAAGAAGTAACGGTCTAACCAACGATAAAAGGGTTGACGCGCTAAATCGGGCGCATACTTTTGATAGACTTCGTAATCAAAAAACTCGTTACGGGGGTAGAAAATCCACAACATATGACTCCACCAAAACCCGCGTTTAGCAGAGTAGGGATCAAGATTGATATCTTCAGTATGGGCGTGATGTTGGCGGTGTCCACCCACCCAGAAAATCGGCCCACCTTGTAATGCTAAAGCACCAATGAGGGCGATCGCATATTCTAACCACTTCGGTACTTGGAAGCTGCGATGGCTGAGTAGCCGATGATAGCCTAAACAAATCCCAATGCTTCCGAACAACCAGTGCAGAAACAGCATTGTACCTAATGCTGACCAGGAGAAAAACCAAGGAGCTAGTAAAGCTAAGGCATGATATGTGCCAAAGAATACTACGTTCGTCCAACTGAGGCGGAGCGACGTTTCTTGCTCAGGGGCGAACGCCAGCGATTTTGCAGCCATAAAAAGTCCTGTTGATGAATGATGAAGCGATCTGCTGTGTCACGGATGTACTCTTGCATTGGGTGTATTTGGCTATTGCACTTCACAACCTACAAGGAATCTACCCGTTCTGTATCAGGGTGTTACAGTAAAGTAGAGCAAGTATCACTTACATTTGTTATCCTAACAACTTTGAAAATTATATGCAAGTACTACTTGCATTAGTGCTTTTATGGCATCTCCCACCCATTCAGCTCGTCAACGTCTGATTCAAGCAGCACTGGAACTATTTACTGCTCAAGGAGTCAGCGGTACGACAACTCGCCAAATTGCAGAAAAGGCAGAAGTGAACGAAGTCACCTTATTTCGGCATTTTGGTAATAAGCATGGACTACTGTTAGCGGTTTTAGAAGAATCTGCTGTGTTCAAAACTTTAGGGGAATCTTTGGTACGCCGGGCTAGTCCCCCTGGTAGTGTCTATCAAGCCCTAAAGGACTATGCAAGTGATAACTTGCTTGCATTAGAACGAGTACCAGAGTTAGTCAGATCTGTTGTTGGTGAAGCTGACCAATACCCCGCAGAAAATCGTCGCGCCTTGGGGAAGGGATTAACAGAAGCTAACCGCTATGTAGCCCAGTATCTTGCTACGGTAATTGAGCAAGGGCATTTAAATACCTATCTGCCGGCAGAAAAATTAGCTAGTATGCTGAATGGAATGCTTTTGGGATATGCCGTCATTGAATTTACTAGCGAATTTCATGAACTTTGGGAAGACAGGGATGATTTTTTAGAAACCTTGGTGGAATTGTTTTTACGGGGTGCGATGTCACCCTCACCAGAGTTAGCAATCAATAATCCTACAGAAATTAGCATAACTACAGAGGTAGCTGATTTACCTGCTAGTTTAGTTCACGAAATTTTCCGCCAAGCTAGGAAAGCGGGAATCCAAGATTATGCCTTAGCCTATGTCTTATTTGGTGCTGGTTTATCTGCCAAAGAAATAGTCAACTTACAGCGATCGCATCAAATTTATGACGATCAAGGACACTTTTTACAAATTACTACTCCGGGATTAGTCCGCCAAGTACCTGTAAATCAGTGGATTATGGGCAAACATTATGGCTCCTATACAAACAATCCCTTAATTAAATGGCTGAAAAGTCGTAAAGACAGTCAAACAGCTATGTTTCTTAATAATCTAGGAGAACCAATCTCCGCATCAGAGATTGAAACTCACTGGCAAACCTGGATTCAGGGAATGTTAACACCCCAAGGACAGATCCCAGTCATCGCCCAAGCACAACATACCTGGCGCGTAGAAATGTTAATGAGAGGTATGACTTTAGAAAATTTGAGCATTCTCACAGGTTGCGATCGCACTCAACTGCAACCTTATGCACGCAGATCCCGAGAAAAAGCCGCACTAGAACAAGCTACAAGATTAGATCATAAACCGATATAAGGGTTTGTCATTTGTCATTCGGTAATTGGTAATTGGTAATTGGTAATTGGTAATTGGTAATTTCTCCCCTTGTCCCCAGTCCCCAGTCCCCAATCCCCAATCCCCAGTCCCTCATCCCCACTCCCCAATCCCAAATCCCCATTAAGATAAAAAAACATCCGCCTACTGAATACTCACCATGCCTCTCTCGCGCATAGTAACGCTGATTGTTGGTTTGATAGTGATTTTGGGGTTAAGCCTGTGGCTGATTGATTCCCTGTCACGCCTCTACTGGCAGTTGTCTTATTCACCACTGCTGGGCAATTTGCTGTTGCTGTTGTTAATTTTGCTCATCGCCGGATTAGTTGCGGCTTTTGTTTATTATGTACTGGTGCTACAAGCTGGGGAAAAACGTTCTCGCCGCCAGCGTCCACGTGTGACTCCAGCGCAAATCCCGGCTGCTAAATCTGATGCGGCTTCTTCCACTTTACAAGCTGTGCGCCAGCAGGTGGCACAAATTCAAGATGAAGTCACAAGACAAGCTTTACTCAGCCGATCGCGGGAGATTGAAGTTAATTTAGCACGGGGCGAAATCCAAGTAGTAGTATTCGGTACGGGAAGCGCTGGTAAAACTTCCTTAGTAAATGCCATTATGGGGCGCATGGTGGGACAGGTGAATGCACCAATGGGTACTACCCAAGTAGGAGAAACCTATTGTTTGCGGTTGAAGGGATTGGAACGGAAAATATTAATTACCGATACCCCAGGGATTTTAGAAGCAGGAGTTGCAGGGACAGAACGGGAACAACTAGCAAGGGCCTTAGCAACAGAAGCTGATTTATTATTATTTGTTGTCGATAATGATTTACGGCGATCGGAATATGAACCTCTTAAAGGTTTAGCGGAAATTGGTAAGCGATCGCTGTTAATTCTCAATAAAACCGATTTATATACAGACGACGATAAGGAAGCTATTTTGGCACGCTTGCGTCAACGGGTGCGGGGATTTATTGCCCCTAATGATGTGGTAGCGATCGCCGCTAATCCTCAAACTGCCCAATTAGAAACTGGCGAAATCTTCCTACCCGAACCGGATATTGTGCCGTTGCTGCGGCGAATGGCGGCAATTTTAAGGGCTGAGGGTGAAGATTTAGTAGCAGATAATATTCTCTTACAATCTCTGCGATTAGGAGAAGAAGCACGGAAACTCATTGATGCTCAACGTCGTCGCCAAGCAGATAAAATAGTGGAGCGCTTTCAGTGGATTGGTGCCGGGGTGGTATCAGTTACACCTTTACCAGTCGTAGATTTACTAGCAACTGCGGCTGTGAATGCCCAAATGGTCGTAGAAATAGGTAGGATTTATGGTTGTGAATTGAACATGGAACGGGGGCGAGAATTAGCCTTATCTTTAGCTAAAACCCTGGCCAGTTTAGGAATTGTCAAAGGTGCAATTCAACTACTTTCTACAGCTTTGCAAACTAACCCAGCTACTTTTATTGTCGGGCGAGCAATTCAAGGGGTAACAGCAGCTTATTTAACCAGAATTGCCGGCAAAAGTTTTATTGAATATTTTCGTCACGATCAAGATTGGGGCGATGGTGGAATGACAGAAGTTGTGCAGCGACAGTTTCAAATGAATGGCCGCGATGAATTTATTAAGGCTTTTGTCCAAGAAGCGATCGCACGAGTAGTCAAACCTTTAACCGATAAATCGGAAGTTGCGGAAGAAGCCAATGAAGAACGGAGTTAATAGGCAAGGGTCAAGGTAGAGACGCGATTAATCGCGTCTCAAGAAGCAAGGGTAAAGAAGAGAAATATTATTTGAGTAATACCAAAGCAATTTGAAATAAGAATGCGGTAGATAACCTAATCGTCATTTAAATTGCATCATTGTTTTTGCTGGTAAAAGCTGCAAACCCTCTCCCTTGCTCCCTGCTCCCTCTCCCCCCAATCCCCAAAGGGGGCCCCGAGTCCCCCCTGCGGCCTCAATGTGCATATTAAATGCTTAACAGCTTATGTAGGAGCACAAAAATCTTGTGTCCTCAAAACTTGTATTGCTACAAATCCGGACAAATACTCAAGCACTCGGTTCGATTGCGATTGCATGATCGAAAGTATCATCCTTTGGCTTTGGTGTTAGGTAGGGGAAATTGAGCATGGGTAATTAGTAATGGGAATTTCTCCCCTTGTCACCCCTGCTTACTCTGCTTCCTCATCTCCCCAATCCCTAGCCCCCATTACTCCTAATCCCCATTCCCCATTCCTTATGACAAATGATCGGGCTACCGGGTTAAGACAATTCAGCCTTACCCCCGACCAACTTACGACATTGTTTCCTTTTCATCTGGTGATCGATAGAGAGATGAAGATTGTCCAGGTAGGTGAGGTAATTCAACGTATTCTGGAACCGATCGCGATCGCAAATACTTACTTAGAAGATCATTTCCAAGTTACTCGCCTCAAGTGTTCGGAGCGATCGCTGTTTGTTTTGGAATCCCACGACCATAAAATCCATCTTAAGGGGGAGATGGTATATATGGAGGCATCGGATCAGGTGCTGTTTCATGGTTATCCTCAAATGAGGGATATTGCTGAGTTGCAAAAGCTAAATTTGCAGGTTAATGATTTTCCTGTATATAACTCTGTTCCTGATGATGTGGTCACATTGCAGAACCAGAATATAGCAGACATCACCCATCAGCAAGCTGAATTAGAAGCCACAACCGCAAGATTAAGAACGCTGATAGAAAGTTTACATTTTGGTGTTTTGATAGAAGACGAAAATCAAAAGATTTTATTAGTCAATCAGCAATTGTGTGATCAGTTTCAGCTTTCTGTACCACCATCAGCTTTAGAAGGTTTAGACTGTCACCAAGCAGTTGAAAATTGTAAGCAACTGTTTGCTGAACCAGAAAAATTTGTGCAGGACTTAGAAGAGATTCATTGCCAAAGGAAAGTAGTTGTATATCAACAATGGCAACTCCAAGATGGACGAACTATTGCCCAAGATTATGTCCCGATTGTGGTTGAGCAAAAATTTTATGGTCATCTATGGAAATATCGCGATATCACTTTAGAAAATCAATCCAAAAATGCTCTCCAACTGAGTGAAGAACGCTTACAGCTGGCTTTGGATGCCGTAGAAGAGGGTCTATGGGATTGGAATTTAAGGACAGGGGAAGTATATCGTAGCCCACGTTGGCTTTCTATACTGGATTATGCCCCAGAAGAAATAGAAAGCAATATCAAAGCTAAAAATCATTTGATCCATCCAGAGGATCTAGCTTTAATGCGACAAAAACTGATCGCCCACTTCCGGGGTGAAACTCCTGTTTATGAAGCAGAACTACGTTTACTCGCTAAATCTGGAGAATGGAAGTGGATTTTGGATCGGGGTAAGTTGGTGCGTCACAATTCCCAAGGAAAACCCTTGAGAATGGTAGGCACACATTTGGATATTACTAAACATAAACAGGCAGCAGCAGCCCTACAACAGCAATATCAACGTGCTATGCTGCTCCAGCAAATTACCGAAGAAATTCGTCAGTCTTTGCAAGCGCCGCAAATTCTCCAGACAACAGTCACACAAGTACAGCGAATTTTGCAGAGCGATCGCGTCATTATTTGCCAAATTCACCCGGATGGTTCGGGTAAAATTATTCAAGAAGCTGTAGTTCCGGGATGGTTAGTAACTCTCGGTCACGATATTTACGATCCCTGTTTAAAAGATAGATACCTAAATTTGTATCGTCAGGGTAAGACGACAATGGTGGCTGATTTGGAGGAAGCTGCCTTAGAGCCTTGCTATGTAGAAGTTTTACAACAATTTCAGGTAAAAGCTAATTTAGTCGTACCAATTCGGGTGCGAGAAAATTTGTGGGGGTTACTGATTGTTCATCAATGCGATCGCCCGAGACAATGGACGCAATGGGAAGTGGATTTGCTCAAATATCTCGCCGATCAAATGGGTATTGCTCTCACCCAAGCGCAATTACTGGCTCAGGAAACTCATCAAGCCTCTCTCTTAGCACAGCAGAATGAACAGCTGAACTTTGCCAAGCAAGCCGCAGAAGCCGCCAATATCGCTAAGGGTAATTTCCTCGCTACCATGAGCCATGAAATTCGTACCCCCATGAATGCGATCATCGGCATGACAGGACTGCTTTTGGATACTCCTTTGCAGCCTGAGCAACTGGATTTTGTGGAAACCATTCGCAACAGTGGTGATGCCTTATTAACGATTATCAATGATATTCTGGACTTTTCTAAAATCGAGTCTGGCAAGCTGGATCTGGAAGAACAGCCCTTTGACTTGCGGGTATGTATCGAGGAAGCCTTGGATTTGTTGGCTCCCCAGGCGGCCTCAAAAGGTATTGAATTGATGTATCAATTGGATTTAGATATACCAACGCAAATTATTGGTGATATTACCCGCCTGCGCCAAATTCTCTGGAATTTGCTCAGTAATGCTGTGAAATTTACTAATGAAGGGGAAATCGTTGTGGCGATCGCAGCCCAGCAATCAGTCCTCCAACGGGGAATTACACCTACAGAACCGCAAATCTACGAGTTTCAATTTGCAGTTAGAGATACAGGTATTGGTATCCCGCGCGATCGCCTGGATCGATTGTTCAAGCCTTTTAGCCAAGTTGATGCTTCCATGACTAGGCGTTATGGCGGTACTGGATTGGGGTTAGCTATCAGCACCCGTCTGTGCGAGTTGATGGGCGGGAGAATGTGGGTAGAAAGTGAAGTTGGTAGAGGTTCTACCTTTTATTTCAACCTAACATTATTAGTTGATCCCGCTGGTCTTAATAGCACCTTAATTTTTGATTTAGATTTACGCGGTCAAAGATTACTCTTGGTAGCAGCTAATGCCAATTTAAGAAAATGCTTAACTTCCCAACTTCAAACTTTGGGATTATATGTCCAAGCTGTAGAATCTAACGTGGCAGCTCTGCACTGGATACGTCAACAAACTTCTTTTGACCTAGCTGTATTAGATATTGATAGTCCGCAGATCAATGTTCTCAACTTAACATCTCAAATCCGCGCCATACCCAGACACCAACATTTACCTTTAATCATGCTCAGTTCTAAAGGTAAGCAAACTCTAGAGGTAAAACAGATGGCAGCTGAGTTTCATGCTTATTTGCATAAACCCGTGCGGCAGTATCAATTACATCAAACTTTATTAGAAATTATTCGTAGTGCTGGCTCTAACCAAATTGACCCCAAAGCCACTATCCCTTCTTACTCTCGTTTACCGACTGCAACTGTCCCAGAACGCGATAAGCAGACTGTGCAAAACTTACCAATCAAGATTTTGCTGGTAGAAGATGGGTTAGTGAATCAGAAAGTCGCCCTGAAATTGCTCGAGCGTTTAGGCTACCGCGCAGATGTAGCTAATCACGGACGGGAAGCCCTAGAAGCTTTGCAACGACAAATATATGATGTTGTGTTTATGGATCTGCAAATGCCAGAAATGGATGGTTTGGAAACCACTCGCTGGATTCGCAAAGAACTCCCAACTGCTGCTCAACCTCGCATAATTGCCATGACTGCTCATGCGCGCCCAGAAGACCGTCAGGAGTGCTTAAATGTTGGTATGGATGACTACATTAGTAAGCCCATTAGTCTAGAAGCGATCGCGGCAATTCTCAAAAAGCCAGATATTTAGACTTTTGCATCAAGAGCAAACTTGAAATGTTTATAAATTGCATATAAACATGATTAATCACTTTTAAAAGAGCGCACCCTGAAATTACATAAGAAAGGACGCACCTGATGATTTTTAAATTCTTGAAGGAGTCAAATTATTTATTTAAGCCTGTTCCAATACTCCTGGTGGAATCGGAACAAGTTGAGGTGTTGACAAGGCAGTTCCCTGTCTATACCAAATACCTTCAACCTCAAAAGCCTCGAATTGAGTGGTGAGAATCGCCCAAGCGCGCTCATTCAATCCCGCAGAATATGTCCAGGTGAACTGGCGATCATTATGTAATCTTTGTTCCAGTTCTGCTAAATCCTCAGGTAGCCAAAATTGGGTCATTACCCTTTGAGTAGCAATTTCTGGTGGTGTCTCTAACATATCAGCCATAGGCTGATTCACAATGATTTGCTTGCGAGTATCTTGTCTGACGATACTCACAGGACGCTCATTTTCTGCAGCGGCTACCATGCGATACAACAATTCTGACGGTATTTGTAACTGGCTACAAAATACAGAACCTTGATATTGTAATATCCGTTCCGCAGTTTCTGCGGAAGTTGGCGGTTCTTGAGTCGCCATCCACCCAAAAAATTCAATTGGGTTCTTACAACCTCGCCAGCGAATCCGCACTTTCCCATTAATTCTGTATGCAGTTTCACTGAGAGCGTCTCCGTAACTTTGTGCTAACTGCGTAGCTTCACGCTTAGTAGGAGCAACAATTGAAACTCCCTCGTGAGACATTTTATAATTCCACCCCGGTAAGTTGAGGATTCTAAGAATACTCACACTCATCTTCTTTGACACCTCCAGAATCTCTATACACTTTTACACCCCTAGTATCTTGATATACGGACAATTTAAAAGTTTCTTGCCAAATCTTTATCCTTTCCTCCTCCGGGATGGCTAAAGCCGATGTAATGATGGCAAAGTCCCCTGGTGTTGGTAAAACTTCACCTTTGGCTAACGCTGATAAGTTTTTTATTCCACAGCGTTTCAGTTCTGCCATATTGGTTCGCACTAAATCAGCAATAGTTTTGGGAGCAGCATTTCGAGAACTATTCGAGCGAGAACCCGTTTTTTGGGCTATCCACTCTTCCGCCATCTCTTCGATCGCATCGCTTTGGGAAATGCCTAAACGAGCACAGATGCTCTTGAACTCCAGAGCTAAATCTAGGGGAATATAGCCGCTGATTTGCTTGTAATCATCAGAACGCCTTCTGTCAGTCATATACCGAAATCCTGAATATTACGCTTGTCTTTTATTTTCTCTCATGAAGTCACAAATGCAAGACATTTTTTTTTGTCTAAATTAAATGACAACTTGACAAAAAAAATGACAAACTTAGTATGGGAAATGGAGCAGTAAGCGGCTGAAGACTAAAAACGGTAGATACCCTTAGAAGCTAGCTGCTATATCTGGTAGCTAGCTTCTCACTTTTTTGTAGATGCGAGAGTTTTTTTGAGTCTCTATATATTCAGTATATCTGCTTATAAAAATTTGGCAATAGTAGCTCGGTAAATAGTTTTCAGGGATTGTTTAATTTTGGATAGAGAATAAGATGAGTAGATTTTCATACTTGAGTGAGGTGTAAAAATTGTTTGGGCATGGGGCATGGGGGCATTAGGCATTAGTAATTTATTCTTCCCCTGCTCCCTGCCTCGAAATATCAAGTTGCTCAGTAAGTTCCATAATTTTTTCAAAATAAAAGTTATCTGCTAAGTCAGTTAAAAAAGTTTTCAATACAGCATTTTGTAGAGGAATCTGGTCAAGCAAGTCTAAAATCATACCATCACTGCACTGAGCCGCAGCATGGAATAACTGGGTTATCCATTCTGGTGGCATTTGCGATAACAAAGATAGTAATTCACTAGAAGTTAGAATTTGTTCTTTTTTATTGAGATTCGCCTTGGCCAATTGATTGCTTTCTTGCTGATAAAGATATTTGACTCCCAAATAAGTACTCAGCTTTTCTAGTAAGATTTCTTCGCGGAAGGGTTTATTAATTAAGTCATCACAACCAGCTTTGATCATGGCGGCGCGTTGTTCTTCAAACGCATTAGCAGTTAAGGCGATAATGATAGTCCGGCGCTGAGGGATAGAAAGTTTGCTTTCTGAAGCTTTAATCAATTTTGTTGCTTCGTAGCCATCCATAATCGGCATCCGCATATCCATAAAAATTAGGTGTGGTTGCCATTCTTGCCATTGAGCGATCGCTTCTTTGCCGTTAGTAGCTTCTTGCACCTCAAAACCGATAAAAGTTAATAGTTCTACTATCAATAAACGGCTTTCTCTAGCATCATCAACTACTAAGATGCGATAGTTTTCTTGATTGGGTGCTAAACCAATAACTGGAGATTTAGTTGGTTGCAGCTGAATATCGCTAGCTGAAGCAAGATTAATTTGAATATCAAAAGTAAATTTACTACCTTCTCCCAAAGTGCTACTAACCCTAATATCTCCACCCATTAGTTGTACATATTTACGGCTAATGGCTAATCCTAATCCTGTTCCCTGTTGCGATTTCCTGCCAGTTTCAGTTTGTCCAAAAGCTTCAAATAATAAATCAATCTCTTGGGGTGCAATGCCAGGGCCAGTGTCTTGGACTTCAAATAAAATTTGTGTAAGATAAGATGAATTTTGCTCTATCGTCTGGGATGTAACTCTCAGTATTACACTACCCTGGTGAGTAAACTTAATGGCGTTCCCTAAAAGATTGAGCAGAACTTGCAGTAATTTACTTTCATCTGTTTGCACATATTGGGGAATATCAGCAGCATATTCAAATATTAACTCTAATTTCTTAGAAGCAGCCCGGAAGTTCAACATATCTTCCAAGCTTTTTAACAAGTGAATTAAATCAAAGCTAGTAACATTTAAAGTAGTTCTACCAGCTTCAATTTTCGACATTTCTAAAATGTCATTAATTAAATTCAGCAGATGCTCGCCAGCACGATTAATAATTGCTAAGTGCTGCTGATGTTCGCTGGATAAGGAATTTTCGCGGCTCATAATTTGGGTGAAACCGAGAATCGCGTTGAGTGGTGTTCGCAATTCATGACTCATGTTCGCCAGAAATTCACTTTTAGCACGATTAGCTGCATCAGCTGCGATCGCAGCTGCTTGTAGTGCTTGTGACTGACTTTGAGTTTGTGCCAGCAATTGTGCTTGCTGTAAAGCAACTCCTAGCTGATTACCAATTTGAACGACAATATTGATTTCTTCTGTCTTCCATTGGCGGGGGCCAGAATTTTGGTAACTGGCTAATAATCCCCAAACTTCATTGCCACATAAAATTGGCACAGTAATATAGGCTCTGGCTTGCAGACGCTCTAAAAAGCTGATGTAATCATCTTGAAACCTGACTTTATCAATGTCTGCAACACAGCGGAAATTGGCGACTTGGGTATAGTCACTGTGTGGGATGGTATCTCGCTCTGAATCGAGTACCTCCTGTATACTATCCAACATTTTCCAAATGCAGCGGCCTTCTTCTAAAGCACCTTCAGCGAGAGCGGGGTCATGTTTTTGTGCTTCCATGAGAGAAGACCAACCAAATCCTACCGATTCCGAGACAAATTCCCCAGTCCAATCGGCATGGAAACGGTAAACCACAACGCGATCGCAGTCTAACACTTGTCGTAATTCCTGGGTGGTGGCGGCGAAAATTGTTTCTAAATCTAAGGTTTGGCGCATCCTTTGAATGACCTGGGCGATCGCTCTTTCCCGTTCAGCACTTTCTTGTAAGGCTTCTTCTGCTAGCTTGCGCTCGGTAATATCTGTAACTGTGCCGATATAGCCCTTGATTTCGCCATCTTCGCCGATTTCTGGCAATGCCTGACAAATTACCCAAACTATCCTCCCATCAGGCGTGAGGAAGCGTTGTTCCATTTTATAGGGGCTTTTTCTGAATCTAGCTTCATTCCATGTAGATAAAAGTTGCTCATAATCATCTGGATGCATCGCTTTTGTCCAAGCTTTACCCAGAGACTCGACTAAGGAAAGCCCAGTAATTTCGCTCCAGCGTTGATTGAAATATAAAACATTGCCCTCAACATCAGTATGGAAAATACAAGCTGGTGAGGCTTCTGCTAACAGTTGATATCGTTGTTGGCTGGCTTGCAAAGCTAATTCTGCCAACTTCCGCACATTGACATCTGCTAAATAACCAACACATTCTATGGGGTTACCCGCCTCATCACGGATTAACCGCACTTGCTCGTATATCCAATGGTAAGTCCCGTCAGCGTGTAAAAAGCGGTATTCGTAAGACCGATACTCCTGCTCAAACAGTTCAGAAAACTTTTTCAAGATAGATTCCACATCTTCTGGGTGGACGTGGCGCAACCAGAAACTCGAATCTTGGAGAAATTCTCGCGCTTCATAGCCGAGCATTTTCTTCACGTTCTCACTCATAAAAGTAGTGCCAAAATCCCCAGCAGTTTTGCAGCTATAAATTACTACTGGGCTAGAAGTCAGGAGATATTGTAAGCGTTCGTTAGCTAAACGCAGTTTTTGCTCTGCATATTTGCGATCGCTAATTTCTACCATGACAGTACCCACACCAGAAGGGCGATCGTCTTCACCAGGAATGGGAAAATAGGAAATCAAGAAGTAACGCACCGTATCTGGTTGCTGGGGTACAGGGCTGCTAACTTCTAGGTTGAGGATCGGTTTCCCAGTTGATAGCACCTGCTCGTAATATGGAGTGACTACAGGGGCAATATGGGGAATAATTTCCTGAATAGTCTTGCCAATGTGGTCTTTTTGCGGATATCCATTAATATCTGCTTGCAATTCGTTGATTTGCACAAACCGCAGTTGATTATCTAAAATACTCATACCCACAGGCGCACCAGAGAAAAAGGCATTGAGGCGCGCTTCTCTGAGGGCGATTTCTTTTTCTAAGGCTTTGCGTTCCGTGATGTCTTTGTTTGTACCGGTCATTCGCAGTGGTACACCTTGTTCATCACGCTCAAAAATCTGCCCGCGAGTTTGAATCCACTTCCAAGTACCTGAAGAGCAGCGCATCCGAAATTCTACTTCATAAATCGGGCTTGCACCTTGCAAATGCTGCGCTAAAACTGCGTTAACTAAAGATAAATCTTCGGGATGAACTAATTGCTCAAAAGCTTGGATATTATCTTCAATTTCATGTTCTTCATAGCCCAGCATCTTCTTCCAGCGCCAGTCACGATAGATTTTATTACTAGTGAGATTCCAATCCCACAATCCTAAATCGCTGGCTTCTAAAGCCAATTGCAAACGTTCTTCGCTCTTTCTATGGGCTGCTTCTACCTGTTTTCGCTGAATTAGTCCCCCTAGCTGGGCAGCAACTGCAGATACTAGCAATAGCAACCGCTTATCAACTTGTACTGGGCTGCTTTTGAAAAAGGCCAAAATCGCTAAGACTTTGTTACCAGCTAAAATTGGCACACCAAACACAGCTTTTAATCCTACCCTAGCTGCTTGTGGCGATCGCAAAAAAACAGGCTGTGTGACACGAGAAACATCTTCCAGCCATTCTGGTTGTTTTTGTTGCCAAACTCGCCCTGGCAAATCTTCGCCCAGATTTAAGGTAATAGTTTTACTTTCTAAGCCGAATTCTTCTAAACTGCTATCTTCACCATACCAACTGAGAGTATGTTCTAAAACCTTACCATCATCGCTCGGTATCCAAGCTTCGCCAAAATCCCAGCCGATATTTTGGCAAATTAAGCGCAGAATGACCACTAAAGCTGTGTTTACATCAATGGCGCGAGTAATAGCTTGGGTGGTTAACAGCAATAAACGGCTTTCGTTTTCAGCTTGTTTGCGCTCAGTGATATCTTTAGCTGTACCCAGTATGTACTGTTGCCCATCAATTTCAATCATTTCCGCGCTGAACAGGGTAGTTTTCACTTCGCCTGTAGCTGTACGGACATCAACCTCATGGTTACGAATCGCTTTTGTTTGGCGCAAAATCTGTTGAAGATAAGCATATTCTTCTGGATTTACCCAAATCTGCAATTCTTGGTTAGTATGCCCGATTACTTGAGGATGGGAATAACCGAAAAATGAACAAAAGCTATCGTTAACTTCGATATAGCGCATCTCCGGAATAATACTGAGGCTAATTGGGTCAGGAGATGAGCGAAAAGCTGAACCTAACTTTTCTTCAGAAATGCGGCGTGCAGTTTCAGCGCGTCTGCGTTCTCGTGCTTCTAGAGCTAAAGAGACTAAATTGCCTAAGGAACGAGCAAAATTTTGGTCTTCTTGTGTCCAATGATGAGCAATTAATACAGATTCCAGGCATAAAACACCGACAGTTTTTCCGCCTAGCCGAATTGGTGAATCCAGCATTGAAGTGATATTTAAGGGAGTCAAGTAAGACTCAAAGAACTCTTCTGTGCGAGGATCGGTGCAAGCATCATGGGCAACAATTAGTTGATCTGTATGTAAAGCTTGGAAATAAGCTGGATAATTGGCGGTGACAAGGGAATACCCTTCGCTATGTTGCCCTAAACTTTGCTCAAATAAATCTAGACATTGCAAAATTGTCTCGTTTTCTGCATATAGCCAAACGCTGGCTCGTTCCACCGCAATATTTTTTGCTCCTACTTCTGTAATCAGACTCACAGCCGCTTTTAAGTCGCCTTGATAAAGCACCTGATTAGTGGCGAGTTCTGTAAGTACTAAATTATGCTGACGGAGTTTAATGGCACTGGCTTGTAATGCTTGTTCGGCACGTTTGCGCTGCGTAATATTACTAGCTGTACCAGTGATACCAACAACTTCGCCCTCATCATTATGTAAAGCGATCGCATTCAGCATCAAATACAGAATGCTACCATCTCTCGTACTACAGGTAGTTTCATGCTGGAAAATCGACTCGCCATTCAGAAGACGCAGAAAAACTTCCTGCATTTGGGTAACTTGGCTGGGTAAGATAAAATCAGTAAACGCCCGCCCAATCATCTCTTGGGGTTCGTAACCATACAACTTTCTCACCGCCGGATTAATAAAAGTAATTAATCCTTCTATATCCACAGACCAAATGATGTCTTGGGAAGTCTCAACTAAGTGACGATATTTCCCTTCGCTGGCTTTGAGAGCAAACAGGCGCGCTTTACGAGAAGCTTCGCTGATGCGAATTTGCTGCTGGAGTTGGCGATTTTGTTTTTCTAATTCTGCACGTGCTTGTTTTTCTGTTTCTAATAGCTGAGTTTGCTCGTGAGCAACAGCAATAGCCGCTGCGGTGTCTTGTAAAAGTGAGACTTCGGAATTTTCCCAAAAACGGGCGGCGACACAGTTATCAAAGCCGATGAAACCGAAAAACTCACCTTTAACAAAAATTGGGAGAATCAGAATTGATAAAACTCCCTGACTAGCTAAAATCTCCCGTTCTAATTCCGGACATTCCGCTACGATATCGGAAATAATTTCGCCTTGTGATAATAAGGTAGCCCAACGTGGAAAAGACTTATCATAAGCAACACTTTGTAAAGCAGGGTTATGATTTTTTGGCTGAATTCCCGGCGCACACCATTCAGCACATTGACTCATCACCAACCCACCACTGGCTGCATGGTAATTTTCAAAAATATATACACGACTTACTTTTGCTGCTGTGCCTAAAATTTGCACAATTTCGGTGTAACATTTTTTATTTACATCAAAAGTAGACAATTTGCGTTGAATTTCTAGCAATGCTTCTAGATAGCGTTCGCGGGATTTTTGAGTAACTTGGGCAACTTGATGATCGCTAATATCTATGAGTGTGGTAACCACAAAATATTTGCTATCATCCTGTTGACCAATCACCTGGGTCATCTCTACAGGTAAGCGCGAACCATCTTTACGCGTAATAATAAATTCTCTTTTTTCTGACTGAGCCGCATTAAAAATAAAATTTTTATATTGCTGAATTAAATTAGATTTAGCTACAGCTGTTAAATTTGCATAATGTAAGGTAAACTGCTGACCAATTAGTTCTTCACGGGTAAATCCATACATTTGGCAGTAGGCGGGATTCACCTCTAAAAAATATCCATTTTCATCAGTTAGACAAATTCCTACTTTGGCATTATGCAACATCGCATCTATATGTATGTTGCTGTGCTGTACATCTTCCTTTGCTGGGAGCAAAATAGGATTTTTAGTGGTTAACTGCTTTTGGAAGTTTTGCAGCGTGAGTTTATTTTTGACCCGTAATACAACATCTTCCAAATGTAATGGCTTAGAAATATAATCAACAGTCCCTATTTCATAAGACTTAAATTTTTTGAAGAATTCATCTGGATAGCTGAGAAAAATTATGGGGATATTTTGTGTAGTCTTTTCATGTATAAGATATCGCCAAAGTTCATATCCATCCATCTCTGGCATGATCAGGTCTAGCAAAATTAAATCAGGTTGCAACGCAGTTACTTGACTAATTGCCAGTTTTGCCGAAGTGACACTTTTAACTTGATACCCTTGACAGCAGAGAATATCTGCTAAAAATTCTAAATCTTCTGGCTGATCGTCAACCACTAAAATTTTGATTTCCTGAACATTAATTACCATATCAATTTTAAATTTGATTTCAAAAACTCAAGAATCAGCCCTTCCGGGGAATTCAAAGTTCAAAATTATAATACTCACGAATAAATTTAGTGGCTCTAAATAAGAACGCTTCATACTTGTGCCAATAGCAGAAAAAGTTGTTTGGGGAACATCGTAATTTTAATACCCTAATTATTGATGAGGTTTTTTACAACTTCATACTTCATACTCACAAGTTCCTCAACTTCTAGCTTTAAATTTGGATTTAATCCAAATTTTTAGATTGATTTTTGATACCAGTGTATGTTTGATTTTATGAAGGGGCAAGTATGAGTGCTACAGCATATAAACAATATCCATCCTGTTCTTCTGTCTATGGCCCAGTAGAATCTTGGCGATTTGGGCGATCGCTGGGCATTGATCCTATTGGTTCGCAATCTACCTGTTCCTTTCACTGCATCTACTGCCAATTGGGAAAAATAGAGGCCAGAACAACTGAACGTCAAATTTTTGTACCTACATCTCAAATTGTCGATGAGTTGGAGGCTATGGAAACACTAGATAATGTAGATACAGTCACCCTGAGCGGTAGTGGTGAACCTACACTAGCCCTGAATTTAGAGAAAATTATCGGTGTTGTCAAAAGAATTACTAAAAAGCCAACTGTAGTTTTGACTAATAGTACCTTGCTATGCGATCCCACAGTCCGTAGAGATTTGATCGCGGCAGATACGGTAGCTGCAAAACTAGATGCCATTTCGTCAAATCAATTGCAGCAAGTCAATCGCTGTGTAGAGACAATTAATCTACCCAGCCTTGTGGCAGGAATCGAGCAATTTCGTCAGGAATATTCAGGAAATTTGGCTATTCAAACAATGGTCTTGTCTCCTTGGACACCAGAAAGGATCATGGATTACATCCAAATCCTTCATATTCTGGAACCGGATGAGGTTCAACTGAATATTCCTTCCCGTCCCCGTGTTTTGGTACGTCAATTAGATGCACGTGGTAACGATATTCTCCAACCAGCCCCTTACCTCGTTCAAAACCTTAGATGCGTCAGCACAAGCGTCTTAGCTTCCCTAGCCGCTCAAATTTACAATGCAGTGAAAATCCCAGTGCGTTATCCAGGAATGGCTTCACTGGTTTAGAGAGACGCGATTAATCGTGTCTGTACAAGAGTCCTGAGTCAAGAGTGGGGACAATAAGGTTCGGATAAAACAAATCGATTGACGTTTAAATCCAGTAGAGACGCGATGAATCGCGTCTCCTCTGAGCGAAAAGTCAGTTATGAGTTTCTTTAACAGCTAAAGCTTCAAAGGAGGAAAAAGATGGAATCCCAGCCAAATAACCCATCGCACCAACTTATAGAAATTCCCCCTGAGCATCTTAATATTATGGGCTACGTTGATGAATCTGAAGTTAACGGCCCTGGTTGTCGTGCTGTTGTTTGGGTGCAAGGTTGTTCTCGCGAATGTCCTGGCTGTTTTAATCCAGCATCTTGGTCATTCGCGGTCAACCAATTAATATCTGTTGATACCCTTGCTGAAAATATCCTGAAGAAGCCGCGCAATACAGGGGTAACTTTCTCTGGTGGCGAACCCTTTTGGCAAGCACCTGCATTGGCATCTTTAGCACGTAAGCTGAAAGCTGCTGGATTAAATGTGATGTCATTTACTGGGTTCACTTTAAAGCAGCTGCAATCGGAATCTGCTCCCCCAGGTTCGCAAGATTTGCTAGAACAACTAGATATTCTGATTGATGGGCCGTTTGTGGAGTCTTTGGCAATTCATTCTCCTAATTCTCCAGTTTCCTCCAGCAATCAACGAGTTAACATCTTTAATCCTGATTTCCAAGACAAAATTACCTGGGCTAGCGACCAGATAGAAATTCACGTCTTCAAAGATGGTAGTCGGTTGGTGACTGGCTACCAAAGTTTGTGGCAGCAGGTGGAGTAGGTTGGGGAGATGAGGAGGCAGGGCAGGGGGGCAGGGAGCAGGGGGATGAGGGGAGAAATTGCAATTACCAATGCCCTATGCCCCATGCCCCATGCCCATTACTTAATTTCTTTGAAATCTTCGATTGTGAGATATAACTCTTCATCGGCCATCTGACTGTTGTAATCGATGTTAACTTGAGTCGGATAGCCGAGTTTTTTGTTGTAATTGACATTCATACTAGATGCTCTTTTGGCGATCGCATCCCGAATTACATTGAAAACTTTGGGCATTGTACTGTATTCCTGGAATAACTCGGGATTGACTTTTTTACCATTTTTATCAGTAATTGATACTGTTTGCCCGTTACGCACTTCAATTTTTACTGGGCCTCTAGCTTCTTCTGTACAGAAACAACTTCTACTAACTTTGTAGCGATAATTGCGGATTCTTTGCTGACTCCATACCCGGCGATTCTGCCTAAATTCCTGTAAGTTTGTGTTAGCGATCGCTGATGACTGTGCTATTTGTGCTGGAGATTGAGATATTGCTGGTTTGTTTAAACCCAAAGCCAGTAATAATCCTGTACTGACTAATCCAGCACTAACAATAATACTTAAGCGCATATAAATAAATTGAATGGTTATTTGAATGGTTATAAGTTATGAGAATTTGACAAAGCTTTTAAAGTTCCTGATGAGCTTTGCCAAGGTTAAATTTAGGTTTTTTAGTTAAATTTGCTACTGCATAATCTTGTAATTCTCTGTATGCTGAGTTCAATAACAGGAAAAAACTGATCGCATCTGTGCCAAAATTAACTCTTCTTTAGATATGAGCGATCGCCAGAAATCAGCAATATCTTCCTTAAAACCTTTAATAGTTCCTTAATCTTTAGTTGCTGTAACTCTCTTCATTACCTCAACTACAGCACTCAACTTGATAACTACAGGATTTCTCTGAGGTACATTTTTAAGTTAGCTATTATACTATATTCACTCTATTTACGTCTTATATCTAAAGATAGAGAATATTGTTTATCTTAAATTTGGAAATTATGACCTGAGAAGGGTTAATTTCCAAATGCAACGGCCCTAGCAAACCTGCCTATTTACTTTTAGTGCAACCGAGGTCAGATGTCGCAACCTTCAAATCCAGTCACCCAGTGGGAACAACGTCGTGATGAAGCAACCCGCTATTACAAGCGAGGAGAATTTCAAGAATATCTTGCGCTTGCCACCGAAAATTTAAAGTTAGCTCGAATCATCCCAGATCGCGCCCGAGAAGGTTACGCATTAAATGACATTGGACTGGCTCACCTCGGTTGCTGGCAACCTGATAAAGCATTGGATTGTTTTAAGGAAGCATTATCCCTGGCTCAAGAATTTGGCAATGTGCGAGCTGAGGCGACTGCACTCAGCAATTTAGGTTCTACCTACAGTCGGATAGGAAAGTTTTCCCTAGCTTTAGCATCTTTTGAAAAAGCACTGCAAATTTTCCGGCAATTAGAAGATGCTCAAGGTGAAGTTTCTACTCTTAATGATGTAGCACTGGTTTACACCAGATTGGGAGAGCCAAAACGAGCGCTATTGCTGCAAAATCAAATTTTGGCTATGCGTCGCTTACTGGGAGACTTTTCTGGCGAGGCGACAACCTTAAATGGCATTGGGTTTGCCTACAGCGCCTTGGGTCAGCAAGAGCAGGCTCTAGAATATTTTGAAGCAGCATTGCCAATTCAAAAAGCTGTTAAGAATGTAGTTGGCGAAGCTACTACCTTGAATAATATTGCCTCTATCTACAGTGATTTAGGGCAACCAAAAAAAGCACTATTGCTATATCATCAAGTACTATTGACACGTCGGGCACTCAAAGACCTCTCTGGTGAAGCCACCACTTTGAATAACCTTGGTTTTACCTACAACAGCATTGCAAATCATACCCAAGCACTCAAATATTACAAGCAAGCTGTGGCGATTTATCAACACCTAGGCGATCGCCTAGGAGAAAGTTCGACTCTCTTGAACATGGGCAGCCTTTACGCCACCAGAAGACGTAAAAAATTAGCGCTATCCTGCTACCAAAATGCTCAAGAGTTAGCCCAGGAAGTCGAATATCAGCCACTATTGGAAAAGGTACAGCAGTTTATTAAGGCGTTGTAGGGATTGGGGGCTAGGGATTGGGGAGATGAGGGAGATGAGGGGGATGAGGAAGAAATAACTAATGCCCATTACCCATTACCCATTACCCATTACCCATTACCCATTACCCATTACCCATTACCCATTACCCATTACCCATTACCCATTACCCATTACCCATTACCAATGCCCCATACCCATTAGAATCGATAACCTACTCCAGTTTGGAAACTAACGGCATCGGCATCACTATTTCTGTAAGCGTCAATGCCCCATTTAGCATCGCCATAGACTATGACGTTGTTAGCAACTTGTGATTCTGCACCCAAGGTAACTACGGGTGCATTTTGATTACCTAGTGGGGTGTTTTTACCTTCATCAGTAACAAACGAGTAACCGCCACCGAAGTAAACGTTAGTATTTTTGGCAATGGGCGCATCGTATGTAACTATAGGCATAATTGCAGTGGCATCACCACCAAACAGAACGGAACCCCGAAGCGACACAGGTGTTCTGGGCATAGTTACCCGTCCTTGCACGTTACCACCAAATTGAGCGTCATCATTTCCTTGTCCGCCACTAGTTGCACCTGCGGCAATACCAACACCGATGTAGTTGCTGTCAGTACCAGCTGTTTGAGCAGAAGCCATTCCAGCGGAGAGGACAACAGAAGAAACAACAAGGGCTGAAGCTGTCAAAGCTTTGAGAAGTTTCATAATTTCTCCGCACTAGAGTTAAGTGCAATTAATGTTCTCTATTACTAGAATCCTCTTTTTGACAAATTTCACCCTCGCACACTGAGGTCATCCACTTGGTTGAATTTTTTTTCACACGATTGGGTGAAGCATGATGAAATATTTTTGAGTAATAATTGATAACTATAAATCAATAAAAGAAATGGCGATTTGTAGCTAAATAAATGAAGCGATCGCTACTTCAAATCTAAGCACAAATGCCCTAGTTTAGAATAGCGATCGCTCTTAATATAAAATCGACATTTAACTGATGTTTTATGAGCTAGCGGCTGCTAAAGCGTGTTCTGCAAAGACTTTCTCGATATTTTCTGGCTGTGTCATTGCCAAATATTGAGATGTCATCTCTGGTGTTAGCAGTTCCAACATCACCTTGTTTTCTAACCAGAACTCCATGACATCAAAAAAGGATTCGCGGCTACAACGCACCACCCGCCAACCTTCACGTTTGCCAATTTGCTCAATTTCTTCCTGGCTGGTAGGAACAGAAATGGCTGCATGGGTAGCTGTTAGTCCACTAGAATTAGTTTCCTGTGCAAACTGACAGGATTCGTTACCTTCACCTGGAGATAACTTCGTTTCTAAAGGATAAACTTCAATGCCTGTGCCATATTCGTTCATCGGAAAAACCATATAGCTACCTGGGTGAGGAAAAAAAGGAAAAGCCTTTCCCCGCCAAACTTCAGCTATGACTTGGGCAACAAGTAAAGGATTTTGAGCAGCAATAGAAATGTGATGAATCATGAAATGAAACTCCTGAAATATGATTAAGTTTCTAAATAAGCAGAGTCAGCAAAAAACCTGCTTTGAGCAATCAGGTTAGTTAAAGTTTTGATTATTATTAGCTTCAAATGAATGTTGTACGTTTTCGTATTTTTTTCAGTAAATAATTTGCTTTTCTGCTTTAACTATAATTTAGCCATTTTGAGTGAAAATCAAGCTAAAAGCTGAAATATTTAGGTGCTAATAGAGATTTAAGCTTTTTATTGCTTACTAACACTATTTGGCTAATACATAGTGCTGGAAACCTATTATTACTAATAAAATTAAGCAGAAATACTGTTAACAGATGTGCGATATATTTTTTTACCAAGTGATACAGATAGAATAGGTGTAGTAAATATTGAATATGAGCAATATTGCCGATTTCACATCTATTAAATCGTCTAAGTTTCAAAATTTGTCATTTTTAGCAACTTACTAAAGACTGATAGTAAGATGCTGATTTAGCAAATCAAATTACCCCTTTGTGCTGGCTCGGTTAGCAGGTTTTTTGGTAGAATATTAAATATAGCAGTCCTAACTGAGTTATGAAAACTACTCATTGAGGTAGGGAACCGGGAAGAAAAATGTACAAATGTACTTTTTATTCACCAATGAAATATTACATACAGGGTTGTTGACTGTTAACGGTTGACAGTGAACATTCAACAGCCAAAATCAATAGTTTTCACAACTGAAAGATGAATCCTATATATAGAATACCTATCAAGGTAAATTAGCTAACTGCTATTAGATTTTAACTAACACAATTGCATTAAAAAAATTTTAGTATTTGCTCATCAGAAATTGTAATTTACTGCATAGGTGAATTACACCAACCTAACTTTCATCTGTTATTAACTTTTCATTTTTGGCTATGCTTCCGAAATTACGTAAAGGTGTTTCTGTATTACTTGGTATGGGTACTGCTGTCGGTGTGGGATTAACTTCTCTTGCACCAGCTAGTGCAGTTCCTTGGGGTCAGCTACTATTTAATGGGATTCAGTTGTTGCAACTTTCCAACGTTTCCCCAAAGCAAACAGTTGCACTGGGTCAAAATATTCACCAGCAGGTAAGGCAAAATTACAGATTAGATTCCAATGCTCAAACTAATGCTTACGTTAACCGTGTTGGTCAACGATTAGCTAGAGCTAGTAACTGCTCGGAAATTCCTTTTCGCTTTTATGTAGTTCGAGATTCTAGTATTAATGCATTCGCCACAACTGGTGGTTATGTATATGTCAATACTGGACTAATCAAAGCAACAGATAATGAAGACCAGTTAGCATCAGTGATGGGACATGAAATTGCTCACATTTGCAACAATGACCTGATCAACAAATTGAAACAAACCCAGCTAGCTCAAGGTGCAGCCTCACTTGCTGGTTTAGATCAAAGTGCTGTAACTGCGATCGCTTACAAGTTGGCTGTAGATTTACCCAATAGCCGCGAAGCCGAATTTAACGCTGATGATAAAGGCTTACAGTATATGAGACGAGCCGGGTATAATCAAAGTGCTATGCCTGCATTCTTGAAAAAATTACTTCGGCAATCTTCTCAACCATCATTTTTAAGTAGCCACCCAGCAACACAAGAGCGGATTTCTGTGATTGAAAGAAAAATTTCTGCGGGTAGGTAATTTGTTAAAAGGTCAAGAGTGCAAAATTGCTGAGTGTGATGTTTACGAAAAGCTGCTTTGGGTCTACGCGCTTTTACCATCAGCTTTCTTGATCAATTTGAATTCATCATTAGTGATTGATTTGTCACTTGTGGAAAAAGTTAGCTCAATTGGGGGATTCTCCCCCAAACCCCCGATTGGGTGACGGTTGCGTCCCCCAAACCCCCTCCAAAATGATTGTTCTGTTTTTTGTTAAGAGATAATTTATAAAGTAAACCTTAAATTGTAGGATGCGTTAGCGATAGCGTAACGCATCGATATAGATGGTGCGTTACTTAATATTTACTTTATAAATAGCCTCTAAGTAACTAGTTTTTTGGGTTTGTTATCAATTAATTTTCTTAACTGAACTGTATTTATGATCAACCCCTTCAGGTTTACTATGAAGGAGTTCTCATTTATAGAAAATATCAACTAATTTACGATTAACGAGTTGATGTTTATTATGAAGGAGTTCTCATACATAGAAAACATCAACTAATTTATGATTAACGAGTTGACGTTTATTATGAAGGAGTTCTCATACATAGAAAACATCAACTAATTTACGATTAACGAGTTGATGTTTATTATGAAGGAGTTCTCATACATAGAAAACATCAACTAATTTATGATTAACAGGTTGATGTTTATTATGAAGGAGTTCTTATTTATAGAAAACATCAACTAATTTATGATTAACAGGTTGATGTAATACTCATACCAATTCAAATAATTTTTGCGATAGATAAATTCTTTGTAGGGGCACGGCAGCAGTCATTGGTGTCAACTGAAGCTAAAAGCGATATAGGGCGGGCGTTGTACAAATACCTCGCACCCTCATCCCCTCACCCCTTCTCCCGCAGGAGAAGGGGAACTAAATCTCTTGCTCCCCTCACCCGGTTGGTGAGGGGCTGGGGGTGAGGGCGAAACCTTGTAACAAAAAGCGATCGCACCTCGATAATCACTCAAAGTGCGATCGCCACCTTAGCCAAAACCTAATTAACCGATATTTACCTTAACAACTTTTTGTTTGTCAGCTTCTGCTTTCGGTAATGTGAGTTTAAGAATGCCATCTTTATATTCGGCTTCTACCTTTTCATGTTGAATTTGGGACGGTAGGGGAATCACCCGTTGGAATTTACCATAGCGGAATTCCGAGCGAGCTACACCGTTTTCTTCGGTCTTAGTTTCAGATTTCCTTTCACCGCTAATAGAAATTGAATCGGTAGTTACTTCTACATTGATATCTTTTGCTTCCAATCCTGGGATTTCAAGTTTTAGGCGAATTGCATCATCAGTTTCTTCCATTTCCGCTGCTGGGACGAAGCCAAATCCGATACCTTCACTACCGTTAGTTGTTGGCATGAATTCCTCGAACAAGCGGTTCATTTGCCGTTGTAAAGTATCAATTTCGCGGAATGGTTCTAAACGGTCAATATCTCGAAATGGATTCCAACGCATAAGTGCCATACTATCACCTCTAAGAAGCAATGTTTGGTTTGAGGAAGCTTAATCTCAAGCTTGTTTGTAGGTAAAAACTCTTGTTGTTGTCAGCAATTAACTTTTTATTTCTTAAAGCTTAATCTCAAGCTTCCTAATTAATAGATTAGTGCAACTTTATCAGCTTGCAAGTTCGGTTTTATTACAAAATCATATAGCAATACCCGTACCTGTTTAAGTAGGGCGTTGCAATTAAAAATAATTGGTAAGGGCTGTCATTTGTCATTTGCCATTTGTCATTTGTTATTTGTTATTGGTCATTAGTAAGGGTTTGAATACTTTGTACCGTTCGTAACATAGTTTGGCTGATTTTCACCGATTTACTTATAGCCAGCACAAATCCCAATAATTTTTGGGGAAAGGAAACAAACTTTAAAATTAAATACTCCCCCTTGCTCCCTACCCCCTTGCCTCTTTATCACCGCTGTAATCGCATGAAAACCGCACCAATCACTAATCCTGCCGCTTGCGCCCAGTAAGCAATGCTGAATTGATTAACCCCCACCGGAGGAATATTTAAACTACCAATCCCATAAAATAACTGTTGGATAAACCACCAAACTAAATAGGCAAATGCTGGTAATTTAGCAGGAATATAAATGAATACTAGGGGGAGAATACTGTCGATTTTGGCTTTAGGAAACTTTACAATATAAGCCCCTAAAACAGCTGCGATCGCACCATTTGCGCCAATCAATGGCACTGTTAAATTAGGTTCCGATAGTATTTGTACTAATTCTGTAAAAATGCCACTTAATAAGTAAAATCCTAAATAACGCCCATGACCGAGAATATTTTCTAAACTTTTGCCAAAAACCCATAAAAAAAGTAGATTACCTAATATTTGGCTAAAACTACCATGTAGGAACATTGCTACTGGCAAAGAAATCAATCGCCAGCCTACCACTATCCAAGCTGCTGGGTTAACACTAGCATTGATAATTCCGCCAATAATCTGCGCGGGTATCACACCCCAAGTTTGAATAAATGTGCCTAATTGACCGCTTAATTCTAATTGGATTTCCCATAAAAATATTGCAATATTAATACCAATCAGCCAGTAAGTAATCATCGGTCGATGACGAATGCGAATATTATCATTAATAGGAATCATTATTTGTCATTTGGTAATTGGTAATTGGTAATTGGTAATGGGAATTCCTCCCCTACTTCCTCTACTTCCTTATGTCCCCAATCCCCAGTCCCCAATCCCCAATCCCCAATCCCCAGTACCCAATACCTATCCTGTTCCCTTGTGCCAATATTGGAATCAGATAATATTGCACTTAACTAGGCAAACCTGATGCTGGGAAACACACTTGTAGGAAGATACCAAATTATTAGCCACTTGGGTGGTGGGGGGTTCGGGGAAACCTTTGTTGCTTGTGATACTCATTTACCGGGATCTCCTCAATGTGTTGTCAAAAAACTCAAGCCTCAGGCAAATGATCCAGTAACTTTAGAAACGGCTAGACGTTTATTTGATACAGAAGCTCAAGTTCTGTATAAATTAGGTAGTCATGATTGTATTCCTCAACTTTTAGCATATTTTGAGGAAAATGCAGAGTTCTATCTCGTACAGGAATTTATTGAAGGACACAATCTCAGTCAGGAATTAACACCAGGGAAAACTCTGACTCAAACTGAGGTAATTTCTTTGTTGATGGAGATTCTCGAAATTTTAAAGTTTGTTCATCAACAAAAGGTAATTCACCGCGATGTCAATCCCTGCAATTTACTTAGACGTAAATCAGATGGGAAGTTAGTCTTAATTGACTTTGGTGCAGTTAAACAAATTTCTACACAAGTTATTACGCCACAAGGACACACTAAATCTACTGTTGCTATTGGTACTCCTGGATATCTCCCAGGTGAACAAGCACAAGGAAACCCCAAATTTAGCAGTGATATATATGCGGTGGGGATAATCGCACTACAAGCGCTGACAGGATTACCACCGGAACAATTAGAAAAAGATGCCGATACTAATGAAATTATCTGGCAAAATCATACCAAAGTATCGCCAGAGTTCGCTCAAGTTTTAAACAGAATGGTATGTTATGATTTTCGCCAGCGCTACAGTTCAGCCACAGAAGCATTACAAGCACTCCAAGAGTTAACACAGCCAGCCTCTAAAACAATCGCTTTAACTCCGGTGCTAGCATTTAAAAATTTGCCAAATCCTAAATTAAAAAAAGAAATACTGCACAAGATTTTAGCAGCCACATTTATTTTAGGCGTAAGTGCGGCAATTGGGATATTTATTATTGATGGTATTCATACAAATAATGCTACAGAATTATATAAACAAGGTAATACATTATATGATTTACAACGCTATCAAGATGCATTAGCTGTATATGATAAAGCAGTTAATATTAGACCAGCTTACCCTCAAGGGTGGTATGGAAAAGGCAGAACTTTATCAGAATTAAAGCAATATAAAGAAGCGCTAGCAGCTTATGATAAAGCTATTCAAATTCTGCCAGATTATGTAGAAGCTTGGAGTGCTAGAGGTTTAGCTTTAGCAAATTTGCAGCGTTACCAAGAAGCGATCGCCTCTTTTGACAAAGCTTTACAATTAGAAGGTAACTCTCCTGAAATTTGGAATGCTAAAGGTGAAGCTTTGAGTAGTTTAAAACAATATGACAATGCTATCAAAGCTTACGATAGGGCAATTGAATTACAAAAAAATTATGAGATTGCTTGGGAAAATAAGGGTTTAGCGCTACATAATTTAAAACGCTATGACGACGCAATTACAGCATACGATAAAGCCATAGAATTAACGCCAGACGATGCCTCATTCCGATATAATCGCGGCAATGCTTTAGTAAATATAGGGCGCTACGAAGATGCTTTAAAAGATTATGATCGGGCAGTACAATATAAATCTGATTATTACCAAGCTTGGTTATCGAGAAGCAATATTCTCATGAGTTTGCGACGTTATCCAGAGGCAATAGAATCATTTGATTGGGTAATTAAATCTAATCCCGGAAATTTCCAAGCATGGTATAGCAGAGGTTGGGCGCTACATCAAAGCCAACGCTATCAACAAGCAATTGATTCTTATAATAAAGCCATTGCTTTGCGGCGTAACGATTACCAAGTTTGGTATAACCTAGGAAATTCGCAATACAATTTACAGAAATATGAAGATGCGATCGCATCCTATAATCGGGCAGTTCGTTACAAACCAGACCATTACGAAAGCTGGTATAGCAAAGGAAATGCCCTAGTAAACTTGAAACGCTATCAAGATGCGATCGCGTCTTATGCACAAGCCATCAAATACAAGCCTGACTATCAACAAGCCATCGAAGCTAGCAAGCAAGCACAAAATCAACTACAAGCTGAAAAATCACAGCCTCTAGTTATCCCCATCATTACCATTCCCAATCCTCTTGCGCCAAAACAATGAATTATACTATTTTGGATTTTAGATTTTGCGTTCGTGTATCTCAGTGAGAGTTTCCCACTTCCAAGTTCGGTGGCTTTGACAACACACCATGCCAACAGAGATTCCACATCTTGCTAGCAAAACATTAATCTGTGCGTTCACTAATTTTCACCTTTTATAAATAACGGGAGTTAAATTCTCCGCTATACCATGTAATTGAATTTCGGTACAGCCAAACTGGTAAGCTTTCTCTATGGAACGATTGGCACCCAGCGCTTTGTAAAATCCCACAGAAAATGCGATCGCAGCTTGATCGCCAATTAAATAATTCATACCAATCACAAACGGAATGTATTTTGCAATAGCTTCCGCTTGAGTCTTGGAATAACAAGCATTCAAGACTACACAATTTACCTGGTCTTCTACAAGTTCAAATAATGAAGCTAAAGCATCAGGCTTAATCGGTTGAATTTGACCTAACTCATTTTCTACATACAATTCCCCAGTATTCATACCATGTCCAGAAAAATGGACAATATGAGGCTCAATATCCAGTAAAGCCTGACTGATATCCCCAGGACGTACCGACAGGCGTTGTTCTAGTAAAAATTTGTCTCTTTGTTTAGCTAATTGCAATCTTTGCTGAATCTCTCGCAACTCTTGTCCTAGACGTAACCTAGCAGCATCAGTAGGGTCGGATGATAAAAACAAGATTTTCAACGGATTAGCTGCGATCGCAAGTTGTTGATTCTCATCACTTGAACTTTTGAAAAGTGCTTGATGATTCCGTGATTTTTGGAGTTCATTATTTAAAATATCCTGAACTTTATTAATAAAATTTTTACTGTCAAAATCGCTTTTGCTAAAGAAATCAGATGCTTTATATTCCATCAATAAATCGCGAACATCTTGAGTGTTTACCACAGGTGTTCCACTGACAGCAATAGCTGGTATCTGCCGAGCATAAGCAAGTTCAACTAAATGTATTCCTAACTTTTGACGACGGGAAAGAGATGAATCGCCCAAACCAATGTCAGTAATCAACAAATGCCAATCGCTATCTCTAAAAGCTTTAGAAGCTTCATCAAAAGTCCTGACAATCTGAATGATATCCTGAGGATGACCAATATTGCGTAAAGCTGTCCGAATCTTGCCTTCAAGGATATCTTGCCAATCTGAATCATCCTCAACCAGAAGAACTTTGAAAAATATCATCGGTTCCTCCTTGCCACCACTTATGGTAATTAATGCCTAGCTTCTGCTTAAGTTTCTGGTTTATAGACTGGCAAGATCATAATAAAATTAGTCCCTTGATTCAGTACACTATTCACATTTAAATAACCTCCTAAACGTTCTACGTACAATTTTGTCCACCACAGTCCGAAACCCATACCTCTTCTCGCTGTTTTAGTGGTGTAATCAGGCTGGAAAATCTTTTCTAGATTTTCGTAAGCGATACCTACGCCAGTATCACATATTCGCACTTCTACCCAACACTGTATTTCTCTTTGGACACTAGTGCCAATAATCGATACCCTACCACCTTGGGGCATTGCTTCCACAGCATTTTGGATTAAGTTATCAAAAACATATATTAATTGTTGTTCACCACCTAATACCTTGGGTAAATCAGTTGCTATCTCTATATATGTAGTGATGTTCGTAGGTATGGACATTTTAGCTAGTGCATTTACCGCTATGTCAGATAAATCGATGGCATGAGGCTTTTCTTGAATCCAAATTTTCATTCGTTCAGCACTTTGCAAAACCTTATCTGCTCTTGATACAATTCGCTGTGCTTTATTCTTGCTGTTCTCATCACCTTCATCCAAAATATCTTGTGCCCAGACTCGGATTGCACCCACATCATTATTCATACGATGCACTAACGGGCCAGCCAAATCACCCAAAGTGACCATTGTTTCCATATTCACCAGTTGTCTTTTGTTTTCTAAATTTTGAATACCAATTACTGCTTGGTCTGCTAAGGCTTCTAACATCCGCTGGTGTCTCTGGTTGAAAGCAGAAATATACTGGCTTTCTACGTTCAGTACACCTAGTAAGTGCTTATCTTTGTCTAGGAGTGGCACACATAACTCAGAATGGATATTGGGAAAGTAAGCCTGGTAACGCGGATCGGTTTGCACGTTATTTACCAATGCTGACTGGCGATTTCTGGCTACCCAACCTGTAATTCCTTCATATATACTATTGCGTCTTTCGATGAGGTCAATGAAACGATTGACAGCATACTTGGCTTTAGTAACTAGCTCCTGCTGACTAGGATCTAGTAAGCGGATATTACCGACATCAGCGCCACAAATTTGCACTGCTCGCTGTACAATCAGCTTCAAGAGTTCCTTTTGATCTAGAGTCGTAATAATTTTGCGATCAACATCGCTGAGAGTTGCTAGCCAGCGTTGATTTTTAATGGCGATCGCAGCTGAAGAAGCTAGAGTTTCAATCATCTTTTTCTCATCTTCAGAAAAACTGTGAGGTCGGCGGTAATTAATAAACATTACTCCGACTATATCTTTATCAGCTTCTAGCAGGACACCCGCTACGGAATGAATTTTTTCCCTATGAGTAAAAGCTGAATTCTGAAATATTGGTTCTTGTTCCAGTTGTGTAGCATAAACGTTTTCTCCACGCTGAATCAGCAAAAAAGGGACATTTTGTCCAATCATTTCATCTTGCATTTTCTGCTCTTGCCTTAATCTTCCTGCTGTTTTTGGAGGAGTCGTAAATTGCCTTTCAGTCTGGATATATTCGTAGATATTCACTACATCTGCACCCAAAACATTCAAAGTATTCCAAGCAATACGACGCAAGAGATCGGCTTCTGGTATACGACCAAGGGATTGAGTGACCGAGTAAAGAGTTGCTAGCTGACGTGTTTCATCACGCATTTGTTGGATTCTGATCGTGTGCCAAATTGCATCAACAGCCCAGTGCCGGACAAATAATTCTACTAAGCGCAACTTGCGTGTAGATAATATATAGCTGCGCCGAAAAACAACATAAAGTACTCCTTCTTTATTCTCAACCTGTAATGGAAAAGCTGCCATTGCTTTTATCCCAGCGGAAAAGGCTTGGGGATTAAGCTTTGCCATTTCCAGATTGTCGTGACCTTGAGATAAGTCTGGGATAAACTTGTACTTTCTTTCCCGAATCGCTTGTCTTCCCAGCCCATTATGACGCGGCGGACAAGCCTTCAGAAATTGCTTCCCAATGCCGCGAGAAAATACTTCATAAATGTAACGGCCCTGTTCTGCATTTGGCTCGTATAAAAAATGCAGCGTAGCTGCATCAGCATCGAGAATTTGTTTGGCTTTCTCTGCGATCGTTTCTAATACCCGAGGTAGTTGTGCTTGCCAAATATCTAAAGATTGCCGAGCAATATATTGTAGTAATCGTGATAAGATTTGCTCTTCAATTCGCCTTTCTGGAGAACTATAACCCGCTTCTACTGTACCAATAACTACCACTTCTGGATTGCGCCCCTCAGGTTGCAAGTCTGGTTGTAGAAGCAATTTATAAATCTCATGCTGTCTTGCGCTACTCTCTTCAAATTGAGGACTGATTTTCTGCCATTTACAGCGCTCATACCAATTTTTGATGACTTTACCGTTATAATCCTGAACCAGGACTATGGGTGTAAATACACGAACTAACTTTTCATGACCATACTCTTGATAAATCCAGCGATCAAAGCGTTTGTCCCATCCAGATATAATCTCAGTCTGTTGAGTGAGAACTATATCTGCTTGAATATCTCTTAGTTCTGGGTCTGGTTCCAAGTAATGTTTGGCCAAATTAGCCCATACTACTCCTGTGCCACTTCCATGTACGCCTTGAATAATATTTTTTTCTAGAGAAATTAAAGATATGTTGGCAAAATCAAAACCAAGTGCCAGGATGTTTTGACAGACTGCTTCTAGAATATCTTCCAGCTTAAACAGTTTTGAGGTAGCTCGTTCTACCTGGTCTAAAGCCTCCAAAATAGATGTCTCAAAAGCTTTTAACTGTGATTTTCTGCGAGCAGCCACCATAGCACCTCTCTTTGTTTGCCTTATGAGTATAATGCTAGACAATAGCTCGCTTGAGTATCAAAGCTGTTGTATGTAATATCCTCAATCTCCAAGCTGAGACTTTGATACAATAAAGATTTGAGGAATTTTATGCTCAAAAAGATTTAAACAAAATGTTTGTCGATTGCTAAGACTGACAAATATATTTGTCATTTAATTACATACTCTAGCCAGAGAAAAATAAGTAATATCAAATTGTCAGAGTTAGTATTGTTTGAGACTTCTGGAACTGTCTAATAGCAAGGATTTATAAACTTTGCTTATCTATAAATTTCGATAAATCTTGTAAGCTGTTCAGCCTACAAGATTAATGTATTCATGAATTGCTATCAATCATTTTTCTTTATTTGTATTAACACAGCAATAATGGCGCACAGCTGTGCGCCATTATTGAGATTTAAAGAATTTTGCACGTATAGCTTGCGGTATTGACTAATATAAATTGTCAATCTTACTAGCTGAATAGTAACGGGGATCGGCTTTCGTCTTTTTTGAGGCTGAATTTACTTTTGATACAGCTACTTTACTACTTGGCCCTCGCAGACGTTGCTTTTGAGCATACTCATTGAGTTTCATTTGCGCTTGTGCGTAAACAGTAGTATTTTTCGGAACCTTGTGCAGGAATTTGACAGCATCATCAAATTGACCAGCAGAGGCTTTGTTGTAAGCTTTTTGTAAAAAGTAAGTAGCTCGAATTTGCTGCTTTTTATCGTACTCAGCCAATTTTTGTTGCACGATCACACCAGCAGAACTTTCTTTAGGAATTTGACGCAGATAGCTGATAGCAGTAGAAAAATCTCTATTATTTGCGCTTTCGTAAGCTTTAGCTAATAAATCTTGCGTTTGTGCTTCTATGTTGACTTGTGCCTGCTGCACTAGTTTATCTGTTTTAGACTGCCAATATAAAATATCAGGAACTTTAGGCGCGATCGCTAGTACATCTGACCATCTACCAGCTTGAAAGGCGGTTTCTGCAAATTGGTATTGTTCAGCTGCTACTTGCCATTGCTGTTGCCATTCATCAACGGTGGCTTGAGCTTCTGGATAAATTTTACTTTGGGCGGGAATTGATTTAACGAGTGCGATCGCTTCGTCTAAATCTCCTGATTGATATTCTTCAGTAGCTTTATATAAAGTTTCTTTCTCTGAGTAAGCTGGAGAAGTTGTAAATAATGAATATACTCCCAATCCCAGCAATACAGAATTAGCAGCGATACCTACTCTCATTCCTGTGAGTAGTGGCGCAGACTTCTGTGGTGGTACAGGAGTTTCAACAATATTGCTATTGCTAGGTTCTTCGGGTGGTAGAGACAGGCTATATAGTGCTTCTAGTTGGGGTAACTCATTTTCCCACCGCATTTCTTGGATTATTTGCAGTACCTCACCCGCAGATTGAAAGCGGTCTTCGTAATCGTAGCGGATCATTTGGCTGAGAATAGCAGCTAAATAATCATTAACTTGTGTTTGAGGAGTATGCCAAATAATCTCATTTGTATAAGGATCTAATTTAAATTGTAATGGTGCCATTCCGGTTAAAGCTTGGATGGCAATTATACCTAAAGAATAAATATCGCTATTAGGCTGTGTTTGACCAATAAATTGTTCTGGTGGGATATAACCCAATGAGGTAACCGGAACATTCTGAATAGGTAATTCTGTATCCTCACCAAAATCAACTGGCTGGATGGAACCAAAATCAATCAGTACTAATTTGCCATCCGAAGCACGCCTAATTAAATTTTCTGGTTTGATATCGCAATGGATAACTCCCTGAGAGTGAACAAAATCCAGAATTCCTAAAACATCTTCCAAAAAATCTACTACTTGGGTTTCACTCCAAATATCACCACATTTTTTATTGATGGGTAGTTCTTCAGTTAATGAATGTCCTTCAATAAACTCTTGCACTAAATAGAAACGTTCGTTTTCCTCAAAGCAAGCAATGAGTTGGGGAATTTGGTCATGGCATTCCAAACGCTTGAGAGTTTCGGTTTCAGTGAGAAAACGTAACCTTAAGTCATCCAGGTAACTAGGTTGAGAATTGCTCACCTTGAGCTGTTTAACAACGCACTTAGGGTTTTCGGGGTAATCTATGTCTACGGCAATATAGGTTTGTCCAAATACTCCTGCACCTAGGCTTTGAACGATTTGGTAACGCCTTTGTAGTACTTTACCGATCATGTGGTGGATCATGAGCTGGTTACTTCGTAAGTAGTCCTAATCTACTTTTTCTGTAATTTCCACCCAATTTCCGGAACTACTTAGAATTAATTCTTCAGGCGGTTGACTCGCCTAATCCAAACCTTAGCGGTGTCAGTATTTTTCGCTGATAAAAAATATATTAAGATTTTTATACACTAAATAGCGATCGCTGATTCAGTATTAAATCGCCTAATTATAGCATCATATAGCACTTCCTACGATGTGCCTATTGATGAGCAATCAGCATTGTCAGGTAATGAGTTTTTGATTTATTACCGTTGTCAAGCCAGCCAAATCTATCTATCTACAAAAGTTAGCTCTATTATTGAGCAATTTGCCTCCAGACTCTAGAAATTTCACAAAATTAACGCAACTATTGAGTAAATGGCCAAATCTTAATTATTCATCAAACATACAAGCCGAGAAAACCAATAAACAATTTCTGGATCGCAGTAGGTTGTCAGTCGAGCCATTTCTCTTGCTAGCTGATAAGCTTCCTCACCCTTGGGATGACTTGTCAGTCCAGCATGATTGAGTAATGCGGCTTTCAAGTCTCCTGGATAAGTGGGTAAGCTATGACCTGCTATATACTTCATTCGGCTCAGAATAGGATTCCAGTCGATTTGGTTAGTAGTAATATGTGCATTCATAAAGTGTGTTACATTTTTGAGATGATATAGCAATATTCCCTAAGTTATAAAAAAGCAATTACTTAGAAACCTAACTATATAAAAGTTGGGAATGAATCTGGTTTTGAAAATTTAGGATTGCTATATCTCTAATTTATGCTGTTAAATAAATTGGAACAAATATATTTTCTTTTTATATTAATAAATACAAGTTATTGAAAAGCTTTAAGGCTGATAAGGTTATATTACAAAATTTTCATTTTTGCGGCTCTAACCTGAAGAATCTTTAAAAATAACCGATAATCCCATTATGAATATCTCATACCAATTTGAAAAAAGAATGGGGCAGCTTGTAGGGGCACTGTAATACCGTGACCTCTAGAATATATTGATGTGTCGCAAACATTCTTTGATATAGGTATCACAAGTTGTGGATGAAGGATTTTCACAGGTACCGCTAATTGATATTAGCGCCTTGGTTTCGGGAAAAGGCGATCGCCTACAAGTGGCATCGGAAATTGGGCAAGCTTGTCGAGAATGCGGATTTTTTTATATTGTGGGACATGGTGTAGATGAAGGCTTGCAGCAAAGGCTAGAACAACTCAGCCGCCAGTTTTTTGCCCAGGATTTAGAAACTAAATTGGCAATTCGCATGGCTTTGGGTGGTAAAGCTTGGCGAGGGTACTTCCCTGTTGGAGGCGAACTCACATCGGGTAAGCCTGATATTAAGGAAGGTATTTACTTTGGTGCAGAACTAGGAAAGGATCATCCATTAGTACAAGCCAATACTCCTATGCATGGTGCTAATCTCTTCCCTGCGAATATCCCTTTATTCCGCAAAACCGTGCTGGAATATATGGAGGCGATGACGCAACTGGGGCACATTTTAATGGCTGGTATTGCTCTGAGCTTAGGGCTAGAAGCATCTTATTTTGCTGAACGGTATACATCAGATCCCCTAACCTTATTTCGGATTTTTAACTATCCGCCAGATTTATCACCTACAGATGGTGAAAATCGGTGGGGTGTGGGCGAACATACAGACTACGGCGTTTTAACTATCCTCAAACAGGATGATTCCGGCGGATTGCAAGTGAAATCGCGATCACGCTGGGTAGCTGCGCCGCCAATCCCTAATTCCTTTGTCTGCAATATTGGCGATATGCTCGATCGCATGACTAGAGGTTTGTATCGTTCAACGCCTCATCGGGTGCAGAATTTATCGGGACGCAATCGCCTTTCATTCCCTTTCTTTTTCGATCCCAACTTTGATGTCGAGGTAAAGCCAATTCCCCTAGATGGGGTGATAGCCAAAGACGATCGCACAGAACGTTGGGATCAGTCTAGTGTCCACAACTTTCAAGGAACCTATGGGGATTATGTGCTGAGTAAGGTATCTAAGGTTTTCCCAGAGTTGCAGCGGACGGTTTTAGAGACTTCCAAGTAAAAAATTATCGCTTTGGTGAGCAGGGGAAGCAGGGAGCAGGGAGCAGGGAGCAGGGGGAGAATAAATTACCAATGCCCAATGCCCCATGCCCTAAAAATCAATTATCTTAACTGAAGTATCAGCAAATCTGAGGAAATCTTAGCCCATGCCCTACCTTACTTATGCCAGGGACATTTACGCCATTATTGCTAAATATACCAGTGCTAAAACTCTCTGGATTGATACAGAAGTAGCTGATTATAAAAGTCGTCAACCGAAACTCTCGCTAATTCAGGTTTTGGATGACTCCTCAGATATGAGTGGCGATCGCGTTTATCTTTTGGATGTTTTAGGCAAACCTAAGATTGTCGGAGAATTTATTGACAGCATTATGCTCAATCCTAGTATTGAAAAGGTATTTCATAATGCTAGTTATGATTTGAAATTTCTGGGTAATAAGCAAGCTAAGAATGTTACTTGTACCTTAGAAATGGCTAAAAAAATCCCTTACTATCTTTTGCCATTACCTAACTATCAACTGCAAACTTTAGCTACAGTACTTTGCTCTTTTAATAATATTGATAAAGAAGAGCAAATTAGCGATTGGGGACAGCGTCCTCTCACTGACGCACAAATTGATTATGCGTATTTAGATTGTATATATCTTGCTCAAGTACATTTAAAATTACTAGAGTTACAATCCCAAACAAATCCCGATCCGGCTCAAGAAGATTTAGCCGTACTTGGTACTAGATATACAGAAATTGAACAGCAGCATCACATATTAAATTCCGAATTAGAACATCTGCAAGAGCGGATTAAAAAAGCTATGCAGGCGCAAAATGTCTCAGAAACATCATATTGCAAGCTGACTAAATATGAACGTAAAACAGTAAAAGTGGCATTTACTGAACTCATGAGGCTAGTAGAAA
This sequence comes from Calothrix membranacea FACHB-236, assembly GCF_014696315.1. Classification (GTDB taxonomy): domain Bacteria; phylum Cyanobacteriota; class Cyanobacteriia; order Cyanobacteriales; family Nostocaceae; genus Aulosira; species Aulosira membranacea. The sequence goes on from NZ_JACJPX010000030.1 coordinate 58,902, forward strand.
CCGCAGGTATTGATTTAGATTTTCCCATTCCCCTGACTCAGAAACTCCAAAAGGATTTAGGCACAAATCTAGAACAACTCTCTGTAGAGGTGGATGAAACTACATCTTGGCGGTTGACACCCAAAAGCGCAGAAAATGAGACAGAAGGCAGTTAAAAATTTCTAAATTTATTTTTTTTCTTAAAAATACTGTTAATCCAGCAGCAATAAAAGCTACTGGCAGATAATCCTAGATGCAACTTATTAATTTACAATCTAGAGTCCAAAATATAAAATCTTAAATTGTAATTCATTCATATAGATACACGTAAATTTAAGTGTATATGGTTCTGTAATTGAAAAATTTATATAGATAAAGATTTTGTAAAAAAAATAAAAAGCTTAATTTAATAGGCTTTAAAACGTATAATGAAAAGCGGCAAAAATAGGACTCGCCGCGTATAACATAACTTTGTGCAAGCGAGAACTAAATAGATAATCGGGAAAAATAACAGTTTTATACTTTATTTTGCCTGTAAACAGCGACTCTGGGTCTAATATGATGCTGCATAGATTGCTAGGGTAGTACATATTAGTAACATCTACGCAATAAAAAGATGAAGGATTAAATAAGTGGGAAAGCTTGGGCTGCAAATTTATACTTCATCTTGTATATAAACCTAGAGTAAATAGCAGTTATTAATTATTTATGTAATCACCTTTCTCTTCCTTGACTTGGCGTTATTAGCGCTTCACGTCTACATTAAAAAAGTAAGATTCATAAATTAGGCGGGATTGCTAGATGCATTTACAATTAATCACTATTTCCAGATATAGCTAACGTTAGTAAGCATTAATTTAGGGAGGGTGGCGGTTTAAAACAACGTATGAAACTGCAATTATTGGATAGAAAGCGGACAAGGTTAGGCAGAGCATTTACCATAGCTTTGTTGGCAATATTGAGTACAATTGCTAACCTTTCCTGTAGTAAAAATAGCGATGTATTAGTAACAGAAATTGGAGTCACTCCCCCCAGCCGTCGCCCAGCTAAAACATCTAAGGCAGTGGAATTTTATCTTCAAGGCCAAAGTCAACACGCTAAAGGTAACTCAGAAGCAGCGATCGCTTCCTATAATCAAGCAATTAGCCTGAATCCCGAATATGGTGCAGCGTTCAAAGCGCGGGGACTGGCTAAATTTGACACAGGAAAGAAACAAGAAGCGATCGCAGATTATAACGAAGCGCTGAAGATTAATCCTAACGATGCCGAAGCCTACAATAGCCGCGCTAATGCCAAAGCCTCAACAGGAGATAATAAAGGCGCGATTACAGATTATAACGAAGCCATTCGCCTTGCTCCTAGTTATGCCGAAGCTTACAATAATCGCGGCAATGCACGGGCTACCACAGGCGATCGCAACGGCGCGCTAGAAGATTTTGATCGCGCCATTCGCATCAATACCAGATATGCGATCGCCTATAATAATCGCGGCAACCTCCGCGCTGCTAAGGGCGACCAACAGGGCGCAATCTCTGACTACAATCAAGCTATCCGCATCAATCCTAACTTTGGCCCCGCTTACAACAACCGCGGAAACGCCCGCGCCGCCCAAGGCGATAAACCAGGCGCACTCAAAGATTTACAGCAAGCCGCAGATATTTTTCAAAGTGAGGGTAACAAAGATTTGTACCAACAAGTGATGAATAACATCAAAGAATTGGGACAGTAAGCAATACTTGTCGGTTAAGGGGAAAAGGGTAAAGGGGAAAGGGAGAAAGAAAAACCTTTCACCTTTACCCTTTAACCATGAGATGTGTAAATGAAATCCGCCCCTAAAACAGTCAACCGTCAACCGTCAACCATCAACAGAATTACGTACTTGCTTGCCTATAACAAGCAAATTCCATCGTGAAAGTTGCCATTCCCGCAGTTTGCGATCGCAAATCTGTGGAATAACCAAACATTCGCACTAGGGGTACTTCTGCCCGAATGATAGAGTATGCTTGCATGGTTTCGGAACCTAATAGCAAGCCTCGACGGGAGGAGAGATCACCCTGGACTCTACCTAAATACTCGTTGGGTGTTTCCACCTCTACCAACATAATTGGTTCGAGGATGTAGGGTTTGGCTTTAGCGATCGCTTCATCTAGGGCTTGATGGGATGCTGATCGGAATGCCAATTCGGAGGAGTCAATGGGGTGAAATGAACCGCCCTCTAACACAACTTTGATCCCTGTAACGGGATAACCTTCCAAACGGCCGGATTGCATGGCTTCGCGGAAACCTTTCTCGCAAGCGGGAATAAATTCTTTGGGAATTACCCCGCCAACTACCTTGCTTTCAAATACAAATGGTTCATTTGTCGGTTCAATCCATCCCGTGACATGGGCGTATTGTCCAGAACCCCCAGTTTGTTTTTTCAGTCGGTAATCGAAGCGAGTCTTTTGCCCAATGGTTTCGCGATATGCTACTGCGGGTGTACCAACGTATACCTCAGTGTTATATTCCCGTTGAATGCGCTCTAGGTAGATTTCTAGATGCAGTTCACCCATGCCAGAAATCAAAGTTGCCCCTGATTCTGTGTCAATGCTGAGTCTGAAGGTAGGATCTTCTTTTTGGAAGCGGTTGAGGGCTTTAGAAAGGCGATCGCTATCTTCTTGTTTTTTGGGTGTCACAGCCAGTGTAATTACTGGGTCTGGTACAAACATTTTCTCTAAAGATACCAGTGGCTCACTACTACAGAAGGTATCGCCAGAGGCACAATCTACACCCAATAGAGCGATAATATCGCCAGCTTCCGCATATTTCACCTCTTCGCGCTTGTTGGCGTGCATTCTCACCAAGCGACCAATTGGCACTCGTTGTCCGGTGCGGGAGTTGTATACAGTATCGCCTTGTTTCAAAGTTCCCGAATAAATTCGGGTATAGGTCAACTGTCCAAAGGACTCCACAGTTAGTTTAAATGCCAACGCGACTAAGGGGTCGTCAGGATTGGGGTAAAGGTTGACAGACTCTACCGTTTTGACGACTTCTCTATCTATAGGAGATGGGAGGTAAAGGGCGATCGCATCTAACAAGTTCTGCACGCCTTTGTTTTTGAAGGCTGAACCCAGAAGTACGGGTGTGAGTTGCAAACTCAAGGTGGCTTGGCGAATGGTTTGCCAAATCAGTTCTTGGGGAACTTCTTTACCTTCTAATAGCATCTCGGTCATGGGTTCGGAGAATAGCGACAAAGCATCAAGCAGTTTTTCCCTTGCTTGTTGCGCTTCCGCTAGCAGTGCGTCGGTAATTGGCTTTTTCACCCAATGTTCGCCATTTTCACCTTCAAAGTAAGAAGCTTGCATTTCTATGAGGTCAATGACCCCCAGAAATTTGTCTTCACTACCGATGGGATACTGAAGTAACATGGGATTCAACTGCAAGCGATCGCGCATTGCTTGCACCACCCGAAACGGATTAGCACCAATGCGATCCATTTTGTTGATAAATGCTATACGCGGCACACGATATCGCTTCATCTGGCGATCAACGGTGATTGATTGGGACTGCACGCCCGCTACGGCACACAGCACCATTACCGCCCCATCCAATACCCGCAAGGCACGCTCAACTTCTATCGTAAAATCTACGTGTCCCGGTGTATCAATTAAGTTGATTTGCGTATCGTGCCATTGACAGGTGGTAGCGGCAGAGGTAATCGTAATGCCATGCAATTTTTCCTCTGGCATAAAATCCATCGTCGCACCCTTGCCGCCTCCCCGCACCTCCTCAATGGCGTGGATTCTGCCTGTATAGAAGAGAATTCTCTCTGATAATGTAGTTTTACCAGAGTCAATATGAGCAGAAATACCAATATTGCGGATGCGTTCTCGGGGAATCATAAAATGTCCTTTTGCTCAAGCAATAAACAGTTTCAGCCTACTTCCAGCAGGCTTTAGAGCAATCACACTTGTATTATACTACATTTGTATTACAAATGTTATCACTGTTTAACAGTTCATAAGGATTCCCAACTACTACTGACATTTCCCCGTGAAGTGCTCACTGTTGGGCTGACCCAAAATCTGACTCGTGTAATATAAATTAGCGTTGTTAGCAGATGTAGGTTGGGTTAAGCGCAGCGCAACCCAACATGGATTTTGAAAGCTAAACCTAATATTTCAGTTTTTGGTTTCCTTACGTCAAACACTAGCCCTTTAATTCATCCTTCATCCTTCTATGAATCAATTGTCATCTAAAGATTGGGTGTTAATCAAACAGCGACTAACCCCTTATTTATTTTTGCTACCCGCCTTAATAATTTTAGGGTTAACCGTCTTTTGGCCTGCATTGCAAGCATTTTATTTGAGTTTTACTAGCTATGAAGATATTTCCCAACCACCGCAATGGATAGGTATTGCTAACTTCCTCAAGCTTTGGAAAGATGCTGTTTTCTGGCAAACTTTAACAAATACTTTTCTCTATCTTGTGGGTGTAGTGCCAATTCTCGTAATTGCACCTTTGGGGTTAGCTATTTTAGTTAATCAAAAACTTAGGGGAATGAATTGGTTTCGAGCTGCATACTATACACCAGTAGTCATTTCCATGATTGTTGCCGGCATAGCATGGAAATGGCTTTATGCAGAAAATGGCTTACTTAATCAATTTTTCAAAGCCTTGGGGATGTTTCCCGAAGGAATTCCTTGGTTAACTAGTCCTAGTAAACTTTTTGGCATTCTGCCAATTTCTTTGGCAAGTGTAATGGCCGTGACTATCTGGAAAGGCTTAGGCTATTACATGGTAATTTACTTAGCCGGTTTGCAATCTATTCCTGGTGATGTCTACGAAGCCGCAGCTATTGATGGTTCCGATGGTATTCGCAAACATTTAGATATTACGATACCTTTAATGAAACCATATTTAGCTTTGGTGGCTGTGATTTCTGCAATATCAGCCACCAAAGTATTTGAAGAAGTATATATCATGACCCAGGGAGGGCCACTTAATAGCTCAAAAACAATAGTTTACTATTTGTATGAGCAAGCATTCACTAATTTAGAAATTAGCTATGCTTGCACAATTGGGCTAGTGTTATTCTTGATAATTTTGGGTTTATCGATTTTGCGATTAATTATTAGTCAGGAAAGCACTGATAATATCAAACTTTAATTGCTGCATATATTTTGAGAACTAAAGGATAGATAGGAACTTAATGTAAGTAATTAGAAATTTATTGATGTATTTTCTTATTTCTCAGGGCTTGATTAAATCTTGAAGAAAATACACCCTGTAACTATCCAGTACTTGAATCACTTGCTGATTACAGCATTCCGTAAATTCGTGAAGAATGGTGGTAGAGCGGATAAAAGTACAAACTTGCGAAATACAGACAAGTGGCGTTCTTGTTTTGGGTAGATAAATGGTGAGATGCAACTATGATAATCCACGTAAATAACAGGCATTTCGGGATTTGACTAATTTCAATTGCTCGTAATTAGGGCATTTGAAGTTGGCAATTAAGCTCTTACTTTGTCTTTTTTCAGCTTTTGAATTTGTTTCTTCTTCAACGCAACTCCCATTCCTAAAGCTGTGACTGAACCTAAGATTGTGAAAGGTTCGGGAACCGCTTCAGCAGTCATGGAGAAAGAGCCATCTGATTTGATTTGGTTAACAGTCAGAAGCCCTTCTCCTAAAAGAGAATTACCCTTAACAAATGAGCCAGTAAATCTTGGCATGATACCAGAGGCAAATTTGCCACTGGATGTTTTAGTAACATCAAATGGGTTATCTATGTTAAAAATTAGCCCATCAGCAAATTTAATGAATGGGTTGTTTGCTTGTCCTGAGTAAGTAGCTATTGAACCGTTTCCGAATGGAGTAAAGCTGATTAGCTTTAAAGCAATGTCGGATATGGTAACGTTTTGCCCAACGTAACCGGCAAACATACCATTTGATGAATTTGTAACTCTAGAATCAGTACCGAATTTAAGTGTGTCAGTAGCAGCTGGGTTTTTCTCTGCACCATTGACGAAATTAGCTGAACCAGCAATATTAACTCTGCCTAATGAAGCTGCTTGAGCGGATGAAACATTAACAGTATTACTTACAGCAAAGGTGCCACAAGTTAAGGCTAATCCTAGCCCTATTGTTTTGAAAGCCATGATTGTCTCCATTAAAAATGATTAGTATCAGGTTTTTGCCATCTGCAAAATGTCCTAATGAATTGCATACATTAGGCTCTTTTGGAGTTGGTAAACATTCATCTGCTGAGTTTTTATGCTGTGACCCAAATTTATACAGAAAAGTTGCTTGGGTTTCCCGAATTTAGCAAACTTTTCAAGACAGATTTTGGATTAAAAGATTGAAATTTAAAAACTGGTAAAAGACCCTAATCTTAACGCCACTTGCTTCTGTTGGTATTTCCCTAAGACCAAAGTAGCTCAACTAAAAAGCTTGTGTTGCAAACTTATAAGCAAAGGAAGCTTCTGCTTAGACTTGCTGTAAAATCCATCATCCAAAATCCTGTCTTCCTGTCCCTGCTGTCAAGCGTGGGGGGAAATCTAAAATTGAGAAGTTATTACTCAGCAATCACATGCAGATGCCCACCTGATTTTTGCATACCCTTCCATTATTTAAGTAAAAACACAGACAGGCGTAAAGCCTTTGTAAAAACCATACATTTATCTGTGAATTTTGTATAAAGTATTGCATCCGCTCATCGATAATGCTGCATCCCACCTAAAGGTAGATGACAGAAATCTTTTATACCGATACTTGCAGATAATCTAGACTGTGCCGTGAATAGGAAAAAATTTCATTTTTTATCGTTCCAGCAGTTAAGCTCATCCCATCCCTTTTTAGGGGTGGGATTTCACGTTGATGGTTAACAGTCATCAGTTAGCAGTTAGCAGTATAAATGCTTGATAATTAAAAGTGCGATCGCACTCAAATTACAGCCTCAGCCATTGTTATCCATACAAGAAATTTAAAGGGAAAGTGAATCAGGGAAAACCTTTAAACTTTCCCGTAAAAACTTTATATAGTTCAGTTTCATCGCGGCTATTTACTTTTCCCACTACTCCCGTAGTGAGTAACCAACACCACGCACAGTATGAATTAAGCGTTTTTCTTTATTTTCTTCTAATTTCAAGCGTAAATAGCGAATATATACTTCAATAATATTAGAATCTCCCATAAAGTCGTAACCCCAAACTTTCTCGAGAATTTGGTCTCTAGTAAACACCTGGCGGGGATGACTCATCAGATACTCTAACAAGTCAAATTCTTTTGCGGTTAACTCAATTGCTCGTTTACCACGAAAAACTTGACGAGTACGACGGTTTAAACTCAAATCCTCAAACTGGGAAACATCCTCATCTGTTTCTTGGGTGCGGCGGAGATGGGCGCGAATTCTCGCTAATAGTTCTTCAATGCTAAATGGTTTAACTACATAATCATCAGCACCAGCATCTAAACCAGCCACGCGATCGCTCACTTCGTCTTTGGCTGTCAACAAGATAACCGGCATTGAGTTACCAGTGGCGCGCAAACGACGACAGATTTCTAAACCCGTAAGTCCTGGTAGCATCCAATCAAGAATTGCTAAATCCGGAGACAAGTCTCTTGCCAAGGTCAAGCCGAGGATACCATCATTGGCTACACTTACCTGATATCCTTCACTATTCAATTCCAGTTCGACAAATCGCGCCAGCTTAACTTCATCTTCAACTAAAAGGATATGCGCTGTCATATTTTTTCCTCAAGTAGACTCACCGATGGAGGTAATGGGTAATTGGTGATTGGTAATTGGCGATCGGACTATTACTTATTACCTATTACCAAATTCCTTGCCCACAAGGGAACGAGAAATATTGATTTAGTATTGCGTATGTAGGAAGTGATGTTAGCAGCTACTGCGATCGCAACTGTATCCCCAACCTCTGGGCGGTTCATAATTTACTTTTATTGACAATCATGGAGAATTTTAGATTAATTGGGATATTTACACCAGGATTTTATCTATTAATATCCCTTAATCTAATGCAAGCTACATTTTTCCCTATTTTTCTACCTAGACAATTATATGATTATTTACAAATGAGTGTTTGAACATCTCTCTTGTTGGATCTCTTTTTACTCAGCTTACTGTGCTTGATTTGGCAAATATTACGAATTACGAATTATTAATTACTAGATTGGTATAACACTAATATTTAGGTATAATAAATTTGTAGCACTTGCAGTTAAGAAAAGAAGTGCAAACAAAAAAGTGCCCACACAAAATTTAACCCCATCCTAAATAGAGAAAAGGGCAACCAGTGGGACACAAGACAAATAACTCAAAACTCAATACACAGCACTTGTAAGCCCAAAGGAATAAAGATTAATTTCTAGGCTGTGCGACTTTTATTAAGTAGAGATTTGTTTCCGTTGTGTTGTATTAATTTGTATCATCGTCTATGTTGTTGCTACATAGCACCCGGTAAGCCAGACTCATTGTTTGGACAAGAGTTTGTTAGTACCTAGCAGGACTACAATGAGCAGTAATAGCTGGATTTGCCAAGGTGCTAAAACTAAACTCAAAATAAAACAAATGAATCCAAATACACCAGCTATGTAGGCTATTTCATCAGTAGATTGTTTAACGAAATAGCCAGTTATCAAAGCGGTACAAAGTGGAACTAAAAAAAACAAAGCCATTTTTTCTAACCTCTGAAATCAAAGGTATGACGTTGATATAAACAGAGTAAATCTGTTGTTGACAATTGGTTCATTTTACCTCTCTGTTGGATTCCCTTACAACAGAGTATGTAAAATAATCATGTAGAAAATTCATATTTGGTAATCATCTGGTAAATTAGCTTAACAATATTGTGCTGGCATCAGCCGAACGATATAGCATAATTACCTACAAAATTAACGTTTGCGATTTAGACACTCAATGCTGAACATTCCTCTATTACTGGCAACTGAATTAGACCTTAAACCTTATCAGGTGCAAAATGCGCTGGAACTTTTAGCAGAGGGTGCAACAATCCCTTTTATCGCACGCTACCGAAAAGAGCGCACCGGTGAAATGGATGAAGTTCAATTGCGTAATTTATCGGATAGGTATACATACCTAACAGAATTAGAAGAAAGAAAAGCGGTAATTCTAAATGCGATCGCCAATCAAGGTAAACTCACTGATGAACTAAAAGCACAGATTACTTCTAGTTTACAAAAAACAGAACTTGAGGATTTATACTTACCATACAAACAAAAGCGCCGCACCCGCGCTACTGTCGCCAGAGAGAAAGGTTTAGAACCACTGGCAGAATTTATTAAATCATTGAATGTAAAAAATCCTGTGTCTGCTTCTTTAGAAACAGAAGCAGCCAAATATATTTCGGAAACTCAAGGAGTAAAATCTGCGGAAGACGCGCTCAAAGGTGCATCTGATATCTTAGCGGAGGAAGTTGCCGAAAAAGCCGAATCAAGAGCATATATTCGGGATTACTTATTAGAATCTGGCGTATTTAACTCTCGGATTAAAGATGAACATCCCGAAGGTACAACGAAATTTGAAATGTACCGCAACTATCAAGCTAAGGTGAAAAATATTGCACCTCATAATATCTTGGCTTTGTGTCGGGGTGAAGCAGAGGGAGTATTAAATTTTGAAATCGCCTTTGATGAAGATATCGTACTTTCCTATCTCGAATCTCAGGAAATTAAAACCAAAGTCCGCGCTATTCGCGATTTTTACCAAGCGATGGTTAAAGATGCATTTAATCGCTTGATGAAAACTTCTTTAATGGGAGAAGTCATAGCCGAAAAGAAAGCCTACGCTGATTTTGAGTCGATTAAAACCTTTGAAACGAATTTACGGGAATTGCTATTATCTGCACCTGCGGGGATGAAACCAACCTTGGCAATTGATCCTGGGTTTAGAACTGGGTGTAAAGTAGCAGTAATTGACCAAACAGGAAAATTTTTGGAATATCAAGCGGTATTTCCCCATCAAGCAGCAGAACAACGCACTAAAGCTGCACAAACTCTCAAAAATCTGATTGAAAAGTACAAAATTGAGTTAATCGCCATTGGTAACGGTACAGCTTCCCGAGAGACTGACGAGTTTGTCTCCCAAGTACTGCAAGCTATGGAACGCAAACCGACAAAGGTAATGGTGAATGAATCGGGTGCATCTATATATTCTGCTAGTAAAGTAGCTTTAGAAGAATTTCCCGATTTAGATATTACCGTGCGTGGTGCTATTAGCATCGGTCGGCGGTTGCAAGATCCCTTGGCGGAACTAGTGAAGATTGATCCCAAATCCATTGGGGTGGGACAATATCAGCACGATGTTGACCAGAAGTTGCTGAAGAAAAAGTTGGATGAAACTGTAGAAAGCTGCGTCAACTATGTAGGTGTAGACTTAAACACGGCTTCTAAAGAACTTTTAACCTTTGTTTCGGGAATTACCCCAACAGTTGCCAATAATATTGTTACCTATCGCAACCAGAACGGGGCTTTTAAAAATCGCCGCCAACTGTTAAAGGTGCCAAAACTAGGGCCAAAAGCCTTTGAACAAGCAGCCGGGTTCCTGCGGATTCGCAACGGTGAAAACCCCTTAGATAATACAGCTGTGCATCCAGAGAGTTATTCCTTAGTAGAAGCGATCGCATCCGACCTCAACGTACCATTAAATCAGGTAACCCAAATCGCCGCCAAACTCCAAAAGGCTAACCTGAAAAAATACGTCACCGATACTGTAGGCGAACCAACACTGCGCGACATCTTTAGCGAACTCGAAAAACCAGGTAGAGATCCCCGTGCTGAGTTTAAATATGCCACCTTCAAAGAAGGAATTACAGAAATCAAAGATTTACAAGAGGGAATGGAATTAGAAGGTATCATCACCAATGTCGCCAACTTTGGTGCGTTTGTAGATATCGGAGTACATCAAGATGGCTTAGTCCACATCTCCCAACTGGCGGATAGATTTGTTGACGATCCCAAAAAGATTGTCAAAGTCGGACAAGTTGTGAAAGTTAGAGTACTGGAAGTCAATGAGAAATTGAAGCGAATTAGTTTATCGATGAAATCCGTAAGACAGTAACTTTATGGCTTATACCAATTTGAAAAAAGAATGCGACAGATTGTAGGGGCAAGGCATTGCCTTGTCCTCTAGAATATATTGATGTGTCGCAAACATTATTTGAATTGGTAGTTAGTTGTAGGGTGCGTTGCGCTGCGCGACAACGCACCGCCAAGAATTCAGGTATCGTACCTTATTGGTAATACAATATGGCAGTTTATCAAGTTCGACTAATCAACTCGGCAATGGGGTTAGACCGTACTATTCAAGTACCAGATGATCAATATATTCTCGATATAGCAGAAGACAACGGCATCCGCCTACCATCTGGTTGTAAACAAGGCGAATGTTCTGCCTGTGTTGCCAAACTCATCAGTGGTGAAGTCGATCAAAGTGAGCAAAAATTTCTCCGTCCCCAGGAAATACAGGTTGGCTATGTTGTTACCTGTGTTACTTATCCCACCTCTGATTGCACTCTCGAAACCCATCAAGAACAAGTTTTATATAAATCTTCGCTTTACTATAAACAATAACTTTTCTTAATTAAATATTTTGGTATTTATTTATAAACTAAATACTCATCTTTGAAAGTATAAATTAATCGGCTTAATTTAAGATTTTCTTTATAAACTAATTTTTATAGAATTTACCAGCTTAATTAAGGATTTTAGCAATAAATAATCAAATGGAAAAATTAAACCCTGATTTTTCAGCCAAACGATAGAACAGTAATCTATCCTCATATTGATGCCCCAACAGATTGATTAGTTCATGATAGTGATATGAAGTTCACACGCTCAATCAACTGTTTCTGAGGTAAAAACAATGTTAGGGCCATTTTTAACAGCAATAGCTACAGCTTTGAGTCTACTAATAGTAGATTTGGTAGTACCAGGCGTTAATATTGCTAATTTTCCCGCCGCAATCATTGCAGCATTAGTGATTGGTTTGATTAATGGCTCAGTCAAGCCAGTACTTTCTACCTTATCTATGCCGTTGAATTTCTTAAGCTTTGGCGCATTTTCGCTAATAGTTAACGGTATTTGTTTCGCATTAGCAGCAGCCTTAGTTCCTGGCTTTTCCGCTCACGGAATTATCGCGTTTATTTTGGGGCCAGTAATTCTATCTTTTGCTACCACCTTCATCAACAACTACTTTGCTGAAAAGAATTTGGTTTTAGGTAGTGGAAACGCAAATAACAAGGGAGAATTACCCTCCAGCTAATAAGCAGTTAGGGTATAGATAATATTCCCCTCATGTGTCTCTACAAATTAGCAGTCGTCGAATTAATTTGATTTCGTAAGCAGATTTCCTAATTCGGTGACACTCATACAAATGAAACTCAACCACATCAAACATTAGAATCAAATCCATGAAATTAACACGCTTACTTCTTGGTCTGTTGTTACCCCCCGTAGGAGTTTTTCTAGAAGTTGGTATTGGCCCAACTCTGATAATCAACATTTTGCTCACATTATTAGGTTGGCTTCCCGGTAGCATCCATGCAGTTTGGGTTATCGCCAAGCATAATGAGCAATTTAACAGACAGGATGGGATCTACTAACACCGCGAAATTGGTAATGAGTATTAACTAATTCTCGACCAGTAATTACCATTACCAATTTGCATCTCCATTATTCCCAACCCCAATATTTGCTATAGTTGCTTTCAATTAAGTTTGTAGTTCAATACAGTTCACCCAAAAATAAAAGCTCCTATTTAGAATAGTCATCTACTCCAAATCAAAGCTTTTTAAATTGTGACTTTTAATTTTTTGATTTTCGCGTAACGGTATCAGGGTTTCATCGAATTTCTCCTCTCAATCAAAGTATATTAGGGTGGCAGTTGTCCACTCTAATTTTTTGTTTTATATAATTCCAATTCAATAAAAGTTGTTGTTCAGAACCCCGACTTTTTCAAAAAGTCGGGGTTCTAAATCTTGCTACAGTACCATTCATATATAGGGTGCGTTAGCCTTGGCGTAATGCACCGGACACAGCTTAGATATTACAGTGGGTTACTGAGATTTTTTCAACATATAAAACAATACCCCCGACTTTTTAATAAGCCAGGGATATTTATCTGTTATGGAAGACGAGCAACTGTATTAAGCAGGGGGTAATTTGTGTTTATCGGTAGTAGTAGTAGTAGTAGTAGTATGGTCTTTATCTTTAAACAATTCCGCCGCCGCTAACAGCAATTCTCTTAAAGCCTGTTTTAGTTGGTGTTCTTTCTTTGCGATCGCACTACCAGCTGCACCCAGTTTATCATCGAGCTGCGATCGCTTCTGTTCGACTTGAGTAGCGATATTTTCTGCTTGGGGACGAGCTTGGTTGTACCAATGCTTTGCGTCTTCCAAGTAATCTTTCACCTCTTCCGACCGTCCGCCGTAGCGTGCAGCTAAATTAGCTCGCACAATAGCTAGTTGTGCTTGCAGTTGAGCATAGCGTTTCTTGAGTAAAGCTGCTTCTTCACTATCTTTAATCCCATCAATGACAGAATCAAGGATAGTGTTTGTACTAGTAGAAGTTTCCTTACCAGTCTCTTCAATCTCAGCCAAAATTACATCAACATCTTTTTGGAGTTGTTCTTCTTCAGTATCTAGTTGAGACTGTAGCTTTTTAATTTCTGTTTGAGTTTTTGCGATGTTTTCATGTCGGCGGCTATTAACACCTTCCAATACACCTTCAATAGAAGCTGTCACTTCTTCTTTGATTTCGCTACCTCTTTCTTGGAAAGTTTCCATTACAGCCGAAAGCGCATCTTTGACAATAGTACGCAGTTCTATAGAACCCGCTTTAAATTCAGAACTGACTTGAGAAACTGCGGCTTTAACAATTTCTCTGATGCGATCACTTCGTAACTGTCCTGTTTCTTTAACTTGTTCTAAGTCTGCTTGAATTTTCTCTTTGATATTGTTAGGCATTTTCCACTCTAGGTATTTAGCTAATTTGGATAAAATTTTGTAGATATCATCCTCTATTCACATTATGGTGTAGCCTTTTGGAGTCGGGTACTTCCTTTAGACAGAAAATGACTGTATTTTTCACAAATTACATTTTGTGAGATGATTAATATCTGTTGATACACAATAAATTTCTTATGTGGCAAGTAAATATCAATTGTTCTGGTCAAGCATGGAAAATCTATGGTAGCGAATTTAAAGCGCTAGCAGATAAGTATTCAGGTGTTTGCATTACCTCTAAAAAAATGCCAGATGGTCAACGAATTATGGTATACAAAATTGAGGATGTGAGCGACGCTGAGGCTTTTGTAGAAGAATGTCAGCAGTTTGTTGGCTTTACTTCAGACTTTGAATCTTTGTAAGATGCTAGTTGATATATAAGTAAAAACTGATGTTGATTATATGAAAAAGCAATTCAATAAACTCATAAAATTGCTATTAATTACTTGTTTAATCTTGACAAGTTTTTTTACCCCCTCTGCTAATGCAGCAGATACAGTTAATGGCGCACAAATATTCGATGTTCATTGTGCAGGTTGTCATATTAACGGTGGTAATATTATCAGGCGTGGTAAGACCTTAAAGAAAAAAGCCCTCAAGAAATATGGTATGGATTCTTTAGAGGCAATATCATCCATTGTTACTAATGGTAAAAATAATATGTCAGCTTATAAAGACCGCCTCACTCCAGAACAAATTCAAGATGTTGCTGCTTACGTTTTAGAACAATCCGAAAAAGACTGGCGTTAATTCATCATTCATCATTTCCCATGATACCAACAACAAGCTATCTGCAATTTACCCCTGATTTAAATATCTGCCGCATCTTAAATGGAATGTGGCAAGTTTCTGGGGGACATGGACGCATAAATCCTAAATTCGCTATTGCAACTATGTTCAAATATGTAGATGCAGGCTTTACTACCTGGGATTTAGCAGACCATTATGGCCCCGCCGAAGATTTAATTGGTGAATTCCGCAGACAAATTATTGCTACTCGTGGTCAAGAAGCTTTAGCTAACATCCAAGCCTTCACAAAGTGGGTACCTCGCCCTGGTAAAATGACTAAAAAAATCGTCGAGGACAATATTAATATATCCCTCCGCAGGATGGATGTAGAGTCACTAGATTTAATGCAGTTTCATTGGTGGGAATATCAAGATAAAAATTACCTTGATGCGCTTAAATACATGGCAGAACTGCAAACCGAGGGCAAAATTAAGCATTTAGCTTTAACTAACTTTGATACTGAACACCTGCAAATTATTGTGGAAGCAGGTATCAAAATAGTTTCTAACCAAGTACAGTTTTCCCTTGTTGACCGTCGTCCGGAAGTAAATATGAGCAAATTCTGTCAACAACATGACATCAAATTATTTACTTACGGCACAGTTTGCGGTGGGTTGCTATCAGAAAAGTATTTGGGTAAACCAGAACCCCGAGGATTTGACCTGGCTACAGTTAGCTTGAAAAAATATAAAAATATGATTGATGCTTGGGGTGGTTGGCAATTGTTTCAAGAATTGCTTACTACTCTCAAATCTATTGCCGATAAACACAAAGTCAGTATTTCTAATGTGGCGGTAGG
Source organism: Calothrix membranacea FACHB-236 (assembly GCF_014696315.1). Taxonomy (GTDB): domain Bacteria; phylum Cyanobacteriota; class Cyanobacteriia; order Cyanobacteriales; family Nostocaceae; genus Aulosira; species Aulosira membranacea. Next base: position 74,493 of record NZ_JACJPX010000030.1, read on the forward strand.
CTATATCTTAGATAAGCCATCTGTCGGAGGTGTGATTGTTGGTGCGAGACTTGGCATATCTGAGCATATAGAAGATAACGCTAAAGTCTTTAGTTTTAACTTAGATAGCGAAGATTTAAATCAGATAGATGCAGTGTCTCGCAAATCGAGAGATTTATATCAGTTAATCGGCGATTGTGGCGATGAATATCGGCGATAACAATTAACTTTTTTTCTGCATTTTTTGTATCTCTACAGTTCGTCATCAAATCTCTCATAGAGATGCGTTTGTCGTCATTATTCGCGCAGTATAGGCGAATTATTTATTTTTTTGCAGTTTCTAAAAGCCATGAGTGACTAGTTATTGACTAACCTCTCATGGCTTTTAGAAAATCTCAACCTATACGTCTTTATTTTGTGTTTCGGCGTGTTCTTTTAACCGAGATACTACGTTATAGTCACCACGACCTGGAGGAGTCATCGCTTCAATAATACCTTCTGTTGGGCCGCCAATTGCCTTCCATGCACCTAGACCACCTTTGAGTTGAGATACATGCACAAACCCAGCAGAACGGAGAGATTGTGCGGCTTGAGCGCCTTCTTCCTCATTAGCACCGTAAACATAAATATCACGGCTTTTATCTAAAGATGATGCAGCTCTTTCTACAACTTCATCTGCAGGCATTGGCATTGCGCCCATGATGTGGCCTTCATTATAAGATTCGCGATCGCGCACATCAAGTATTGTAAAAGCGGGTTCGCCCCATTCTAGACGAGCTTTAACAACATGAGCATCAGATTGTGGTTCAATTGGTGGCTGTTGGGGGATGATATTATCTACTAAATTATTAGCCATAACTATCTCTTGCTGATTACGTTAACAGCAATTTATCTGAAAATATAGTTTAATTTTCTCTTTCCCTGGTATGAAGATTACTAAACTCTCTCTTGAGATAGACTAGTAAAAAAAGGCTGTACTCCTGCGGGGAAGCAGGCTAGGCTTATTGTCTGCAATAGAAGAAGTTTCAAGATTAAATTTTCAAATAAACTAAGCCTTATATTCATCTGTGCTGCAACTTGTAATTGATACTTTATTTACATCATGCTGTACTAGTATTGCTATGAATTTAAAATTTAATATTCCAAATCGAATTATGTATGTAAAATAAGCGGCTCGTTAGTTGTGAATGGGTAATTTATTGAGGCTGTGCTTTACTAATTCATTCCAATTTTGTTTTTGGATTGAAAATAGTGGTTATCTATCATTTACTTCTATTTTAAAATTTGTTTTTCTAGCAAAAATATATAAATTCAAGGTAGAAGTTGATAGCTATAGCGATTCCCATATTGGTTATGTATGGCAATCAAACATTAACCGCTGTTCGCGTAGCTTTCCGCAGGAATAGAAGAGGATAAACGCGGATAAATTTGTACTTCACTCAACTAGGAACCCCTATAACGCTAATTTTATTGTGGAATCCTCAATATTAAATTTTAAATTCTCTTAACATAAGGCTTTCTTACAGAAGAAATACAGCACTTTTAAAGTAAGTGAGGTACATCATGAGTAATGAGTTATGAGTAATGAGTTATGAGTAGGAAATTTACTTCTTATTAATCACTACTTATTACTCATTAGTTTTTTTCCATTAGTTGCTGTACCTCATAAATATTAAATCTGCTGTATTTGACCAGATTAGCCAATATCCACGATTCTATAATTTGCATTGCATTCAATTTTTAACCGCTATATTTTAAAAATGTATTATAAAACACTTATCTGAGTAACTAGTATTATTTAAACTGATACTGAATTTTGATAATTTTTCTTATCTGCTAATCTGATGTATATAAATGAGTATACAAAGTCAAATAAATTACAAATTATATCCGTGAATTTAGGCTTTTACATGATTTATATTGCAACAATAAATAAATCATATTGTCAAAATAATTACTATAAGATGAGGGTAAAGCTAACAAGAGTTAGAAATTTTTTAGGAATTTTAGACCTTGCTTGTGATTGATTTCTGAGTATCAATTCCACGTGGATGTGATTAAAAATATAACAAGCTCTGAAAAAATCTTCTTTTGTAGGATAATAATCATAGTCAAGTGCTTAATAGATGTAGTAAAAGATAAAATGTAGCCAAACCAAGTATTATAATGACAATGTTTGTTGAGCAGCAGCTACCTGACAAAAAAGTCATAGGTATATATATGAGCCTCTGAGGTATAGATGTTAAGAATCTCAGCACTACAAAATTTCTCTAGGGTGCAAAAAACTTCTGAAGGTAGGATTTTACAAAGTAGCGATCGCATATTAAATCGCCACATAGACAATAGACTAGAAACAATGGGCTAGAAAGTTATGGTGATGGTTCCTGCTACTAATCCCAAAATTCTTGTTGTAGATGACGACTACGGTGTCCGAACTCTCATCTATCGCTTTTTAAGTCGAAAATATCATATTGAGTCGGCAGCAGATGGTAAGACTGCTTTAAATTTATTCGAGCAATTTCAACCAGATTTAGTTATTCTTGATTGGAATTTGCCAGACAGTACAGGCTATACTCTCTGCCAAGAAATGCAACGGCGCACTAACGTATTAGTCATGATCCTAAGTAGCCGGACTGATGAAGCTGATAAAATCAAAATCTTGGCTGCGGGTGCTGATGACTTCATGTCCAAACCCTTTAGCCTAGCTGAAGTAGAAGTCCGAGTTCAAGCTTTGTTGCGTCGTATCCGAACTGTCAATACTTCACCAGCACAACGCCTCGTCTTTCAGCAGTTAGCAATTAACCCTGATGGACGAGAGGTAACACTTAACGATAAACCTCTATCATTAACCGCCCTAGAATTTAATATTTTACATTTTTTGGCTAGCCACCCAGGTCAAGCATGGAGCCGTCCCCAACTAATCCAAAAAATTTGGGGTTGCGATTATGTTGGAGATGGACGAGTGGTTGATGTACATATTGGTCAACTCCGCAAGAAAATGGAAGTTGATACAAATGTCCCAGAATTTATTAAAACTGTTCGGGGTTATGGTTATAAGTTTGAGCCACCGGAAAAGCCGACAGAATAGGTATTTAACAATATTCCACTCCTTCTGTTGTCAAGAAATAATGGCATTTTAAGAATTGCAAATTCAAAATTAATTACCCCACAAATAAATCAGGGGATAAAATTAATCTTGTTTTACATTTTCTCTTCCTCATAAATCAATTTAGCTTCAATTCATTGCTAAGGCTTCCTTGTATATGAACTTTGAAAAATAAGGGCAGAAGCCCTTATTTTTTCTTTCAAATTTGAAGGTAAAAAATTTGTGAGCGTTGGAAATTTTTATTTATATTTATTTCCAATAATGGCGCTAGTCAATTCCACTATATTTTTGCAGTTATTTGCTGCTAAATTAATATGATTTAAATTTGATTCATTAAAACAGGCAAAAAGCTTGTATTACAAGAACTCCGAAAAATTTATTTGCATTACTTAAATGTGTTTTAGAGCTATTAATTACATTTAAAAAATCAAGTACATATTCTTCTATCTGTTATCAAACAAGATAGTGACAGATAGAAGAATATAAAAAATGCCTAGAAGAAAGATGATGCTTAATTCAAAATCTAGCTAGAAAAAGAGGGGCTAGAAGCTAGAGGAGAGTGATTGCAATACTTGTCGGTTAAGGGCAAAAGGGGAAAGGGGTAAGAAAAAACCTTTAACCCTTACCCTTTTACCTTTTCCCAAACCAAATTCCGAGTTGAAAATCCTTAACCGAGCAGTATTGAGAGTGATTGTATTTTTTGGTTGTGGGTTTTTACTGTTATTGACTGTCTGAAAAATTTTGCTCAATGGAGGAAACCCCCTAGCTAAACTTTTGGCAAAATCCAAAATCTAGGTGTGAGTATTGTTTCCTTCACAAAAAGACATAATTAGGTAAAATTAGTTAAAGCAATTTTTGCACCTGTTAAATCAAGGCATCAGCAAACTCATGCATCTGAAAATCAGTGCATCTCGATTTCCCATAGCTTCCTTACTACTAATTGCCCCCTTTTTCTTGTGGGGTACGGCAATGGTAGCAATGAAAGGAGTGATACCCCACACTACACCACTATTTATGGCAGGAGTGCGGTTGCTACCGGCTGGGATATTAATCCTCGTAGCAGCAGCATTAATGGGTAGATCCCAACCTCAAGGATGGGGTGCATGGTTATGGATTACCTTATTTGCCTTAGTGGATGGAACTCTATTTCAAGGCTTTTTGGCAGAAGGACTAGTCAGAACTAGCGCTGGGTTAGGATCTGTAATGATTGATTCTCAACCCTTGGCTGTAGCCTTGCTGTCGTTATGGCTATTTCAAGAACGGATTGGTTTTTGGGGATGGCTGGGTTTAGGATTGGGAGTCTCTGGTATCAGTTTAATTGGCTTGCCTGATGAGTGGATTTTCCATCTTCTTGGTTCTGGTGTAAATGTCTCAATTGGTAATTGGCAACAGTTATTTGCTAGCGGTGAGTGGTTAATGCTGCTAGCTGCGTTGTCAATGGCGGTGGGAACAGTATTAATTCGGTTTGTATGTCGCTATACAGATCCCGTAGTAGCTACAGGATGGCACATGATTATCGGTGGATTGCCATTATGGGGAGCTTCATCAGTTTTAGAATCCCAGCAATGGCAGAATCTTGTGACATCCGATTGGCTGGCATTGAGTTATGCCACAATATTTGGTAGTGCGATCGCTTACGGATTATTTTTCTACTTTGCTTCTAGCGGTAATCTCACTAGTCTCAGTTCTCTTACCTTCTTAACACCAGTTTTTGCGCTACTTTTTGGCAATCTCTTCCTTTCAGAAGTTCTCAGTCCCTTACAGTGGATGGGAGTTTTCTTGACTTTAATTAGTATTTATCTCATCAACCAGCGCGATAATTTAGCAGCCAGCAAAAAGGTTACCTTGGCTGAAGCAACTACAAATCAGCAACCTATTTTAGAAGCATCTAATGCTCAGAAACTTAGCCCTGTTACTTTAGCTGTGAGAGAATCTGAGCCAGAAATTCTACCCTAAAGTTCATAGAAAGCGGCGGGAAAATTCATCCCCTTGTGGGTATAGAAGAATAGCCGCCCCGCCGCTTAGGGCATTGGGCAATGGGCATGGGGAAGAAATTTCCAATGCCCAGAAACCTTGAGGGTTAAGTTTTTATGGTCAATCATCAGCAGATTTGAGCGAATTTTGCACCTAAATTCGTAAATACGTAGTAATTTGTAGCCACACATCATCAAGGAACTGCTGCAAGATGTGAACTTGAGAATTGACCCGATATACTAGATAGATGGTACAAAAGTATTATTAGTAGCCAAATCATGAAAGCAGTTAAAGATTTAACCCTTGAGGTTTAACTCTTGACTGTTTCCTGTTGACTACTGATACACTTATTTAGCAAAACACTTCGATAGCCTAAAACGATGAAAGCATCTGCTAAGTTCGACTTTGAGGACGAGAAATTTAATGCACCGCCTTCTCAAGTCATCCCCTGGTGTCAGATGATTAATCCTCGGTATGGCACAGATGGTATTCAATCTTACGGTTTGGCAATTAAGCTTGATAATGCCCAAGCTGTAGGTTTTCAGCCAGACGATAATTGGCAACAGGTAGAGCATGAATTTAGCTCTGGAGTGGAAACTGTATTTATTACTCCTACTCCCAATTTAGTAATCGTGCGACGAGGGCCATTGTCGGTAAAAGACCGAGAAACAGGTTTGAAGTTGGGTACACTTAAAGAGAATTATGATGCTTTTTTAGCAGATAAACTTAAATTTAAAACTTTTACTCGTTACTTAATTTTTATAGTAGGTGAAGATAAAAAATTCCTACATGATACACCATTACAATTAACGCTAAATGGTGCAGCTGGGGCAAGTTTTGCTAAAACTTACTGTGAATATCAACAAGGTAAAGTTATTAGTGGTTTTGTGGCTGAATTAGAAAAGGCTTATGCAGGATATAGAAAGCAACCAGTAACGCCAAAAGGCCCGTTATTTCATGCTCATGGGATTTTTTCGCCCATAATTGAATGTGAAGAAAGGGGCATTGAACCAAATACAGTACTGGTGGCTTCTACTGTAGATTTTAAACATCCAACAATTGGGACATTAACACAATATTTAATAGCTTCCGATTCGCCTGAGTCCGCAATAATTTGCAAGTCTTTTGAAGACCACAAAGAGTTTGGTAAGGAAGCTGTGAAAATAGAAACACCTAAGGTAGAAATGGCAGGTGTTTCTAGTTCTTATATTTATGCGGATGAGGATGATTTTGGTTATCCGCCGTATTAGGGATGAGGAAGCAGAGAAAGCAGGGGGGCAGGGAGCAGGGAGCAGGGGAGAAATATCTATTACCCATTACCAATTACCCAATGCCCAATGCCCCATACCTAATATCTATTCTTTTAAAAGTAAATAATATAATGAGCCGTTACCGCCTGTGATACCGGCGCGATCGCCTGCTAATTTGCCGGTTCCCATGAAATAATCTACTCGGCCTGGGCCTTTGATGGCGCTTCCGGTGTCTTGATCTAGGACAAAGCGGTTAACTCTACGATACTCTAAGCTACCTGAACTATTAGGATAAGGAACAGAGGCAGCAATCAAGGCTAGCGCACCTGGAGGCATCAAAGATTTATCGGTAGCAATAGAGCGCTCTGCTGTCACGGGTACATTAATACTACCTGTGGCTGCACCACCGCTGGTTTCTTTAAAAAAGACAAATCGCTCCCAACGAGGTAGATAGTTACTTAATTCTTGAGGATTTTGATTAAAAAACTGGATTAAACGCGGCATAGTTAATCCATCAAGGGGTAATTTGCCATCTTTTGCCAGTTCTCTACCAATACTTGTCCAGGGGTAATCTGTGCCACCCGCATAACCGATAGAGGTTCTTTTACCGTCACTTAACTGGATTTGAGCAGAACCTTGGATGTGAACCATGTATGCATCGAGGCGCTCGCGGAACCATAAAAGTTCTAGACCTTTTAACTGGCTTTTTTCGCCCAGTAAGCCATCTTTCCCTTCTAAATCAACTCTTTTTGGGTGAGGTTTAGCCCATTTATCAAAATCAGGTGGTAGGCGATAAAGGGGATACTTGTATTGAGCAGTCTTGACGCGGCTAGCTTGATAAACTGGCTCGTAGTAAGCAGTAAATTTAACAGTACCCTTGCCGTCATTCCCTATAGATTGGTATAAGGTAAACTCTCGCTGCACAGCAGCTTGCAGTTGCGCTGGCGACTTAGATTTAACCACTAACTGACGGAAGCGGATTAAACTCCGGCGCACCCGATCTAAAGTAATTTCTTTAATTGGATATTGTTGATAAGCAGCGATCGCCTTATCTTTTTCTAAGTAACTTAAGCTGTTATCAATGGCTGCTAACAGCGCTTTGCGATCGCCGCGTTTAACCCTGCTACCCCAAATTTGCTCATCCCAACCCAAACAAGCAGAGCTAGGGGTACAATTGCTTTCTAAGTCTATTGGTTTAAGTGGTGGCTCAATTTCGGGGGTGATTGGCGGTACTGGTATGGGTATCGCTGGAGGAGTCTGTTCTGGCGGTGGGTAAATAGGAATCTGAGCAACAGCTGACCAAAATGTATTTAAAAAGGTAATTCCTAGACTTAAAGAAAGCAAAGCAAGGGTTTTTCTGTTCATTTAGCTAAATCTTTCAACACTAGAACTAAAAATTGGTTCTACTCGAATTGCCACAACCCGAGATGGGCGTACTACCATATACTCCCCTTGAATATTCTTGATCGGCACGCTAATAAAGTCATTAGAGGCAGACTTGGGAACAAGCTCGCCACTATACCACTTCTGGAACTCTTGAATAGTAGGAAAACGTACTTCTTCGCGGTGGCCACTTTCCAGCAGTAGGTAGACTGCGTATTCATTCGGTGTTCTAGGCATAAAGTTGAATCATTTGAAACACATTCAACCCATTGTTAACCACCTCACCCCAGAATGAAAAGGGGAACTATACGGTAGCAAGCAAAGCTGTCTGGAAGAGTTTTATGTTAATAACTCACCAAGCCTCACTATTAAGCTGTCCTTCCAGCAATGACGCTAGTTTACCGGAATACAGTTCCCAACAAATTATTCAGGAAAAATCTTTTTATAGAACTTTTATTTGAAGCGTGAGATTTTCCGTTAAGGTTATCAATAGTTATTTGAGATTTAATGTTTTTCATTTGGTATTTGGGTGTTTGGAACTTCTACCTTGTCCCTAGTTCCTATTTCCCAATCTCCAGCCGCCAATTCTCAATACCCAATATCCAATTACTGTTTTACAGAAGATTGTTTTGCTTTAGAAACACCGCGTTGGGAATTTAAAAACGGCGGTATGGGACAATCTAATGTCATCGCGATCGCTCTTAGCAAATCTGCTTCGGATGGCGTGACTTTGTTATCTAGTAGCACAGTATGAGCGCAAGCATCTACAATACCTTGCTTGAGTTTGGGACTAGCAAGGCGCAAGCGGTCGATACTTTTTTTGATATCAGTAAAGCTACAAGCAACAGGCGATTCTGGTGTTTCTAGCTGTCCGGCGCGCGGTAGCCTAAAAACGCCGGAACGAAATGCATAGGCAATTTCATCAGCTTGAGATTGTCCTACTCGTGCTAATGCTGACAGTACTAAGATGCTATCTGACCAAATCTCTTCTATAGATGTGAATTCAACCTTTGTTACAGAGTTGGGATTGATACAAGGCTCCAGTCGGTGCCACAGTACTAACTGCAAGACAAAATTCCCTAGTGATATACTGCCTGTGGCTGTCACTAAACCGTGGACGCATTTACATAGCCTTTGGCATTCTTTAGCGGAGTTTTGACGTAATGCAGGGATGATCAAATCTACAAGCGGTAAGCGCAGGCTGGGGTCTAATTGGCTAAGTTCGCTACTGAATTCTAGAGCTTTATCTACTAGCTCAACAGGCTGGACTTGGCGCAACCAAGTAATTTGTCGTTGTTGTATTTGAAGATTTTCTGTATCTAACGCCAACGCAAAAGCGATCGCAGTTGCACTTTGCTGTTCTCGCACCCCCAAGCGCAGGGATTCTGGTAACTTTGCTAACAATGCTTGAGCATGGGCAAAATGTTCTGGTGCAACGCTTCCGACTTGGTTGACTACTTGTTCTGGGTTAAATGATGTAGCATTTCCACCCGCAGCAAAACCCATCGTCAGAGAATCCCCGGAAGTTTGGGAATGGCGCATGGGAGATGGCATAGCTGCTAAATCACGCGCATTCAAACCCCCAATGCGGCGAATGCGTTCTGCCAGTGGTGGGTGAGTAGCAAACATATCTTCTAAAAAAGAAGGCTTGAGGGCATTGCCAAAAAACATATGGCTAGCTGCTTCTGCTTTTGGAGACATTAACCGAGAATCCATTTGTTGCAGCTTTTGTAGTACCCCAGTCATACCATTGGGGTTACGAGTAAACTGCACCGCCGAAGCATCAGCTAAAAACTCCCGTTGGCGAGAGACTGCGGCTTTAATTAAACGACCGCAGATTAAACCAATACCACCAATAGCCATTAATGCTAGACCAAAAGCCCACAAAGGCAAACCTTTGTTTTCATCGGAGTTAACGCGAACCCGCCAGTGCCATAACAAGTCCCCAGTTAAATAAATGAATAAAATCCCGTGTAATAAGCCGATTAAACGCAAATTCAGCCCCATATCTCCATTGAGAATGTGACTGAATTCATGACCAATGACTCCTTGGAGTTCATCACGGTTGAGGTGTTCCAAACTTCCACGGGTAACTCCTATTACCGCATCGTTGGGGGTAAACCCAGCCGCAAAAGCATTAATCCCCCGTTCTGACTCCAAAAGATAGACGGCTGGCACAGAAATACCAGAAGCGATCGCCATTTCTTCGACAATATTTAATAGCTGTAGCCCTTGTTCGTCTGCCATTTCTGGGATGAGAAGCTGTCCCCCCAACTCTTGGGCAATGACGCTACCCCCCTCCCGCAGCGAAAAAGTTTTATACCAACTTGCAAGAGCGATCGCAATAATTGTAATGACACCCACAGAAAATAATAATTGTGGCTGCCATAAACTACGAGGTGCTATGCCAATTACAAATAAAGCGGCAATATAAATCGCCACAATCATGACTGCAATTGATATTGCAAACAATCCGATTAACTTTTGCGTGTTTTGGCGTGCAAGATCCTGATGTTCAAAAAAATTCATATGGGCTTAAAAAGACACGCGAGGAGCAGTTTTCATTTCTGGTGTTGCTTCTTGCAGCAATTCCGCAACCCTAAAATTAAAATTATTGGCTATTAAATTGCTGGGGAAAGATTCGCTTTTAGTGTTGTAGAGTGTCACAGCATCATTAAAAGCCTGACGTGCAAAAGCAATCCGGTTTTCTGTGGAAGAGAGTTCCTCCATTACCTGACTCATAGAGCGATCGGCTTTTAATTCCGGATAAGATTCCGAAAGTACCATGAATCGGCTTAACGCACCTGTCAACGCGGCTTCCGCATTACCTAACTGTTGCATTGCTTGTGGATCACCAGGATTTTGCACCGCACGAGTACTAGCATTTAATGCAGAATTCCGCGCCGCAATTACTGCTTCTAAGGTTTCCCGTTCATGTTTCATGTAACCTTTAGCAGTTTCCACCAAATTGGGAATTAAGTCATAGCGGCGCTGTAATTGCACATCGATTTGAGAATAAGCATTTTTGTAGCGGTTACGCAGCTTCACTAAATCGTTGTAGCTAGTAATAATAATCACCGTAACAGTTGCAATTACAACTACTAAAAAGATTAAAAAACCCATATTCCTGAAGTTCCTTAGAACTTGCGAATGGAGAAATTCAACTTCCACTAGAGGAAAACTTGCCATCAGCACATCAATTACTGTACTTATTTGCAGATTTACCAATCCAGCAGCTTTTATATCCAGCGCAAGTTTTCTGGATATGCATATGAGTCTACCTTCAGTAGTATTGCTTTGTCTTCTGTAAAAATAGTTACGAATATATACTGAATAACTGCGACTGCGATCGCATAAGATAAAGCTTTGGATCAAATATTAAATCAATCCAAAATCCAAAATCTAAAATCTAAAATCCCCTGACCTTATTTCTTCCTTTCGAGGGAATGACTAGATTCATTTCCTCAGGGTAGTGTCAAACAGATAACTGCTTTATCATGTCTAAGCCGTTTGAAGTTAACAATATATATATAGTCATGGAAAAACTAGCTCCTACTCAATATCCAATTCATCCTTTACTAGAACAACGTTGGAGTCCTCTAGCGTTTTCAGATAAACCCATAGAAAAAGCAAAACTTCATAGCTTATTTGAGGCGGCGCGTTGGTCTGCATCTTCTTATAATGAGCAGCCTTGGCACTTTATTGTGGCAACTCAAGACAACCCAGAAGACTTTAACCGTCTCCTGAGTTGTTTAGCCGAAGGAAATCAAGTATGGGCAAAAAATGCTCCTGTATTGATGATTTCGGTAGCAAAACTCTATTTTGAGAAAAATGGCACAGAGAACCGTCATGCTTTTCATGACGTAGGCACAGCAGTTTGCAGTCTTTCAGTCCAAGCAACAGCCCTGGGTTTATTCACTCACCAAATGGCAGGCTTTGATGTACCGAAAACAAAGGAATTATACAAGATTCCCCAAGGGTATGAACCAGTAGCTGCGATCGCACTTGGCTATCCAGGCGATCCGCAAACCCTACCAGAACAATATCAACAACGCGAGTTTTCCCCCCGTCAACGCAAACCCCAACAAAGCTTTGTGTTCACCGGTGGTTGGGGAATAGGGATTGGAGAATAGGGATTGGGGATTAGGGAATTGCTTATTTCTCCTTGTCCCCCTACCCCCTGCCCCTTTTCCTCTACCTCACCCTTCACTGAATGCTTGCAAAAACACGTTGAATAGCTTCGACTCTCCTATTTTGATCTAGCGCAATACAAGACCAACGCCAGCGTTCTGACATTAAAGGGTAAGTCTGCAAGCGGGTTTGATAATAGGTGTTTTGAGGGTTTGCACATATACCAAACAAACCTATATAAACACCTCTTTGGAGATTTATATTGCCAGCTGATAGTTTTCCAGAATCATCGCGAAAAGCTTCTACACGTGCCCACAAAATCGCTTCTTGTCCCTGCAATCCTCGGTTAAGTGCTGCACGATAGGTTGTAGGGAACGCATCGCTGACTCTGGGAGAAGCTTGATTCCATAAGTCAGTTGCATTCACAAATGCTTCTTCATGCTGTTCAGGATTGAGTCCTACACGCTTCATTCTCTCAACGAGGCGGGGAATACGGCTTTTTGTGCGTTTGAGACATCCAGCATCTGCATTTGTCAGATTAGAACCACCTCTTCCTTGATCCGAACACCAACCTCTATTTATCAAGCCGTTACCTGGATCAATGTTTTGAAAATAGTTCTTGGTTTTGCTGCCATCAATCTGACAATTGCCCTCAGCTACACAAATAGCCAGTACTCCAACAGAAGAATTATTGGCAAATAGGGAGTCAAGTCTTCCAGAATATGAGGCGCTAATTCCTGAAATAAACCCGACACCAATAGAGAGTAAGTTAATACTAGGTGAGCTGGCGATAAAAGTACCAACAATGGTTAACAATAGGGTGTTGAGTAAATCCCAAACAATCCCTAATAACGGACGGTTCATTCTGACATTAATTACCTATCTGAACAACAAAGAAAAGATTAATTTTTAGTAGGACACCTCCATTTGTAAAGAAAAGTAAATGGCAAATAACACATTACTTATAAACAAAAAAATCTATTTAAACAACAGTGGCAAAACACACAAAAAAGTAAAAATTATAAATCGCTTTCAGCCTCTACTGAGCAAAAGTAAGCATTTTCACGCTATAAATCAGTCAGTAACAATGGAAAAAATAGTTACTTTATTTATCAATAATTTTTCGTATACCAAAAGATATCAGCAAATTTATATCTATTGAATGTTGTATTTTTTATATTCTTTGATTAATTTTTTACATCAAGCTATTTTCAAGGAATATTGAAATAAGCCATTCTATTGAAGCTATTTCTAATAATATTTGTCAAAATAGAATGTACTGCGAAAGAAGGTTTTACAAGCAGTCTCATCTCTATCGCAATACATAAAGGTAAAAGTATCATGCAGACAAATTTAGAAGTAGTTCAGGCTGCTGTCGCTGCCGCTCAAAATGGGACTAAAACTTTGCAAGAAGCGATTTTAGAAGCTATTAATGAAGCGCGTTCTACCTGCGATCGCAACGGCAGTGATTCTACTAATTGTGCTGTAGCATGGGAAATTGTGGAAGAATTGCAAGCCAAAAAAGCTCATCAACAACAAGCTAAAAAACGCAAAACCGATTTAGAAATTTACTGTGAGCAAAATCCAGAAGCAATCGAGTGCTTGATATACGACGTATAAGAATGGTCAAGGGTCAAAAGTTGCAGAGACGCGATTAATCGCGTCTGTACTCAAAAGTCAAAACTTATTTTGCCCTTTTCCCTCTTGTCTTCCCAATCCCTAGTCCCCAGTCCCCAGTCCCCATTAACCCTATTCTCTCAAATCAGCCACAGCTGATTTAGTGATTTGCTGAATTGCTTCTAAATCAGGCGATGGTGTTTCGCTGTCCATTCTCAACCATAAAAGATATTCGATATTTCCTGCTGGCCCGGTAATGGGTGACCAAGTTAAGCCTTGGTATTTCCATCCTAATGCTTGAGCTGCTTGCAACACTTGGAAAATCGCCTCTGCTTGGTCGTTTGGGTCGCGCACCACGCCTTTTTTGCCTACACGGGATTTGCCAACTTCAAATTGAGGCTTGACTAATAATACTGCTTCGCGGGGCGCTTGAGTCAGTTGCCACAAGGCGGGCAAAATTTTAGCTAAGGAAATAAACGATACATCTACGACTGCTAAATCAGGTATAGGGTCAGCTTCAGCGTACAATTGCTCTGGTTGTAGTTGGCGTAAGTTGGTGCGTTCTCGCAAAATCACTCGCGAGTCATTTCGCAAGCGCCAGTCAACTTGCCCATAGCCAACATCAATGCCGTAAACTAATTTGGCTCCAGCTTGTAGTAGACAATCGGTAAAGCCACCTGTGGAAATCCCCCCATCTATACAAATGCGCCCTTCTACAGGAATGGCAAAACTTTCTAAGGCTTTAGCTAGTTTCTCGCCGCCTCTGGACACAAACCGCGATCGCTCTTTAATCTTAATTTGAGATGTAATATCTATTTCTGTACCAGGCTTGTCAACAACCTGCTGATTCACGCTAACTTCTCCCGCCTGGATGAGTCGCTGTGCTAAGGCGCGAGAAGTACATAAACCTAATTCTACTAAGAGTGTGTCGAGTCGTTGTTTAGCCAAAAAATCAACTAGATGAGCGTGAGCATTTTCTATTGTGCCGGATTTGGGACTTCCAAGGAATAAATTACTCAATTCCGGCATCGATTATAAATATCAGATTTCTCACTTGAAAATTAGTAGTTTAAATTCTGCCAAAATTACCAAGGTGAGCATAAAACGTAATTATAATTACAAGGTTACATAGATAGGAACAGAACATGGCTAAAACAACTTCTTTCGCGATTCTGGCATCTGTTCCGGAGATGCATTTACTGTCTGCATTAGAGACAATGGAAAAGCTAGACAGTGAACTTAGTGATGAAATCATCAAAGTCGCTTTCGGTAGCATGGCTTTTGAAGTATTCCGCAAAGCTGATGAATTACGTGGAGAAAAAACCGTAGAAGTGTTAATTTATGCTTCAGACTGTGCGGATCAACCTCTGAACTCGGAAGTCTCTTGGGGAGGTTTATATATTGGTCATGCAAATTCTCGCAATGGCAGATATGCAGGTAAATCAAAGTTTTTGCCACCATCTACTACAGCCGACAAACCTCGGTGGGCAGTTTTTTGGGAAATCCAAGAGTTAAAAAAGCTCAAGGCTCCAATTGCGATCGCCTCTTTTAAGCCATTAGGTAAAAAAACTAACTTTGTTTCGCGTTTTATCCCCGAGGAACCAATGCTAATCGAATATTACTAATTTTTGTGACTGAATATGACTGTAAACTGCTGAGGAAAGTTTGTTAATTAATATGAAGCGATCGCCTCTGACAGATAAAGTCATATTCACAGTTTAGGGAATATCTCTCAAAGTTTTTTAGCACAATTGCTTATTGACAAACAAACAATTACTTGATTTTTTTTAAAATTATTGATTCACCTAGGGAATGTAAATAAAACCTAGAAAATATTAAATTTTATTTTTAAATTGAGAATTTATTGTATTTTTATGCAACAAAAAAAAGCGAATTGCTAAAGGAATGTAGATCAAATAAAATGCAAAACTTTTTATGTAAAGTGCCAAGTGCGAAATCGTAACCGAATCACCTAACGCACCCTACAAAAATTGCAGGTTATTTAACCCACATTCCTCAATCCAGCTACCTCAAATGAAGGTTTGCTGTTGATATTTTTAGGGGTTGGACATTTGTCCTGCCCCAAATACCTAGATATTGTTTTCGCTTAATTCACGACTGATATGGTCAAAAGGTTCATCTACAAAAGCTGTATCAGTAAGACCTGCTGCTGCTACTTGTGCCTTAACAATTTCCTTCATAATCTGCACACCACGGACTGTGGGGCCGATGGGGACTCCCAAAGAATTGTAAGTTTCTCTTAGCCCTTGCAGGACACGCTCATCTAAGACATTGGTATTACCAGCAACCAAAGCATAAGTGGCGTAGCGCAAGTAGTAATCTAAATCCCGCAAACAAGCAGCATAACGACGAGTTGTATAAGCATTGCCGCTAGGACGAATCAATTCTGGTAGTTCATCAAATAATTGAGAACCAGACTGCTTGACAATTGCAGCCGCATTAGAATTGATTGTTGCCGCAGCTTGGATACGTGCGGTACCACTTGCAAAATAGGATTTAAGGCTGTCGAGTGCATCCCGGTCAAAATAGCGACCAACTACGTCATAATTCTTAATTAAACTTGTTACTGCATCGCGCATTCCGATTTCTCCCAATCATTACTATCTATGGTTTGATATTAATTTGGCTGCTTCATGCACCAGTCATTTTTTGTGCCAATTACAATATAGAATCGGCACAAAACAATCTACCCGCTATTTAAGGATTCTATGCCAAAGTTGACCCCTCTGAGATGGTATGTTCGATTTTTGTACAGGTATGAGGCAAAGGTTAATATAAACTGTAAACCGGACAATCTGTAACAAAGACTACAAAAATCTCTAATGTCATATCCTTAGGATATTCCAGGTGTGTCACAATTGGGTTCATCTCAGCAGGGTCAGCGTGGTTTAAAGATTCTAGTTTGAGTTTATTTAATTGGCAGAGAAGGAGTAACAATGACAACCCCACAAGAAGTCTTGAAATTGATTCAAGACCAAAAAATTCAGATGATTGATCTGAAATTCATCGATACACCAGGGACATGGCAGCACCTCACCGTGTACTACAACCAGATCGATGAAAGTTCATTCACTGATGGCGTACCTTTCGACGGTTCCAGTATTCGGGGTTGGAAAGGCATCGAAGAATCAGACATGACAATGGTTTTAGATCCAAACACTGCCTGGATCGACCCATTCATGAAAGAGCCAACTCTAAGTATAATTTGTAGCATTAAAGAACCTCGCACAGGCGAATGGTATAACCGTTGTCCCCGCGTGATTGCCCAAAAAGCCATAGACTATTTAGTTTCTACTGGCCTTGGTGACACAGCTTTCTTTGGCCCAGAAGCTGAGTTCTTTATCTTTGATGATGCCCGTTTTGACCAAACTGCCAACTCAGGTTATTACTACGTAGACTCCGTAGAAGGTCGTTGGAATTCTGGTAAAGATGAAGGCCCTAACCTCGCTTACAAACCACGCTTCAAAGAAGGTTACTTCCCAGTTGCGCCCACTGATACCTTCCAGGATATGCGTACAGAAATGCTGCTAACGATGGCAGCTTGCGGCGTACCCATTGAAAAACAACACCATGAAGTTGCCACTGGTGGTCAGTGCGAATTGGGTTTCCGCTTTGGTAAGCTCATCGAAGCTGCTGACTGGTTGATGACTTACAAGTATGTCATCAAGAACGTTGCCAAGAAATATGGTAGAACCGTGACCTTTATGCCAAAACCAATTTTTGGTGATAATGGTTCGGGGATGCACTGTCACCAGTCTATTTGGAAGGATGGCAAACCTCTATTTGGCGGTGATAAGTATGCTGGTTTGAGTGACATGGCGCTGTATTACATCGGTGGTATCCTCAAACACGCACCAGCATTGTTGGGCATCACAAACCCCACCACTAACTCTTACAAGCGCTTAGTACCTGGTTATGAAGCACCTGTTAACTTGGCTTACTCCCAAGGTAACCGTTCTGCTTCTGTGCGGATTCCTCTGTCTGGTACTAACCCCAAAGCTAAGCGTTTAGAGTTCCGTTGCCCAGATGCTACCTCTAACCCCTACTTAGCATTTGCTGCTATGCTTTGTGCTGGTATTGATGGTATCAAGAATAAAATCCATCCTGGTGAACCCTTAGACAGAAATATCTATGAACTTTCTCCAGAAGAACTAGCAAAAGTTCCTTCTACACCTGGTTCTTTGGAACTGGCATTAGAAGCTCTGGAAAACGATCACGCCTTCTTAACTGAAAGTGGTGTATTCACAGAAGACTTTATCCAAAACTGGATTGAGTACAAGCTAGTTAACGAAGTTAAGCAGCTACAACTACGTCCTCATCCCTACGAATTTTACCTATACTACGATTGCTAATTGCGATCGCTAGTAGTCTTAGTAGGTAGTAAGCAGTTTGCTGCTTACTACCTATCTTCAAGCTGCACTGATAATTTTGTGCCACCCTCTAGGGCGGCTTTTTTTGACTCTTGCCCTCAAAGCATGATGATAACTACTACCCACCCTACGAGTTGCTGTCATAATTACCAATTACCCATTACCCATTACCCATTACCCATTACCCATTACGAACTACTATAAGGTTGATCTGGCAGAAACAACGTAAACCGACTGCCTTGGCCTAAAGCTGATTCCACTGTGACATCACCACCATGCAAGCGTGCTAGTTTGCGCGTTAAAGCTAGACCCAAACCCGTACCTTCATACTGGCGATTTAATCGGCTATCAAGTTGTTTAAAGGGTTGAAACAAAAATTTAAAATTATTAGGGTCAATTCCTATACCAGTATCAGCAACTGTAAAGCTAATACCGTTACTAACTTTTTTTACTTCTAAGGATACCGTACCTGCTGGTGTGAATTTAATTGCATTTGTCAGCAGATTGAGCAGCATTTGCTTGACTCGCCGCTCATCTCCAATAAAAATCTCGGCTTCTGAATCAATTTCGTGGGTCAGTTGTAACCCTTTATCTAAAGCTTGGTCTGATACTGTAGATATTACATAGTTACACACATCTCTAACTAACAAAGGCAACTGTAAAAGTTCTTCTTTCCCTGCTTCTACCTTAGATAAATCCAAAATATCGTTGATTAGCGCTAAGAGATGTTGACCACTGCTATATACACAACCTATATATTCTTGCTGCTTTTCATTGAGAGGGCCGACCATTTCTTGTTGCAATAATTGCGATAAACCCATAATCGCGTTTAGGGGGGTTCGCAGTTCATGGCTCATTGTTGCTAAAAATTCACTTTTGGCACGACTCCCAGCTTCTGCTGCGGCTTGTGAGGCGCGTAGTTTTAACTCAGTTTGCTTGCGTTCTGTAATATCTTCAACAATAGCTAAGAAAAACTCAGGGTTGCCATTACTGTCACGTATAACTGAAACTGACAGATGAGTCCAAACTAACCCTCCTTCTTTATGAAGGAATAGTCTTTCCATTTCAATGCGATGTCTTTCACTCAGCTGTTCTGGGCCTTTGTGAATTTCAGAAACAAGTTGTCCAAAAAGCTCTAAATCTCCTTTTTGTTGGGAAATGTAATTTGTAAAACGCTGCCCATATAGTTGTTCGCGACTGTAACCCAGCATTTGACATAATGCCGGATTTGCATCCACTATTTCTACTTTCATATCTATTAGTCCGATGCCAATTGAGGAACACTCAAAAATTGCTCGGAATTGGGCCTCACTCTGACGCAGTGCAGACTCGGCGGCGTTACGTTCGCTGGCTTCTATGGCTAGGGTAACAAAATCTGCCATTGAACCTGCAAAATTTTCTTCTTCTAATGTCCATTGGCGAATCTCACCCAAATGCTCGTGAGAGACTACTCCTACTAACCGACCCCCTAGCCAAATTGGTGCATTCAACAAAGATGCAATACCCAACACAGATAGATAAGACTGGGATAATTCTTCAGTTCTCATGTCGTTGATGGCATCATCGGCGGCAATACTACGTTCCTCAGATAAAGCTTGGAAATAATTAGGGTAATTCGCCTTCAATAAGGACAAGCCGCAGGTATGCTCTTTTGTTCTTAGATCATATAAATCAATACATTCTAAAGTTGAGCGGTCTTCGTTATATAACCATATACCAACTCGCTGCACGGTAAGGGTGCGAGCAGCAGCTTCTGTAATCTCTTGGAATGCTGCATTGAGATTACCTTGTTGGAATTTTTTACTTCTTGCTAGCTGCACCAACGTTTGGCTTTGTTTTCGTCGAGCATGTTCTCGAGTTTGCAAACTTGCCTGGGATTGCTTGCCTTCTGTAATATCTCTAGCTGCCACCACATGCATTTTTTGACCTGCGTAAGAAATAATTTTGCTTTGAAGTTCTACAGGGAAAGTAGAGTCATCTTTATTAAATACAAATACTTCACTGGTTTTTTCAGACCCGGAAAGTATATTTTTTACTATCAACACTTGTGATTCTAGCGTGATGATCTTGAGGACATTATTGTCAATCAGTTTTGCAATTTCATAACTAGTCATTTCTGCCAGAATTATGATTTGCATCGACAATCATTCCTCTATGATGTAAGATGACTCATCAAAACGTTGTTTCAACAGAACAACATGGTTGGGTTTTGCGCTCAGTCAAATTAAAGAAAGACGATAACTGTCTCTCATAACTTGCTATAGCTGTAGCATACAGTTATTTTTTTCTCAGCATTCACTCATGCCCTTGCAGGTCGCTTGCCTACGCAAACGCCAGCGCCAAACTTGAGGTGTAACTCACTTTTAATTAAATAGTTCTGTGGTAATTAACTCAGAGCTAGTAAGCTGCAAACCTCATCTCTTATATCAGCGATCGCAATGATTGCCACTTTGTCAGCGATGTCTACGAATGACCCGCTACTACGCATCTAGAGAAAGGAGATACGGTTTTTACACAATTAGCATTATTCAAGAATAAATTCAAGAGCGCTACATCTATTGATAGACTTTGAGCCTCAATACATTTAAAACAACGCTTTATTAACTCATCATTAAACTGATGAGAATTTATGCAGCTATGAGATCTACTTGTAAGTAGCTTGGCGATCGCTCATAACTATATTCAGAAAGGAAAATTAACCAACAATCCAGTTTTTCTCTTTTCCTTGGGCTTTACTTTACAAAAATTTACATAATTGGCTTTAATTGAGCTGATTTCATGGTGCTCTAGAGATTAAAAGTTCAAGGTTAAGAGTCCAGATTTTTGGGAATTTGAGCTTTACAAAATTTTGTAAAATTAGGGCGTAAATTCTCTCTATGGTTGCCATTATCTTTATTCCTAATTTTTGCTAAAAATATCGTTTCAAAGGCAGTGTATTCTTCTAGAGAGATACGCAAACCCACAAATTTTGCGACAATTAATGTAGAGCAGCTGTTACAGAGGTGGAGCAATGAAAGATAGCAGCGTCAGAATTGTCTCTCTCATTCCAAGTGGAACAGAGATTTTAGCAGCACTGGGTTTGAGTAACGCAATTGTGGGGCGATCGCACGAATGTGATTATCCCCCAGAAATTCAAGATCGCCCTATTTGTACGGCAGCCCGGATAAATAGTAATGCCTCCAGTCGGAAAGTTCACGATGAGGTAAATGATTTATTACAATCGGCTCTCAGCATCTATGAAATTAATACGGAGATTTTAGAAAAATTACAGCCCACCCATATTCTGACTCAAGACCAGTGTGATGTGTGTGCAGTCAGACTCGAAGAAGTAGAAACAGCAGTTGCCAGTCTCATCGAAAGTTCCCCCCAAATTATTTCCCTGCAGCCCAATGTGCTTCAAGATATTTGGAACGATATTGAGCGCATCGGTAATATCTTCCAGGTAGACTCAGTGAAGTTGATAGAAAACCTAGAAGCTCGTGTCAAAATCTGTCAGCAAAAAATTCAAGGACTCACTTTAACAGAACTGCCTACAGTTGCTTGCATCGAATGGACTGATCCTTTGATGACAGCCGCTAATTGGATTCCTGAATTAGTCAACTTGGTAGGGGGACAAACGCTATTTAGTTCCCCAGGGCAGCCATCGGCTATTTTACCTTGGGAAACACTCATAGCCAGTAATCCCGATATCATTATCTTTATGCCTTGTGGTTGGGATTTAGAACGCACTCGCCAAGAAGCGCAGTTATTAACTCAAAGTTCCGAGTGGCAAAAACTCCATGCTGCCCAAACTGGTAGAGTCTACATTACTGATGGTAATGCCTACTTTAACCGTCCAGGGCCAAGGCTAGTAGATTCTCTAGAAATTTTGGCAGAAATGTTGCATCCCGAAATTTTTGATTATGGCTACAAAGGCACAGCCTGGGAAGTAGGGCAAACGCATCTAAATATTAAAGAGCGAGAATCAAGCTGGAATTCCTCAACACTGTACTACACAGGACTTTCATAGAATTAAATATGAAACCGAATAAGAATGATAATCGTTGTAGGGGGGTGTGAGTTTGTGCCAGCCGACGGCTGCCAAGCAATA